>JAIXTS010000265.1 GCA_027483805.1 Azospirillum sp. | reverse complement strand
TGGGCGCTGCGGTGGGTGCCGCCGCTACCGGTATGGCCGGCGCGCAGGAATTGCAGCTTGAAGAAATCGTGGTGACCGGTTCGCGTATTGCGCGTCCGGAACTGACCAGCTCCAGCCCTGTTACGGTCGTGGATTCCGCCGCCTTTGAGCAGGCTGGTGCCGCCACCGTGGACAGCGTGCTGAACGAACTGCCGCAGATCATCCCGGCGCTGGGTGCGTTCTCCAACAATGGTGGTAACGGTTCGGCCACGGTTGACCTGCGCGGTATCGGTGCGGCCCGCACCCTGGTGCTGGTCAATGGCCGCCGCTACATCCCCACCAACGGCACCGGCAGGGTGAACTGAACAACGTCCCGGCCTCGCTGATCAAGCAGGTGCAGGTCCTGACGGGCGGCGCCTCGGCCGTGTACGGGTCGGACGCCATCGCCGGTGTTGTCAACTTTGTCCTGCAAGATGATTTCCGTGGCGCCAAGGTCAGCTCGCGCTTCGGTATCACCAAGGAAGGTGATGGCAAGGAGCGCAATGTCAACCTGACCATCGGTACCGGTTCTGACGATGGCCGCTCCAACGTCACCCTGTTCGCTGAATACAACAAGCGTGACGAGGTGATGGCCGGTGACCGTGATTATTCCAAGCAGGCGATCACCGAAGGTGTCGTCAACGGCGTGCCCACCATCCTGTATAGCGGGTCATCGACGTCGCCGGGCGCGCGTCTGGCCCGTGGTACCACGGTCCTGACCTGGGACCGCAACGGCGTGCCGCGCCCCTATGATAGCACCCGTACGGCCACCAGCGCCGGCGACCTGTATAATTTCTCGCCCGTGAACTATCTGCGCGTTCCGCAGGAGCGTCTGTCGCTCTTCGTGCTGGGTAATCATGAGTTCAATGAAAATTTCCAGATTTATGAAGAGTTCAACTATGTGAGCAACCGCGTGCCGTTGCAGCTGGCCGAAACGCCGGCCGTGATCCCCCAGCCGCGTCCGGGCGTGCCGCCCATCCGTATCAACCTGACCAACCCGCTGCTGACCGCCCAGACGGTGGCGCAGCTGCGCACCCTGTATCCGGCTTCTGCCGACCCGACCTTTGTGGCGCCGGTTGGCTTCACCGCCAATGACTACGCCTCCATCACCACGGCGAATGCCCTGTCCCGCCGTATGATGGAGTTGGGCCCCCGCGAGCAGGATAACAATCAGAACGCCTTCAACAGCACGACCGGCATCAAGGGCGACCTGATCGGCAGCTTCCGCTATGATACCTATTTTACGTTCGGTCGCGTCACCCGTGACGTGATTGTACGCAACGACGTCTCCTCGGCCCGCCTGCGTCAGGCGCTGAATGCCACGCGTGATTCCGCCGGCAACGCCATCTGCGTGGATGCCACGGCCCGCGCCCAGGGTTGCGTGCCCATCGACATTTTTGGCCCCGGCCGTATCAGCGAGGGTGCCGCCAACTATATCCGCACCGACACCAATCGCGTTCAGGAATTTGAACAGCAGGTGTGGAACGGCGCCATCAATGGCGACCTGTTCGATCTGCCCGCCGGTGCCGTCAGCGTGGCTTTCGGTGGCGAATGGCGCAAGAACAAGTATTTCGACCGCGTGGATGACAGCATCCGCACGGGCGACATTCTGGGCTTCAACCCCGCCCTGTCGACCTCCGGCTCGTTCGATGTCTGGGAAGGCTTTGCGGAGACCTATGTGCCGCTGGTCACTGATCAGCCGTTCTTTGAGAACCTGTCGGCCACCGCCGCTTTCCGTTACTCCGACTATTCTTCCGTCGGCTCGGTTGAAAGCTGGAAGGCCGGCATGGGCTGGTCGCCGGTGAAGGATGTGAGCTTGCGGGCAGAGTTCCAGGCCGCGACCCGCGCGCCGAACGTGCTGGAACTGTTCCAGGGCGGTGCTGTCGGTTTCCCGACCCTGAACTCCACGGTCGATCCCTGCCTGCTGTCCACCGCCACCAATTTTGACCGTGCCTTCTGTATCACTCAGGGTGTTCCGGCAGGCAGCGTCGGTACCACCGCCTTCAACAATGCCCGTCCGACCCAGTATCAGCAGCTGAGCCAGGGTGCCGCCGTGGCCGGTTTCGAGCTGACCGAGGAACAGTCCAAGACCTGGACCATCGGCGCGGTGTTCACCCCGTCCTTCCTGCCGGAACTGTCCGCCACGCTGGACTGGTGGCAGATCAAGCTGGATGACCAGATTGGCGGCTTTGGCGGTGGTGCTGCCGGTGTGGTTCGCGACTGTTTCGTGAACAAGAACCTGCAAAGCTCCACCTGCCAGGCCATTTCCCGTACGGGTGACGGCTATCTGGCTGTCGTCCAGGTCCCGACCGTCAATAATGCCGGTCTGAAGACCTCGGGCGTGGATCTGGGTCTGGTCTGGCACCAGGACCTGCCTGAGAGCCTGGCCATCGCGGGTGAGGGCCAGTACCGCATCAAGACCGACGTGTCCTATCGTGACAAGCTGAATGTCCAGCCGGCCGTCAATGGCACGATTTACAAGTGCGCGGGCTATGGTGGTCCCAACATCTGCGGCGAGCCGATCCCGGAATGGAAGGCCACCACGACCTTCACCTACCAGAGCGGCCCGATGACGGCCTCTTTGCAGTGGAACTATATCGGTTCGTGGAAGAACGATGCCATCCTGTTCGGCACGAACCCCACCACCCTGGTCTATCCGAAGGTGGGTTCCTACAACCTGTTCGATCTGTCCGGTTCGTACGAGGTTGTCGAGGGTGTCGCCGTGTCGGCCGGTGTCACCAACCTGTTCGACAAGCAGCCGCCGATGCTGCCCGACACCATGATCGGTTCCCAGCAGAACAGCTTCACCAACACGTATGACGCGTTGGG
>JAIXTS010000229.1 GCA_027483805.1 Azospirillum sp. | reverse complement strand
TTGGCCTCCGCCTCGCCGCCGATCTCCCGCTTCCAGGGCTGGTCGAACCCTTCCATGATGTAATAGTCCCAGCGGTTCTCACCGGCCAGGTTCAGGAAGTTGCGGATGAACTGGGCCTGGTTGACCAGGCTGGCCTGTGAGCCGCCGCGATAGGGGCCGTCGGACGGCCAGCCGGCCTCGCCGATCAGGATATGTTTGTCGGGATACTTGGCGCGCACCTCGTCATAGCCGCGGCGCACCTGGTCCATGGCCTGTTCGATGGGCACCTTCTCCCAATAGGGCAGCAGGTGGATGGTGATGTAATCGACCGCCTGCGCCAGTTCGGGATACTTGATCCAGACATAGGGCGGCTCGGCGGTGGAGACGGGCACATCCATCTGCCGCTTCACGCGCTGGATATAGTCGATCAGCGCCTCCACCTCCAGGTCGCCGCGATACATCACCTCATTGCCGACCATGACGCGCGTCACATTTTTGTTGGCGCGCGTCAGGCGGACAAGGCTGTTGATCTCCTGCTCATTCTTGCCCAGATCGCCGGAAATCCATGCGCCGGCCGTCACGTCCAGATCAAGTCTGGCCGCCAGTTCCGGTATCACCTCCAGCCCGTCAGTGGCCGTGTAGGTGCGGATGGAGCGGACATAGGGGGCGACGACCCCGATATCGCGCTCGATATCGGCTCGGCTCGGGTGGCGGCCATCCTGCGGGTTCTGATGTTCCTGATAGGGGCTGAAGGCGACGCCGGAAATCGTGCCGGACCACAGCTTCTCGGGCGTGGTCGGCCGGTTGGACAGGGCCCAGGCCCCGATATTGCCCAACACCAGCAGCACCAGCACCAACCATGCCGATGCCCGCATTTTCAAAATCTTGCCCATCGTTCCTGTCTTGCCCCTGGAACACCGGCCGCCAGGAATGGCGGCGGGTCAATCTCTGGCAGCCGTTTCTGTTATTTTTGTGGAAAGTGCAATGACGATCCGTCGTACCGGATAGGAGCATAGCGCAGGCGGCCCCTCTTGGTATAGATCGGGCAGGAAGACAGGGCAGGGGATGGCGATGGAAACCGGCTTCGATCTGGATGAACGTCTGGCGGCGGATACCGTCACGCTGGGTGACGGGCCCCTGTCGCGCGTGCTGCTGATGCGCAACCGGCTGTTCCCCTGGCTGATCCTGGTGCCGCGCCGGGCGGCGACCGTGGAAATCCACCGTCTGTCGCCTGCCGACCAGATGTTGCTGACGCAGGAGACCTCGGCCGCTGCCCGCGTGCTGGAAAGGCTGTTCCAGCCGGACAAGATTAATACCGGCGCGCTGGGCAATGTCGTTTCGCAGTTGCATATGCATGTGGTTGCGCGGCGGCGGGACGATCCGGCCTGGCCGGGCCCTGTCTGGGGATGCGGTCTGCATGCCGCCTATGGCGGCGATGAACTGGCCCCCCTGGCCGATCGGCTGTGGCATGCGCTGGCGGCGGAAATCGCTGCAATCCAGGACGTGAAATGAAGAATCTGCTGGTCCCGGCCCTCCTGGCGGCCTGCCTTTTTGCCCCGCTTTCGGTCCAGGCGGCGGAGGTCCCCGGCCTGGGGGCCGGTGAGGCGATCCAATTCGGGACCAGCTACAGCCTGGACTCTGCCCTACTGAAAGAACATCGGCGCATCAATGTGCTGCTTCCTGCCTCCTACGCCGATGGCAAGCGCAGCTACCCCGTCCTTTATCTGATCGATGGTGGCACCAGGGAGGATTGGTTCCATATCGCGGGTCTGGTGCAATTGGGTGATCTGAACGGCGTGACCCGCGAAGTGATCCTGGTCGGGATTGAGGGGACCGACCGCAAGCGCGACCTCACCTCCCCCTCGCAGGACCCGCTGGATATCAAGGAATTGCCGACCCATGGCGGCGCCGACAAATTCCGCCTTTTCCTGGCGGAGGAACTGAAGCCCCATATCGACCGGAATTTCCGAACCAGCCCCGAAACCGGGGTGATCGGCGAAAGCCTGGCCGGCCTGTTCATTCTGGAAACGTTTCTGCGCCAGCCTGACCTGTTCACCCATTATATCGCGATCAGCCCGTCGATGTGGTGGAACAAGGAGGCCTTGTCCTATCAGGCGGCCGACCTTCTGACGGCGCAGAAACCCGGTAAGCGCAGCCTGCATCTGGCCATCGGCAATGAAGGCGGGGGCATGCGCGGCGGGCTGGATCGGGTGATAGCGGCGCTGAAGGCCAACCCGCCCGCCGGTCTGACCTGGGACTTCCAGGATTTTCCGGGGGAGCGGCACCATTCGATCTATCATCCCGCCGCCCTGCCGGCCCTGCGCGCGGCCTTTCCCGGACCTAACCCGATCAAATGACCGGGTTTGTCCCCGGCAGCAATGGCAGGGCCAGCAGTTTCTCCGCCGCGTCCGCCGGCATGGGGCGGGAGAAGTAGTAGCCCTGCCCGTACCGGCATTCCAGGCCGCGCAGGAAGGATACTTCCGCCGGGCTTTCGATGCCTTCGGCCACCACATCCAGGTCCAGGCTCTTGGCCAGCAGCAGGATGATGCGCGGGATTTCCTCCCGCCGGTCACCATTGCCGGCCCCGCTGATGAAGGCGCGATCGATCTTCAGCGAATTGACCGGATAGCGGTGAAGATAGGACAACGAAGAATAACCGGTGCCGAAATCATCCAGCGACAGATGGACGCCCAGTCCCCGGATCTGCTGCATCATGGAAACGGCCCGGCCCGGATCGTCCATCAACAGGCTTTCCGTGATCTCCAGCTTCAGCGTGTCCGGCGCGATGCCGGTGTCGGCCAGCACATGGCGCACGCAATCCACCATGTCATCGTCCAGCATCTGCCGCCCCGACACATTGACGCTCATGAACAGACCGCTGTCATGGCTCTTCTGCCAGAGGGCCAGTTGCTCCGCCGCCTCCTGCATCGCCCAGCGGCCGATCTGCAGGATCAGGCCCGTATCCTCGGCCAGCGGTACAAATTCGGCGGGCGAGATCATGCCGCGTTCGGGATGCATCCAGCGGATCAGCGCCTCGAACCCGGCGATGGACTGGTCCGACAGGCGCACGATGGGCTGATAGAACAGGGTCAGCTGATGCCGGTCGGCGGCCAGGCGCAGATCGGCTTCGGTGCGCAGGCGCGACATGGCGCGCGCACGCAGGGCATCGTCGAACACTTCGACCCGGTTGCGGCCCGCTCCCTTGGCACGGAACATGGCCAGGCTGGCATCGCGCAGCATGTCGGCGGCCTGACCATAGCCGGTGTGCGACATGGCGATGCCGCCTGACGCCGTCATCACCAGTTCCTCTCGCATGCCGGGCAGGCGGATCGGGTCCGCGATGACGCTGGCCAGCCGCTGCGCCGCTGTCATGGCGGCCTTTACATCCACGACACCATCCATCAGCACGCCGAACTCGTCCGCTGATATCCGGGCGATGGTATCGCCGGCCCGCCGCTGGTCCTCCAGGCGCTTGGCCAGGATGCGCAGCACCTCGTCCCCGACATTAGGCCCCAGACTGTCATTGACGGTCTTGAAATGATCCAGATCGAACAGGATCACGGCGCAGGGCGGGTCGTCGGGACGGCGGCGGCGGTCGATGGTCTGACCGATGCGGTCCATCAGCAGTGAACGGTTGGGCAGGCCGGTCAAGCCGTCATGGAAGGCGTCGAACAGGATCTGCTGTTCGGCGCGTTTGCGGTCCGTGATGTCGGTCATCGACCCGGCCATGCGGATGGCGTCGCCCAAGGCGTCGCGGATGGCCACCCCCCGGATCAGCACCCACAGTTCCGCCCCGCTGGCGTGGCGGATGCGGACCTCATGTTCCAGATGGTCCAGCCGCCCTGACAGATGCAGCTCGAAGGCGGCCCGCAGGCCGGGCAGGTCGCTGGCATGGACCAGGGCAAACCAGTCCTCCACGGTGCCGACCCATTCGCCACCGGCCAGGCCCAGCATGTCGGACCAGCGTGGGGAGTAATAGACTTCCCCCTCCGGTACTTGCCAATCCCACAGCCCGTCATTGGCGCCCTGCGCCGCCAGCGCATAACGTTCCTCGCTGATTCGCAGCTGTTCCTCGGCCACCTTGCGATCGGTGATATCGGATTGTGATCCGACCAGGCGCACCGGCTCCCCGCTGGCATCCATCACGGCGATGCCCCGGCACAACATCCAGCGCCAGCCGCCGCGACCATGCTGGATGCGGTATTCGATCTGGAACGGCTTGCCCCCGGCCGACATCTGCGCGTCCAGCGTCGCCTGCAGCCAGATCAGATCCTCCGGATGCACGCGGGTAAGCCATTCTTCCGGCCCGTTCGCTTCTTCCTCGGGCAACAGGCCGATCAGCGCCCACCAGCGCGGGGCGTAATAGATGCGGTCGGTGCGCAGGTCCCAGTCATACAGCCCGTCATTGGTGGCCGCGGCGGCCAGCGCCAGACGCTGTTCGCTGACCCGCAGTCTTTCCTCGGCTTCCTTGCGTTCCGTGATGTCGGCGGCGGTCCCGATTACGCGGGTGACGATACCGGCGCTGTCGGCCACCGCTGCCCCGCGAACCAGCAGCCAGGTCCAATCGCCGCGACCGTTCCTGACCCGGTGTTCGATGACGAATTGCCGGCCTCCGATATCCTGGCGGCGGCGCAGTGTGGCATTTAGCCATTGCAGATCGTCGGAATGAACCCGGTCGAACCAGTCGCGTGGGCATACCGTGCCACCATCCGCAGGCAGTCCCAAATGGTCCCGGAATCCCGGCGACAGGAACAGCGTGTCGGCACCCAGGTCCCAGTCCCAGACAGCCTCGCCGCTGGAAAGTCCCGCCAGCATGTAACGCCGGGCAAGTTGGTCATCGGGCGGGGGGTGGGGCAAGATCGGCCGGTCAGCAATGGAAAGACGTGGCAAGCGGACTCTATACCACTTTCGTGAGGCGAGGCCATGCCCCTTAACGACCCAATGTTATTTATACTAGACTTGGTTCCATGGACTGGAATGACCAAGCGATCCTTTTATCCGCACGCCCGTATGGGGAAACGGCGGCTTTGGCCTTGCTGCTGACCCGTGATCATGGACGGCATGCGGGTTTGCTGCATGGCGGGCAATCGGCACGTCATCGCGCCTTGCTGGAACCGGGAAACCTGCTGGCCGCGGGCTGGCGGGCACGGTTGGCGGACCAGTTGGGCACCTGGTCGCTGGAGATGGAACGGGCCTATGCGGCTCCGTTGCTGGACGATCCGCTGCGACTGGCCTGTCTGGCATCGGCCTGCGCCCTGATCGACGGGCTTCTGGCTGACCGGGAGCCGCATCCCGGCCTGTTCGACGCCACCCTGGCTCTGTTCGACGCTCTGTCGACGGAGGTCTGGGCGGAAATCTATGTGCGCTGGGAACTGGGACTGCTGGAAGAGGCCGGATTCGGCCTCGACCTGTCGCGCTGCGCGGTCAGCGGACGGGCGGCGGCCGCGCTGTTCGCCGGTAATGACGGCCTGTCCCATGTCAGTCCGCGCACGGGCCGCGCCGTCAGCGCATCGGCGGCGGAGCCCTACAAGGACAAGCTGCTGCCCCTGCCGCCCTTCCTGCTGGGCCTGTCCAACGGCGGCCCGGCAGAGGTTTGGCAGGGGCTGACCCTGACCGGCCATTTCCTGGACCGCAGCGCCTTTGCCCAGCGCCATGCGGAGGTGCCCGCGGCAAGGGCGCGGTTCGTGGAACGCTATGCCCGCACGCACGCTCTCCCCCTGGCGGGGGTGGAGTGACAGGGGCGGCACGTGATGTATCCTTTTGTCGTCAACTCTTGTGAGGCGGCGTGCCATGGACGGAACACCAGCCACCGACATCGACGATACCGACCTCGGCCCCTTCGCCGACGCCGATCCCGCGTGGCTAGGCGCCCAGATTCTTTCGGCCATGCGGCGACGGAGCGTGACCCATCCTCCCTGAAGGAGAGGGAGGAAGTCTTCCGCGAGCTGAAGCAGGTCATCATCGAACGCCTGCTCTATGCAGGCCGCCAGCCCTAGCCCTTATCCCCAATGGCCAGTATAGAAGCCAGTACCCATGGCCCTACCGCATCTGGTATGGATAGGGCATGACCGACGCCGCCTTTGAAATCCTGGACAAGCGCCTCGCCGAAGCATTGGGCGAACGTTACCTGTCCTACGCGCTCTCCACCATCGTCTCCCGTTCGCTGCCGGATGTGCGCGACGGGTTGAAGCCGGTGCATCGGCGCATCCTTTTCGCCATGAGCCAGCTGAAGCTGGACCCTAACACCATGCCGAAGAAATCGGCCCGCGTGGTCGGCGACGTCATCGGTAAGTTCCACCCCCATGGGGACCAGTCGGTCTATGACGCGCTGGTCCGTCTGGCGCAGGATTTCGCCAGCCGCTATCCGCTGGTGGAGGGGCAGGGCAATTTCGGCAATATCGACGGCGATAACGCCGCTGCCATGCGATATACCGAAGCCAAGCTGACGGAGGTGGCCAAGGCCCTGATGCAGGGTCTGGACGAGGATGCGACCGATTTCCGCCCCACCTATGATGGTGACGGGCAGGAACCGGTGGTGCTGCCGGCGGCTTTCCCCAACCTGCTGGCCAATGGCTCGGCCGGTATCGCTGTCGGCATGGCGACCAGCATTCCGCCGCATAATGTCGGCGAAATCTGCGGCGCCCTGAACCTGATCATCGAACGCGAGCTGCTGCCCGCCCCGGAAAAACGTCGGCCGGTGACGGTGGACGAACTGGTCAGCTGGGTGCGCGGGCCTGATTTCCCCACCGGCGGCATGCTGGTGGAACCGCGCGCCAACATTATCGAGGCCTACCGCACCGGCCGCGGCGCCTTCCGCCTGCGCGCCCGCTGGACCAAGGAGGCGTTGGGCCAGGGCACCTGGCAGGTCGTGGTCACCGAAATTCCCTATCAGGTTCAGAAATCCCGCCTGGTGGAAAAGATCGCGGAATTGCTGGCCGAACGCAAACTGCCGCTGCTGGATGATGTACGGGATGAGTCGGCGGAGGATATCCGCCTGATCCTCATCCCGAAGAGTCGGAATGTCGATCCGGCCGTGCTGATGGAACAGCTGTTCCGCAACACGGACCTGGAAATCCGCTTCAGCCTGAACATGAATGTACTGGATGGGGGCACCATCCCGCGCGTCATGAATCTGCATGAGGTGCTGCACGCCTTCCTGGCCCACCGCCAGGACGTGCTGATCCGCCGCTCCCGCTATCGGCTGGGGGAGATCGAGCATCGGCTGGAGGTGCTGGGCGGCTACCTGATTGCCTATCTGAACCTGGACGAGGTCATCCGCATCATCCGCGAGGAGGATGAGCCGAAGAAGGACCTGATGCGCACCTTCTCCCTGACCGATGTGCAGGCCGAAGCCATCTTGAACATGCGTCTGCGGTCCTTGCGCCGCCTGGAAGAGTTTGAAATCCAGAAAGAACATGATGCGCTGTCCGCTGAAAAGGCCAAGCTGACCGACCTGCTGGCCGACGAGGGCAAACGCTGGAAATCCATCCGCACCGAAGTGCAGCAGATGGACAAGAAATTCGGCCGCTCCACCGCGCTGGGTGAGCGCCGCACCGAAGTGGGTGAGGCGCCGGCCGACATCGTGGTTCCGGTCGAGGCGATGATCGAGCGCGAGCCGCTGACCGTCTTCCTGTCGGAAAAGGGCTGGATTCGCGCCGTGTCCCGCCATCTGACCCATGCGGAGGTGGCGGACGCCAAGTACAAGGATGGCGACCAGGAACGCTTTGTCCTGCGGGTACAGACAACCGACAAGCTGCTGGTCTTCGCGTCCAACGGCAAATTCTACACGCTGGGCGCCGATAAGCTGCCGCGTGGCCGTGGCTTTGGCGAGCCTGTGCGCCTGATGGCCGATTTCGGCGATGCAGAGATCGTGGCCCTGTTCCCGCATGTGCCCGGGCAGAAACTGATCGTGGCCAGCAGCGATGGCCGGGGCTTCCAGGTGGAAGCCGACGAGGTGGTGGCCCAGACACGCGCCGGCAAGCAGGTTCTGAACCCGTCGGATGGCGGGGTCGCTTCCCTGGTCATCCCGGTGGAGGGGGACGCGGTGGCCGTGATCGGCAATAACCGCAAGCTTCTGGTCTTCAAGCTGGAAGAACTGCCGCTGATGGCGCGCGGCAAGGGTGTGGCCTTGCAGAAATACAAGGATGCCAGCCTGGCCGACGTGAAAAGCTTCAACCTGGCCGATGGCCTGTCCTGGAAACTGGGCGGGGCGGAAGGCCGGATCCGCACTGTCGCCATGCCGGACTTGACCGGCTGGATCGCCTTCCGCGGCACCCAGGGCAAGATGCCGCCCACCGGCTTCCCCCGGAACAACAAATTCACCGATT
>JAIXTS010000173.1 GCA_027483805.1 Azospirillum sp. | reverse complement strand
GTGAAGAATGACGAGACGGGGGAAGAGCGCGAGTACCTGATCCCGAAGGGCAAGCATATTGCCGTTCAGGAGGGCGACTATGTCCAGAAGGGCGACAGCCTGATGGATGGCAGCCCGGTGCCGCATGACATCCTGTCGGTCATGGGTGTGGAGGCGCTGGCCAACTACCTGATCAATGAGATCCAGGACGTCTATCGTCTGCAGGGCGTGAAGATCAACGACAAGCACATTGAAGTGATCGTCCGCCAGATGCTGCAGAAGATCGAGGTTTCCGATCCGGGTGACACCACCCTGCTGATCGGTGATCAGGTTGATCGGGTTGAGTTCGAGCAGGAGAACCGCACGGTTCAGCAGCGGATCAAGGAAGGCGAAGTCGATCTGCGTTTTGCGATCGGCAAGCCGGTTCTGCAGGGCATCACCAAGGCGTCGCTGCAGACCCGCTCCTTCATCTCCGCCGCGTCGTTCCAGGAGACGACCCGCGTCCTGACAGAAGCCGCTGTCCAGGGCAAGGTCGACAATCTGGAAGGCCTGAAGGAGAACGTGATCGTCGGTCGTCTGATCCCGGCCGGTACCGGCTCGGTCGTCAACCGTCTGAAGGCCATCGCTGCCGAGCGCGACCGCGCCATGCAGATGGGCGAAGACGGGGACGCACCGGCCCTGCCGGAAGCGGCGGCCGAGTAATCTCGGTGCCGTTAAGTGCTTGAAGGAAAGGGCCGCCCTGGCAATGGGGCGGCCCTTTTCCGTTCTCAGGCGTCGATGAAAACGCGCCGGGACTTTTGGGCTCTGGGTGGCATTTACTAACGCCCTGACAGGCGGCGGGCTTTTCACCTGGCACCTATCGGTTCAAGATGTGCTCATCCTGATCCAGCCAGGCACCCGACCATGTCCATGCCCCCATCCTTTGGCACCCGCCTGAAACGCCTGCGCCGGCTGCGTGAGATGAAGCAGGCCCATCTCGCTGAAATGGCTGGCGTGGATCAGACGACCGTGTCGCGCTGGGAGCGGGGGATTCTGATCCCTGATCCAGCGCGGGCAGCGGAGTTGCTGCGGCTGGTGGGGGTTGAAGGGACGCCGGCGCTGGATCGGGCCTTGGCGCGACTGGTACGCCAATCCACGGCATCGGTGCATCTGGTCTGTGACCGCACCCATCGGCTGCTGGCGGCGTCGCCCGGACGGGAACGGGAATGGCGTGTGTCCGCGGCAGAACTGCTGGGCGTGGGGCTGCGGCGGTTTGCGACCTTGGAGATTGAGGCGGCGGAGACCCATCTGCGTGATCTGGGCTGGCATGACGGGGCGGTGGACAGTCTGATGCTCTGGCCGGGCGATGGACGAAACGGACCGTTGCCGATCATGCCGGTCATGATGCTCTGGGAACGGTTGCCGCTGGCTGATGGCGGAACGGCACGGCTGTGCAGTGATTTTCCGGACCTTCCCATTCGGCCTGGTCTGCACCAGCCACCGCTGGAGCTACTCCACGCCTGAAATAGGCGTGGTCTTCCGGGGGGCTTGGGGTGCAGGACAGCGGGAGACTTCCCTCCTGATCCTGGGCCCGCACCATGTCTCTTCCCCCCGACGCCATCGCCGCCATTCCCCGTATCCTGGATTTCCTGACGCTGTCGGAACGGCTGAAGCTGGAACTGCGCCATAGCTGGCTGTCCGATGGTCGGCAAGAAAGTGTGGCTGAGCATTGCTGGCAGATGGCGCTGATGGCCATGCTTCTGCATCGGCACCTCTCATGCCCAACGGACCTGGGTCACTGCCTGAAGCTGGTTCTTGTCCACGATCTGGTTGAGGCCCTGGTGGGCGATATCCCGTTTTTCGAAACTGGTGACCGCCGGGCGATGAAGCGCCAGCGGGAACAGGCGGCCATCCTGGCGATCGAGCGGATGCTGACCGGCGATCTGGGGCAGGAAATCCGCGGTCTCTGGGAAGAGTTCGAGGATCGGGCGACCCCGGAAGCCCAGTTCGCCGGCGCTCTCGATCATCTGGAAGTGCAGGTCCAGCATAATCTGGCTGATCTTGCCACCTGGCAACCGGTGGAGCATGAGCTGGTCTATTGGAAGATGAACAAGCCCTGTGCGCATGACCCGTTCCTTGCCGCCTTTGCGCAAGCAGTGGCGGCGCGAGCGGAGGCCAAGATGTTGGCCGGGGGTATCGACATTGACGCCGTGAAGCAGCGGGTTGCCGTAAGCCGCTGAACCTTCCCCCTTGGCAAGCCCACCTGCCGCCGCCTAAATAGCCGGCATCAGGTCGAGCCAGGGAGCAGGGGTCATGGTGGGTGGTCGTTTGTCGGGCAAGTTGGGCCTGCTGTTCGCAGCCCTGTCCGGTGTGGGTGCCGCATCCATTGTGGGGGAGTTACTGCGTGCCCTGCCGCAGGCGCCGGCCATCGCGGCGCAGAACCCCATGCTGCTGGTGGCGGCCCCCATTCCCATCGGTGCGGCTGTGGCCATCGCCCATATCTTCTGGCTGCGGTCCCTGACGGCCAGGTCGTCCGTACCCGCCGCACCGCCGGCCACCCCCGCCCGGACCCTGGTGCCGCCGCCTGATGACGGGCAGGGGGGAGCCCCCAAGCCGCCGCGCTGGCGGCCGGTCATTCGGAATTGAGGCGGGGTTGATGAACCGTACCCAGCTGACCCTGGCGCTGGACCGCATGGACCGGCTGTATCCCAACGTGCTTCAGCCCGATTACCGGGACGAGGTGCTGGGGGTGGGCCGGTCATTTGCGCCGCTGGCCCGGACCGCCAAGGCGCTGGGTGCCGTGCTGCACGCCCATCGTGGCCGCAAGCTGGAGCAGTTGGAGGAGCGGGTGGTCACGGAGGTCCGCCGGCTGCATGACGAACTGCGCGAAGGGGCGCAGCGGCTGCTGGCCGCCAAGGTCTGGATCGGTGATGAGTGATCAGCCTCCGAAGAACACCCGGTACATCAGACGCCCGGGCAGCAGCGTGAAGGCCCCGGTGATCAGCAAGGCCAGCACATAGAGCCGGATCATCGCCTTCTTGTGCCGGACAATGTCGCCCTTCCGGACCAGGCGGATGGCCTGCCAGAGCGTGATCAGCGTCAGCACCGACAGAAGGTGGATGGCGCTGAACGGCCCGAACATCCGGATTTCATGGATAAAGAAGGACGACAGGGCCACGATGGCCATGCTGGCCACCCAGACACGGCCCAGCAGCCGGTGGGTGGGCGTGCCCTTGGGGGCGGCCAACTGTACGCCCCCCAGAATGATGGCGATGGCTGCCAGCATGGCATGCACCTGGATTAGCGCCGGGGCGCCCAGGAAAAGGTCGATGCCCTGCAATTCTTGTCCCCTGTCCGATAGGTTTGGCCAACCTATCGGACAAACCGGCCCGGAAAATCAATGGTCTGGTTAAAGGGCGTTGAAGCGGTCAGCGGATGACGCTGCCCCACAGGTCATATTCATCCGCCTCTTCAATCTTCACGCGGACCATATCGCCGGGCTTCACCTTGAATTCATCATTCAGATAGACAGCACCGTCAATCTCCGGTGCATCGGCCCAGGACCGGCCGATGGCACCTTCCTCGTCCACCTCGTCGATCAGCACATCCATCTCGCGGCCGATCTTGGCGGCGAAACGCTTGGCGCTGATTTCCTGCTGATGCGCCATCAGGCGGTTCCAGCGCTCTTCCTGAACCTCTTTCGGGACCGCGCCGGCCAGCTCATTGGCGGGCGCGCCTTCCACCGGCTCATACTTGAAGCAGCCCAGACGGTCGATCTGCGCTTCCGTCAGCCAGTCCAGCAGATACTGGAAATCCTGCTCTGTTTCCCCGGGGAATCCCACGATGAAGGTGGAGCGGAGCGTCAGGTCGGGGCAGCCCTGGCGCCACATCTTGATCCGGTCCAGCACCTTGTCGGTGTTCGCCGGACGCTTCATGGCCTTCAGGACGTTGGGGGCCGCATGCTGGAAGGGGATGTCCAGATAGGGCAGCACCTTGCCCTCGGCCATCAGGCCGATGACTTCGTCCACATGCGGATAGGGATAGACATAGTGCAGGCGAATCCAGGCGCCCAGGTCGCCCAGTTCGCGTGCCAGGTCGATGAACTTGGCCCGGACTTGACGGCCCTTCCACTTGCTTTCGGCATAGCGGGTGTCCATGCCATAGGCTGACGTGTCCTGACTGACCACCAGGATTTCCTTGACGCCGGCCTTCACCAGCGCCTCGGCCTCGGCCAGCACCATGTTGGCGGGGCGGGAGACGAGGTCACCGCGGATGGAGGGGATGATGCAGAAGGTGCAGCGATTGTTGCAGCCCTCGGAAATCTTCAAGTAAGCGTAATGACGGGGGGTCAGGCGCAGACCCTGGGGCGGCACCACATCCAGATAGGGATCATGGCGCGGCGGCACCACATCATGCACCGCGTTCACCACCTGCTCATACTGGTGCGGACCGGTGACGGCCAGGACGTTGGGATGGTTCTGCCGGATCAGGCTTTCTTCCTTGCCCAGACAGCCCGTGACAATGACCTTGCCGTTTTCCTTGATGGCCTCGCCAATGGCCTCCAGGCTTTCGGCCTTGGCACTGTCCAGGAAGCCGCAGGTATTAACCAGCACGACATCGGCCCCGTCATAGGAGCCGGAAATCTCATACCCCTCCGACCGCAGCTTGGTCAGAATGCGTTCACTGTCCACCAGCGCCTTGGGGCAGCCGAGGGAGACGATGCCGACCTTAGGCGCGGCGGCGGGAGAATGGGTCTGCTTGGTCATGGGGAAGCGTCCTTGAAAACAAGCGGCCTATATAGTGCCCCACGCGCGCGCAAGCCAGTGGGGCCGCAAGCATGGCGGGGTGGCGATTAGCGGCACCGATGGCGTGGCTGCACGATTCGGGCTATGGTAGAGCCTGATCATTGCATCCTGGATGCCGCCATGGCCGTCGCCGTCAAGAAATCCACGCTGAACCGCATGAGCATTGAGGAGTTCCTGGCCTGGGACTCGGGCGATGACCTGCGCTATGAGCTGGTGGATGGCTGGCCGGTGGCGCAGTCGGCGCCTTCCCGCAGTCACGGACGCATGGATGTGAATGTCGGCGCCGGCTTGAAGAACCGCCTCAAGGCTGCCGGGCGTCCCTGTGTTGTTGAAAGCAGCAGTGCGCTGCGCATCGACAAGCGCTGGACTGTGCGCGCACCCGACCTGCTGGTCCGGTGTGGGCCAGATCGGCGGACGGCGGACGCGCCGGTGTTGGCGGTGGAGATACTCTCGCCCAGCAATTCCGCCAGTGAAATGGCCCGCAAGCGTGACGATTATGCCTCGGTTGGTATCCAGCAGGTGCTGGAACTGGACCAGGACGATGCCCGCGCCCTGCTCTGGCGGGTCGATGGCGACCGTTGGATTGTCGAAACGATCCGCGGTCTGGAAGGTTCTATAACCCTGGACAGCGTCGGCGTCATCCTCCCCATGGCGGAGATCTATGAGGATGTGGAGCTGACACCGCCAGACGATACCGGTCGCCCGGCCGCCGCATCCATGCTCTGACAAGGCCGCCAGCCCTGCGGGCGGCTGGGGGCCAGGATGCGTGGGAAACGGGGCGGAACGCTTAGGGTCGCGCTTGACGGGGTTGGGACTCATCCCTATAGTCCGCCAACCTATTTCGGGGGGGCAGGCTGTAGCCCGCCCTCGTGGCGTCTAGACGCTGTCCCCACTGTTGGCATCACGCGCTTACCTACAAGGGACGCAGGCCAGCTCCAAGGAACCCTCCCGGAACAGTCGATAGCCGCACCCGAGTCCTTGTTCGGACGGCGCATGAGATTCTCCCGCACGGAGCCTCCAGCTTCGTATGCGGGCGTTTTTCGTCCGTTGTCATGGGGTTGGTGGTGCGACCGTTTTGGAATGACATCCCCTCTCAGGGGATATGAGAAAAGGCGAAGGGCGTTCATGCCGACGATCAGTCAGTTGATCCGCAAGCCGCGGGCTCCGTTGGTGGCCCGGGATAAGGTGCCGGCCCTGCAGGAATGCCCGCAGAAG
>JAIXTS010000485.1 GCA_027483805.1 Azospirillum sp. | reverse complement strand
TCGTCCATCTTGGAGCCGGTGTCGATGAGCGCGGTGCCGATGATGGTCAGCGAGCCGCCTTCCTCGATGTTGCGCGCCGCGCCGAAGAAGCGCTTGGGGCGCTGCAGGGCGTTGGCGTCCACACCACCGGTCAGCACCTTGCCCGACGAGGGAACGACGGTGTTATAGGCACGGCCCAGACGGGTGATGCTGTCCAGCAGGATGACGACGTCGCGCTTGTGTTCCACCAGACGCTTGGCCTTTTCCAGGACCATTTCCGTCACCTGCACATGGCGGGTGGCGGGTTCGTCGAAGGTGGAGGACACAACCTCGCCCCGCACGGAGCGGGCCATGTCGGTCACTTCTTCCGGGCGTTCATCGATCAACAGGACGATCAGATAGACTTCCGGGTGATTGGTGGCGATGGAATGGGCGATATTCTGCAGCATCACCGTCTTACCGGTGCGCGGCGGCGCCACGATCAGGGCGCGCTGGCCCTTGCCCAAGGGCGCGACAAGGTCGATGACGCGGGTGGTCATGTCCTTGCGGCCCTTGCCGGAATGATCGACCTCCACCTCCAGCTTCAGCCGTTCATCGGGGTAAAGCGGGGTCAGATTGTCGAAATTGATGCGGTGGCGCACCTTGTCCGGATGGTCAAAATTGATCGTGTTGACCTTCAGAAGGGCGAAATACCGCTCCCCATCCTTGGGCGCCCGGATCTGGCCTTCCACCGTGTCGCCGGTGCGCAGGCCGAAGCGCTTCACCTGAGAGGGCGAGATATAGATATCGTCAGGGCCGGGCAGATAATTGGCTTCGGGTGAGCGCAGGAAGCCAAACCCGTCGGGCAGCACCTCCAGCACGCCTTCACCATAGATCGGCACATCATTGTCGGCCAGCTGCTTCAGGATGGCGAACATCATGTCCTGCTTGCGCAGGGTGCCGGCATTCTCGATCTGCAGCTCTTCAGCAAAGGCGAGCAGCTCGGCGGGGGTTTTGGCCTTGAGTTCCTGGAGATTCATCGGATCTGGCTTCGGTCGGCCATGCGGCCGGTTGCGGGGATGGGGGCGTACCCCCAGGGATGCGCCCCGATTGGGGCGGGATCACGGCCAACTGTCCGGATGGGGAATCGGAAAGGGGCCGAAGGTACAGAACTTCGCAGCGGACTGACCTGATCAGGGGGAGGGAGTGGTGTCAGACTGGCCGGGGAGGCCGATCCCGGCGATGGCCGCAGTCGAAGCCGGTCCGACAAACCGGCTTGCGTCAATCAAGACCCTGGAAGCCGTGGGGCGACCGGATCAAGGCAGGATGCACCAGGGCACCCCGGCGAACGGCATCACCTTTCACCTTTTTGCATGGTTAGCCCAGCCTTCCCTTCAAGTCAAAACAAAACAGCATGGCGCCCGCGCCAAGCCGCCGCAGCCCCAGGGTGGCGGCCATAGACGCACTTTCCGGCGAGGGCCCAATCAGGGGGCTATGCGCAATCGCGCGTTGCTGTAATATAGGTTTCGTTAACGATCACCCTGGGCAAAAACCATGCGCCTGCTTATCGCCGACGACCATGATCTGCTGCGGGATGCCCTGCGCTCGCATTTCGAGCGTGAGGCCCCGGGGACTTTTGTGCAAGGCGTCGGCACCGTCAGCGAAGCACTGAAAGTCCTGGACGATGGCCAGCCTTTCGACATCCTGCTGCTGGACCTGCGGATGCCGGGCATGAACGGTCTGAACGGGCTTGTACGGCTGCGCGAACGCTATCCGTCGCTGAAGATCGCCCTGATGTCGGGCGAGGCCAAGAACGAGGATATCCGGCTGGCCATGGCGCATGGCGCTGTGGGTTTCCTGCCCAAGACGCTGCCCGGCAGCATCCTGTTGCAGGCGGTGCAGCGCATGGCGGCGGGCGAAACCTTCATGCCCGACAATTTGCCCGAAAGCGCCATGGCGACCGACGGCAATGCCCTGAACAGTACCTTCACCCGACGTGAACGCGAAGTGCTGGACTTCCTGCTGAAGGGGCAGTCGAACAAGGAGATCGCCCGCGCGCTTGACCTGGAGGAGGTGACGGTGAAGCTGCATATCCGCGGCCTGTGCCGCAAGCTGGGCGCCAAGAACCGCACACAGGCCGCCATGCGCGCCGTGGAGCTGGGTCTTGCCCGCTGATCCCGCCGGCAAAACGGACGACGTGGATGGCAACGGCCTTCCGCGGGGGCTTCGCCACGATCTGGTCAATGCCTTGAACGCCCTGCTGGGCTTTGCCTCGTTTCTGGAGGCGGACCTGCCCGACGGACAGCAGCGTGATTTCGCGCGGCGTATCCAGGATGCGGGGCGGCAGGCCATGGCGCTGGCTGAACGGATCCCGTCTTCTTCGCGCGCTGCCGCCGTGCGCGTGCTGATGGTGTCGGGGGCAGCCGACGCCGATCCCCTGATCCTGGAACTGGATACCTATGGCTGCGAGGTGACGCTGGTTCCCACGCCGGGCCGGGCGGTGCAGGTGCTGCGCAAGGCACCGGGGGCCTGGGATGTTCTGCTGGCCGACCGGCCGGGGCCAGCCGATCATGCCGGCCTAGTGGAGGCCGCATCCGGCCTGACCATCATTCCCCGCCAGGCCGGTGACAGTGCGTCGGCCCTGGCCCTGACGCTGCGTGCCGCGGGGACCCGGTCCGGCGAGGGGTGAGAATTCCGGCACTGCCGCCTATTTATCGCCTGTCCACCGCCCTATGCTTTTGCGATGCATTCGGTACTGTCGCATCGTATGATTTCATGCGACGCTTGGTCCCTGATGGCCGGAATGGCCATGTGTCAGTCTTTGGGTCCAAGCCTCTGGCGGGTGTCCGCATGTCCGTGAAATCCCTGTTTGTCCTGCTCACCGCCCTGTTGTCCGCCAGTGCCGCCAGCGCCGGCACCTGCACCTTGCCGCACATTGATGGCGGCATCCAGAGCGGGCAGGCAGACAAGATCGACAGCGACCGCAACGCCCTTCTTTCCTATGAGGCCTGTCTGGCCGCACAGGAGGAGATGGAAACCGCCTTCAACAGCCCCGCCGCCGGCCGTACCGCCCTGCAGCGCGAAGCCGCCGCGAACCTGCGCCGCACCCTGGATGCCTGGCAGCGCACAAGGCGGGCCGCCGACGCCACGCCGGTGGAGAAGAAGGGTTCCTGACCCTTCCCCGTCCTGTCCGTTTTTATGAGGGCCGCCCCCGTTCTGACCGGTGCGGCCTTTTTTCATGGCCGTGCCCGGCCCCGGCAGCCTGTCGCGCGGGGCAGGCACCTCAGCCATTCGAATAATGCTGTTAAGCGCATTGTTTGAATTGATCCAAGTCAGGGAAGAAGTCGATCCGGTATCCTATAAGTCAATCCTGTAAGCGACGCATGAAAACAGCGTCCGGACGTCGGGGGAAATATTCACCCGGCACATGATATAGGAGCCTTGTTCCCATGAAGAATTTCGCTGTGCCGGCGCTTGCCGCCGCGTTGACGATTGGTGCCGCCGCCGCTGTGCCGGCCCATGCCGAAAAGGCCGCCGGTGACCTGCTGGTCCGTGGCCGCGTCATTTATGTTCAGCCCGATGAAAGCAGCAACCTGAAGCTGGGCACCACGGCGATCGCCGGCAAGGCCGCTGTCGACAGTTCCACCGTGCCTGAACTGGATTTCAGCTATTTCTTCACCGACAATATCGCCGCCGAACTGATCCTGGCCACCACGCAGCATAACGTGGTGGCCAAGGGTTCGCCGCTGGGCGCGTCGGTCGATCTGGGTGATGTCTGGCTGCTGCCGCCGACGCTGACCCTGCAATATCACCTCAACCCCAAGGGCAAGATCAGCCCCTATGTGGGTGCAGGCGTCAACTACACGATTTTCTACGGCGATGATCCCGGCGCCGCCAGGGGCATCGACTATGACAATTCCTTCGGTCTGGCCGCCCAGGCCGGTGTCGATGTCGAACTGAACGACAAATGGTCGTTGAATTTCGACGTCAAGAAGCTCTGGCTGAACACGGATGTGAAGGTGAATGCCGGTCTGGCCAGCCCGGTGAACGCCAAGGTCGATATCGATCCGTGGATCTTCGGTGTCGGTGTCGGCTACCGGTTCTGATGCTTGCGGCAGGAGAGCGTGACCTTGGGTTAGGTTCTCATGCCGCTTCATCGCCGGCGCCAGCATCCGCCGGCTTGGGGGACACGGCGCGCGGCGGCCGGGCACAGGTGGTGCGTGTCCGTGGGCGTCCCCGGCAACCGGGGGCGGCCATGTCGGGAAGGGACTTGGCCTCGGGCACCGTCCGGGAGTACATAAGCCCCTTTCCAACGTGGCCGCGCCTGGATGCTTTCCGGGGCGGCCCCCTTGCAGATCGGGAGCACGCCCATGCGCGCCGAAATCCAAGCGGTGACCGAGGCTGTTGAACAGTCCTTGGGCCTGCTGAGGAGGCATCTTTGACTGGGAGAAATCCCTTTTCCGCCTCGACGAACTGACCGCCCTGACC
>JAIXTS010000269.1 GCA_027483805.1 Azospirillum sp. | reverse complement strand
GCCAAGGCCAAGAACTTCGCCATCATCATGGAATCGGTGCAGTCCGGCGAGCGTGACTTCCCGGATTACGTGACCGTCGACACCGGCAACTTCAAGGGCACCTACCTGCGCGCCCCGAATCTGGCCGACGTTCCGTACCCGACCCAGATGGAACCGAACCTGGTCGTCGAATTCTATTCGCGCTAAGGTCCGGCGCCCTCGGGTGACAGCAGATCAGGCCGCATCCTTCGGGATGCGGCCTTTTTTGTTGCCTGTATTGTCCCGTTTTTCAGGACAATTAATCGTGATCTGCACACATTGTCGCAATGGTTCGGTGGGTGTAGCTTCCCTCTCAAGACGACGGCGCCACTTGCCGGCGCCCTTCCCCTGAAAGCCTGAAGGAACCTGATCATGAACATGCTCATTGCCAACAATGCCAAGTACCTGCCCGTTGCCGGCCGTGTGCTGCTGGCCGCCATCTTCATCTCGTCGGGCCTGTCGAAGGTCACGGGGTGGGAGGGCAGCCTGGCCTATGTCGGCTCAGCCGGCCTGCCGCTGCCGTCCGAACTGCTGCTGCTGGCCGCCATCGTGACGGAACTGGTGGGCGGTGCCTTCATCGTGGGGGGCTTCCAGACGCGGGCCGCGGCCCTGGTCCTGGCCGGGTTCTCGGTGATCTCCGCCATCCTGTTCCATAATTACTGGGCCGTGACGGATGCGCAAATGGCCTATCTCCAGACCATCATGTTCTGGAAAAACATCTCCATGGCCGGTGGCTTCCTGGTCCTGGCCGGTCATGGCGCCGGTGCGGTGGCGGTGGACAATCTGCTGGCCAAGAAGGCCTGATCCCCCGCCACAAATCAAACATGCAAAGGGCCGCTCCATCCGGGGCGGCCCTGATGATGCGTTTCGACCGGACCCTGGCCGGTCAGGCTGCCTTGGTATCAACCTCTATCACGGCGCCCCGTACAACCTGGACAAGGGTTGTCCGCAGATCGGTGACAGACTGTGTCACCGTCGCCGTCACCTCCCGCATTGATCGCGCTCGCTCTCCGGTTCCCTCGGCTTCCATGGAGACTTGGGCGATGCGGGTGGTCACCTCCCGGGCGGCATCCGCAGCCTGGTTTACATTTCGGCTGATTTCCTGGGTGGCGGCCCCCTGCTCTTCGATGGCCGACGCAATGGTCTGCGAAATCTGGTCCATCTCGGTGATGGTCTTGCTGATCTCCTGCACCGCGCCGACCGCGGCCCGTGTCACCACCTCGATATCGGTGATCTGCCGCTCAATCTCCTCCGTAGCGCGGGCGGTCTGGGTGGCCAGTGCTTTCACCTCCGTCGCCACGACCGCAAAACCCTTTCCCGCTTCGCCAGCGCGCGCCGCCTCAATGGTGGCGTTAAGCGCAAGAAGGTTGGTCTGTCCCGCGATCTGTCCAATCAACCCGGCAACGTCACCGATACGGGAAACAGCGTCGGACAGGCTGCTGATGGTCACCTGTGTCCGCTCCCCGACTTCAACAGCCCGGCGGCTTGCGGTGCCGCCATTGCCCACCTGCATCGCGATCTCCCGGATCGACGTGGCCAATTCTTCTGCCGCCGCCGCGACGGTTTCGCTGTTGTGCAGCGCCTGGGTGGCAGCGGCTGCCACGTTCTGACTGTTCGACGACACCAGCCCTGCCGACATGGCTACGGCCGTGGTACTGACGTCCATCAGGCGTGTCCGGTCCGCAACAATGGCCAGGGCGGCACCCGCTTCACTCTCCACTTTCGCGGCCATGGCTTCCAGCGCTGCACGCTTCTGTTGCTCGGCCGCGGCACGGGCGATTTCCTGCTGGGCCCGCAGCCGCTGGGCTTCGATACCCCCGCGCTTCAGCAAGTCAACAGCACGGGCCATTTCACCAACCTCATCGACGCGCCCTGTGTCGGTGACGGCTACGCTGAAATCGTCTTGGCCGAGAACACGTAACGTAGCGGTCAGTCGTCCAAGCGGGCGGATGACACGACGGTCGACCGCAAGAATACCGAAGGCGGCGAAACCGACGCCCATGCCAAGGAGCAGCTTGGCGATGGTCAACGACACAAGGTTGTCATTGTGACTGTCCTGATAAACTTCACCAGCGACCCGAACCTGCAGGGCGGTGAGTTCTGTAATGGCACCGGTTACCGGATCAATGGTCTGATAAAGTTGGCCCGCGATAAATTCTTCAAGAGCGTTCATTTGCTGGCGCTCCATAATCCCGATCAATTCCTTCACGGATTGATCGGCAATGTTCATCGCAGACTGTGCCTGCGCTGCCAGCTCTATTTCCTCGGGCGTCAGATAGGTTGCCATATAGGCTTTCCACACATCGATGATGCGGGTCTCTGCCGCCACGATCGCGTCTCGTCCTTCCGACCAACTCATGTTGCCATCGCGAACCTTGTGGCTCGCATCGACAATATAGACCGCGTAATCGTCAGAAATGGATTTCAGCTGCTGCAAGGGCACGACGCGGTCAACATAGACGGTCCCCAGCCCTTGATCGGCACGCCCCAAGGCCAGCAGATTGATGATGTTGGAGACAACAATCATCATGGCCAGCCCCCCCAGAACCCCCGCTAAGAGCTTCTTGATCGTCATCCGCATCACCGCCTCCTGCCGCTTTGCGCCTGCCCAGCGCATACAATCTTGCACCGTCAGGAATACTAGAGCGCAGAGTTCTGTGCGGCGAGACTATCGGCGATGAACAAAAGTATACAATATCCCATTGCACCAACCGGAATGGGGCCCTGCGCGCAACGATGCCTCCATCATGCGCGCAGCGTTGGGACGGTCGGCGACGGGCGGAAATTCCACTACGAGGAGGGCAGCGGATTGGGAGGCGCCTGCTTGGCATAGTCGTCCAACTGCTTGGCCGAGTTCTGCCGCATGTCATCCCAGTCCTGGCGGGTCTTGCAGATTTTGTTGCGCTTCATCCGCGACCCTGTCTCCTTCACCGCCTTGCAGATCAGGCGGCCGGGGTCCTTCTCATTCGGTGCGGTCTGCACAATGGGTTCAGTGGTCTGGGGTGCGGCTTCCTGTGCCCCGGACATCTGTGCCGTCAGAAGAAATACCATCAATCCCAATACAATATGACGCATGACCCAACTCTCCTGCATTGATATACGCCCCGGTGGAATATTAACCAAGCAAGGAGAGCTGTATAGATTTTTGATTGCAACTAATTACTTTTATAAAACCATTTGCAAAGCTGATATCAAAGCCTGCAATGATGACTACCGCAGAAATCGCGCAAAGAAAAAGGGCCTTCCCTTGCGGGAAGACCCTTTTATCGGCCTATGCGGTCAAGATCAGGCGGCGTCGGCGAAGGCCACACCCTTGTCGCGCAGCAGGTCCTGCAGCTCACCCGCCTCGTACATTTCGCGGATGATGTCACAACCGCCGACGAACTCGCCCTTCACATAAAGCTGCGGGATGGTCGGCCAGTTGGTGAATTCCTTGATGCCCTGGCGCAGGGCCGGATCGACCAG
>JAIXTS010000281.1 GCA_027483805.1 Azospirillum sp. | reverse complement strand
TGTGGAGCCCCGATGCCGCGCCGTAAGGATATCTGGAGATGCGGGATCATTGACGCACCGGTTGACCGGGTGCTGTCATCCGGCCTGTCCACGGCCCATGTCCACTGGTTGCCGGAGGAGCCACGGTTCCACTTCCTGGCCGATCCTTTCCCCTGGCGGCATGCCGGACAGTTGCACCTGTTTGCCGAGGCCTATGATTATCGCCGGCGCCACGGCACCATCGACCTGCTGACGCTGGATGCGGCGTTCCAGGTGGTGGAGCGGCGGCCCTGTCTGGCAGAGCCGTGGCATCTGTCCTATCCCACCGTGTTTGAGGCGGAAGGGGCCGTCTGGATGCTGCCCGAGGCGCACCGGTCGGGCGGACTGCATCTGTATCGCCTGCGCAGCGGTCCGCAGGATTGGGTACGGGAAGTGGACATCCGGCTGGACGCTGTGCCGGTGGATGCGACGCCGCTTTATTACGAAGGGCGCTGGTGGCTGTTCTATTCCCCGGCGGACCGGCGGGAAACCCGGATGGGTCACCTGCATGTCGCCTGGGCCGACCGGATCACCGGTCCCTGGTTGCCCCATCCCGGCAATCCCGTGCGGATCGACAGGGCCTCATCCCGGCCGGGGGGGACGGCGGTGCTGATTGGGGGCCGGATCATGCTGCCCACCCAGGATTGCACCGCCACCTATGGCGGGGCCTTGCGCCCCTTATGGATCGACCGGCTGGATGAAGCGGGCTTCGCGGCGACGGCGGGGGAGGCCTTGGACCCGCCGGCATCCGCGGGCCGCTATCGTGACGGATTTCATACCCTGAGCAGCGGAGGCGGCGTCACCCTGATCGATGTGAAACATATCGACCGGTCGCTGGCCGGCCTGTGGCTGGAGGTTACGCGCCGGTTCCGGTGATACGCTGCATGATGGCGCTGCCGGCGGCATGGAACCGGGCCTGGGAGAAACGGTCCAGCACATGCGCCCGCGACGCGCTTCCCATGGCGTGCAGCCGATCCGGTTGCAACAGCATTTGGCGTAACCGGTCCGCTAAGGCGACAGTATCCTGTGGCTTTATAGTGTAGCCGGTCACGCCTTCCTGAATTGTAAAAGGTATTTCGCCGACCGCCGATGCCAGTACCGGCAGCCCTGCCACCATGGCCTCGTGTGCCGCTATGCAGAAACCTTCGGATTTGGAGGGCTGCAGGTAAAGATGCAGCCCGGTCAGGAATTGCTGCGGCTGATCGACATAGCCAGTCAGGACGATGTCCGCCACACCCCCCTGGGTGGCCAGGGCCTCCAGCCTTGGGCGCTCCTCCCCCTCACCGGCCAGGGTCAGGCGGACGGGGCAGGGGGGGGTGAAACCCTGCCGGTGCAGAACGGCCAGGGCATCGATCAGCCGGTCATAGCCCTTCACGGGATGCAGGCGGCCCAGGCTGCCCAGTTGCAGCGTCTGGCCCGGCTGCCAGGGTGCGGCCTGTAGCTGTGCCGGGTCCGCCGCGAAGATCGGCCAGGTCATCAGCCGGTCCGGTCCAACCCCCAGCCGGTCCAGGGTCAGGGCGGAGACCGAGGCGGAATCCCCCACCCATAGGGCGGCCCGTGATTGCAGCAGCCGCATCAGGCGGCGGTTCCAGGGTTTCAAGAAGGCCGCATGCTGCCAGCAGATCACGGGCAGGCTGCGCCGGGGACCCAGCAGCAGCCCCAGAATGGTGGCGCGGCTGAGCGATGTCCAGAGATGGGTGGCGCCCCAGGCCCGCACCTCCCGGTCCAGCCAGGCCAGCGCCTGCCAATGGTCGGACAGGCCGCCGTCACGCACCAGCGGGTCCAGGCCCGCCGCCTGCATCGGCGGCAGGGCGCGCCCGTCGCGGCGGGTCAGGGCGAAGACGCGCACCTCCGCGCCCGCATCCCGCATGACCCGTGTGACGGCGGGCACGGGCAGGGCGGCGCCGCCCCCTTCCACCGAATTGATCACATAGGCGATGCGGGGACTGGTCATGCCTGTGCGCTCCGTTTCCAGGCCAGGACCATCAGCAGCAGGCTGGCTGTCACCGCCTGTCCCACGGCCTGTATCCCGGCCCCGTCCAGGCCGTAACGCTGCAACAGCACCGGCAGGATGGGCAGGAAGATCAGGCCGGCCGTCAGGTTGGCCGACATGGACCAGCCGGGGCGGCCCAGCGCCGTCAGCGCCGCCGTGGCCGGCGGTCCCGCCAGGGCCAGCGCGCGGGCCAGGACCAGCACCACCATCAGCCCGGCGGCGCCGGCAAAGTCCGGTCCGGCAATCAGGCCGATGATATGCGGGGCAAACAGCCAGACCAGGGCGATGATGGGCAGGGCCGCCGCCAGGGCGATGCCGGTGACCCGCAGAACCGTGTGGCGCAGGGGCGCCCCACCCTGACCCGCCGCCACCAGCCGCGCCAGTTCCGGATAGGCGGTGTTGCCCAGGATCTGGGCCGGCTGTGCAATCAGGACCGTGGCCCGCTGCGCCACGGAAAACAGGCCCGCCGCCGCCGGGCCCAGGACCCAGCCCACGATCAGCGGCGCCGCGCGGCCTGCCAACTCGCTCAAGGTCACGTCGGCATTGCTGGCGATCAGGAACCGCCAGATGCCGGGATTGTCCGCCACCGCGCTGCCCGGTTCGGGGCGGCGCAGATCGCGGCCCAGATCGCGATGGGCAAACCACAGGCCCACGGCCCAAAGGCTGATGAATTCGGCCAGGGCCGCCAGCAGCCAGGCGACCAGGAAACCCTTCAGCCCCCACCCGGCCCAGGCGGCAAGCCCCGCCCCGGCCAGCCGCACCAGCGGCTGCACCAGATTATGCAGACCCAGCAGGTCGAACCGGTTGATCAGTTGAAGATAGGCTGCCGGTGTGGAACGAACCGACCCCAGCACGGCCAGGCTGTAGGGCAGGGCGAAGGCCAGGGCGGTTTCCGGCCAGCCCAGACGTGGGCCGACAATGGGCGCGCATAGGGCGGCGGCCAGGATGGCGGCCAGCCCGCCCAGCAATTCGACACCGGTGCCAAAGCGCAGCAGCCGCACCATGCGGTGCCGTGCATCGTCGCGCCGCGCCTCCGCCCCATAGCGCACGATGGCCTGCCAGGCCGGACATTCCACGATGCCGACCACGGTGGTGACATAACCATGGATCAGCACCAGCACGCCGTAATCATGCGGGCCCAGTGTGCGGGTGGCGATGACCAGATAGGTAAGGCTGATCAGACCCGCCCCCGCCTTGCCACCCAGCACCAGTCCCAGTCCGCCGAAAATACGCCGCAAGGTCCCCGGCGGCGGCTTGATCACGGTGTCGTCCACGCCTTTTCCCTCAACGCGACGGAATAGGCGTTGCGCCGTTCCAACCTGTGCCACAGGAAGTCGTAGAAGAACCAGTCCATCAGGGCGCGCGGCATAAACCGGTAGAGAAGCCGTTCAAACCCGGTCCAGCTGACCCGACGCCGGTCGACGCGCCGGGCCGAGGGATGGCAATAATGCTGCGCGTCATAAAGGGACGCGCCCAGCCGGTGCAGCCGGTGCACGATCTCGTGATCTTCCAGGACAAAGGGCCAGCGCCGAAGGTCGAAGCCACCCACGGCCCGCAGCGCATCGGTGCGGAAGGACTGAGCATAGCCACCAGCATGGCACCGGTCACGGTAAAGGTGGGCCTTGTTCAGGATGCGCGCCGCCCGATGGCGTGCCGCATCACTGCCGACCGGATCGTAAAGGTCAATGGCCATGACGGCCACCACACCGGGCCGGGCCGCGAACAGGTCCAGGCAGCGGCCGACATAGTCCGGTGGGTAGGCTGTGTCGGCATCGCACACCGCGACAAAGGGTGTCACAACCCGCGACAGACCGGCGGACAGGGCATTCACCTTGCCGGGGGTGGGCACCGACAGAATCGCTGCCGCACCCGCCGGCCAAGCGGCCAGATGGCGCTCCGCCTCCGCCCGGCCGCCATCGGTGGATCCGTTATCCAGCAGCAGCAACTGGAAGCGCCGGTCCCGCTGCGCCGCCAGACAGTCGATGGTGGCGCCGATCCAGCCCTCCTCATTATAGAAGGGCAACAGCATGGTAAGCAGCATTGTCATGCCGACAGGCTGGGGCGGACGGAGGCCACCGGGGCGCGATCCGCCAGCATGGCCAGTACCGCGGCGGCGCGCTGTGATGAGGGTTGGTCGGTCAGGTCGAAACTCTGGGCGAACAGGCGTTCCTGTACAGTTCGATACAGCCCCTCATGGCTGTCGAAGGCGCGTTTCAGCCCGTCGGACAGGTGTGCCGGGTTGTCGATGACGGGGCCTGCCTGCCAATGTCCGTAACTGGCGTCGCCGTGCCAATCCACCCCCTGGCTGTTGAGGAACAGGCAGGGCCGAGGCCGCAGCAGGAATTCGTAGATCTGGCTGCTGACATCACCCAGATAGAGGTCGGCCATCAGCGTATAGCTCATATCGGTCGATGCCCGGCTGCCCAGGTCGATATGGATATTGGGCGCGCGCAGATATTTTTCCTCGATCTGGCCGGGCCGGTCGATGCGCAGCTTGTCAATGGTCATGACGAATTTGCGTTCGAACAGCATGACATGCGGGGCAAAGATCAGCTGGTAATCCTCATTCTCCGCGAAAAAATCCAGAACCTGGCGCCCATGCCGGAACCAGGAGGACAGGTGCGCGGAACAATGCGGGTTGTATAACACGATGGGCTTGCGGTTCTGCACCGGGAACAGGCTAAGGCTGGGGGCGATTGTGTCGAATTTGGGATAGCCCACAATGCTGATCCTGTCGGGGGACAGGCCCACCGCCGTCACCAGCCGCTCCTTGATCTTGGGGCCGGAGCACAGGACATGGTCAAAGCCGGCACTGGCCTTGTCGAACCCGATGGCACGGTCGCCCGCCCCGTGGCGGGTATGGACAATCTTCAGGTCTTTCAGGCCGTAGATGTTTTTCAGGACCAGGGATGTCTTCTCCGCCACGACCAGGATGTCCAGGCTTCGGAAGAAGTCCAGATTATCGCCATAGATCAGCAGCTTGCGCGAGGGCAGGGCGAACTCCAGAAGGCGCGACACGGTGCGCGTCCCGCTATGCAGGTCCAGGTCGACATGGGTAAGGGTGCGGCCGAAACGATCCCCGCCCCGGCGCAAGACCTCACGCTTCATGCGCTCCGTCGTGGTGGCGACCACAATCTCGCCATCGAAACCGCCATCGGCCAAGGCCAGCGCGATAGGCAGGCTATGGGCAACCTGATGAATCTGATCGTGATTGAACAGGAAACCGACACGCATGATCGCCTCGTGGCCCTACGGCCAAAAAGAGTAGCGCAAATGTCAAAATCCTCACCTTTAGGGTGAAGGATACGCCGTCAGCGGCTGTTTTGCGCATACCCTTATCTGCGATTTTTATGACGGATTGACGAGCGGTCCCCCATGTTCTTTGGGATTGTTGCGGGTCCGGCATACCGCCCGGACGCCGGTATCATTGCTGCCAAGGGGCAGACCGATGGCCGTTGGGGATCAGATCCGGCCTTCCTTCAGCATGGCGCTGGACTCCCTGGGGCGCCCGGACTGGGTATGATACTGACAGTTTGCGCCGCCGCTGCGTCGGTCGGCGCGGATACCAAAGGTCAGGAAATTGGACCGGTGGTCCAAGAACAGGGCCACAGCCTGCACAGGCTGCGGCCCCTTTTCCACCGCGCCAGTCGACGCGGATACCAACGGTCAGAAATTGTGACGGTCGGTGTTACTTGGTCTTCAGGAAGGCGACGACGTCCTTGCGCTCCTGCTCGTTCGGCAGCTTGAAGGCCATCTTGGTGGCGCCCACCGCCTTGTCGGCCTTGCCCTTTTCAGCCAGGAACTTCTTCAGGAAGCCCTGCGGATCGGCCAGATATTCGATCATGTTGGCTTCGGTCCAGGTCAGGCCGGCCTCACCGGCATTGTGATTGATGTCAGAGTATTTGTACCCTTCCACCTTGCCGGCGGTGCGGCCGACAACACCGTTCAGAATGGGGCCGACAAGATTCTTGGCATCAGGGCCGACGCGGTGGCAAGCCATGCACTTCTTGAACACGGCCTCGCCCTTGGCGGCATCCTGGGCCATGGCCGTGCCGGCGGACAGCAGGGCAACGCCCGTCAGGGCAAAAGCGGCAAACAGGGACTTCATCGTGCTACTCCCTCGGGGGCTTTGGCGCCGGAGAAATGGCGCTAACCTCTACACATACGGCGTGGAAGCGACTGGTCAAGCTGGCAAAAGGTCCCATCACCGTTTGAACAGGATGTTTGGACGGTTCCGCCGTCAACCGAACAGCTTCACTACTCTGATAGACGCCGAAGGCGATGGGAATGCCCACGGCCAGCCAGGCCAGCAGCACCTTGGCGTCCAGTCCGCCGCTGCCCACATCGCTGCGGCTGGTGGCGGCCACGGCCATGACGGGCGCCGCACCCTCGTCCTTCGTGAACCAGTTGCGGTCCACCGGCGTGACCACGGCGTTGGCAACGAAACCCAGCACGAGGACCCCAGCCAGGATATACATGGAATAGTCATGGACCTCGGCGCGGGACACGCCGGCCGCTATCTGCCCCTCGTGGGTGTAATTCACGACGGTCGGGCCCGGCAAAGCGCGGCGTCTGCCGCGACATGGGTTAGATCGGCGCTGACCGCGCCTTTCACCCGGCCCCGGCCTTCGCCGGGCTGACGGGTGGGGGGTAGCGGTGCTGCCCCCTATTGGTTGGCCCGCAAACACGCCAACGCCTGCACGACGATGGGCTGAAGCCCGTCACCACCCTTGTCGAGATGGTCGAAAATGCCGGC
>JAIXTS010000092.1 GCA_027483805.1 Azospirillum sp. | reverse complement strand
GTGGCGACAGGCGCCTTGATGCCGCCCTTCAGCACCGCCACCACTTCGGCGGCGAAGGCCAGGGCGTTGGCGGTGGCCGCCTTGATATTGGTGACCTGGGACGGGTCCAGATCGGCCAGGGTCCCGCCATAGGCAAAGATGGCGCGGAAGGCGTCGCGCTCATGCAGCTGCGTGTCGAAGACCGGCACGTCATTGTCCGCAAATTCCGCCGCGATGCTTTGCAGGGAGCGCGGCCGGATGGCCGCACTGGTGCGGGTGAACAGCACGGCGAACGGGATCTGGCGGCGGAAGGCGCGTTCCTGGCTGCGCACCAGCCGGATGGCCTTCACCGCCTCCCCCGCATCCAGCTGTGACCCCTGGCTGGGGATCACCACCAGATCGGCCCGGCTCATGGCATAGCCGACCATCATCGAGGCCGTCCCCTCCAGATCGACAATGACAAAGGCGGTCTTCAGTGCCGCCTCGTCAATGGCGTCGGTCACCGTCTCTTCCGTCACATCAGCCAGTACGGTGAGGTTCGCGGGCTTGCCCGGCAGCCGGGCCCAGCGGGACACCGGCTTGTTGGGATCGGCATCGATGATGGTGACGGACGCCCCCTGCCCCGCCAGGGCCGTGGCCAGCAGCACGGCGGAAGTGGATTTTCCAGCCCCGCCTTTGGGGCTGGCAAAGACGATGGTGGGCATGGGATGGACCTGGATGGTTTCAATCTGCGAGCTGAATGATAGCAGATAGTGATCATGATTTCATCAAGATATCTGATAACTTTCAGATATCTTGATGAAATCATGAAGGCCCACCTGGTCTTTAGGGCCGACATCTCCATCTAGGCAGAAGCCGCTGGGTTAGCCCGCCCTGAACAGGGAGGGGCGGCAAGCAAGAGAAGCTGCACCTAGCCCGGTAAGATCAAGCAGCCAGCGTGCCCCTTCCTTTTCTGAGGGCGCCCTCACCCAAGCCATGATATAGTACGCTGGCAACCTCTTCGGTCCCTTGACCAAGGTAAAATCAGAAATAATAAGTCAATACTACTCAGAATCTTGATGAGGTTATGCTCATGGTAGATAATATTAATTTGTGGAAGAAAAATATAAGAGAAGATGTGTTTACAAATTACTTCCACTCCATGGCTATTGCTATACGGAACATAAATGGCCCATCGGCAGCGTTGGGGTTTGTAGAAAAAGCGCGATCATTTTCCGCCAATTCAGATGTAACAGCTTGGCTCAGTCGATCCATGTTGAACGAACTGGGTCGTCTGGATGAGGCGCAGGCCATTCATATGGCTGCCCTTACAGCAGACCCCCGTTATGAGGTTTCGGCCCTGCGCCGCATTATCGACATTCAGGCGGCCACCAACAGCATACCGGCCGCCGCCACGCTCCGGCTTTTCGACCAGGGGATTGCGACAGCCCGGGACCACCGTGATGCCGAGACGATGTTGATCCTGGCGTTGCAGCAAGCCACCTATTGCCTGATGCAAAATCAGCAGGGTACGATCAAGGCTGATATGCTGGATGAAGCCGCCCGTTTAATCCGGCCACCCGGCATGCTTCCGGAAAACACACGTCAGGACATCGTGCTGGCCGCGATCGACCTAGCCACGGCCGCCGCTCGTGCCGACAAGCCCGATCTGGGGGCCAGAGCCATTCGCCTGCTGATAGCAGCCTCCGTGGCAAAGGAGGTCGATGCTGGGCATCTCTCCCAATTCGCGCGCCTGCTGATTGCGGCTTCTGCACAGGATCATCCGGAATGGCCTGAGCTGCGGAAAAATTTGCTGACGCTGCTGGAAAGAGTAGAGCCTGTCGGAAGTGATGTTTTCGGACCTCTGGCCTCATTCGCTCGTCAGGCCTTCAGCAGCGGTGCGTTCGAACTGGGCGAGCAGGGTGCCCTGCGCGCCCTGGCGATCGATCCGAACGATATCACCCTCAGGCATCAGTTGGCGAAAGAGCGCTGGGTACGTGGTGACCATCAAGGAACCGTGGACATACTGAAAACGGGTCCTCGTCACCTGACCTTGACTGCACATCTGGCCTTGTACCTTTCCCTGTGTGGTCGGAAAGAGGAGGCCCTTCAGCTTGCTCGGGCTGCATTGGCCGAGGCCCCGGACGATCATCTGGTCCAGAGCCGCGCCGGAATGGCTTTAGTCGCCAATGGTTGCAGCGCTGAGCTAGTGGAACAGCTCGCGTCGACCACGGTGCGCGCCGATGGCGCGGTCATTGCCCTGGCATTGGCGCTGCATACCCTTCGTCGCTTCGATGAGGCTCTGGCCTGGATCGACGGGTTGACAGGAACACCCTCATCTTTGGCCCAGGCGATCGCCCAGGCTGTGAAAGCCGTCATCCTTGAGGATATGGGGCAGACAAAGGAGGCGGAGAATCTCTATCGCCTCGCAGCAAAGACAGCAGAACCGCAGGAGATGCTGTTCCAATGCCAGCTACGGCCAACCATTGCGGCGCAGATGATCGCAGGGTTGCGACGGGGCGGCATGGTCTTTGTCAAGCCATGACTACCCAAGGTCCTGGCAAGCGTCTTGCATAATTCGTTGTGGCAATTTCCTGCCGATATCAGGCACTAATTGTGGACCGACGATAGGGGTTAGTGATGCATCCTCGTTACATAAAGTCGTGCCGCGTTTGCGGTTCCCCGCATTTGACCGAGATCATTGATCTTGGTGAGCAATATCTGCAGGGTTCCTTTGTGAAGGAGGGGGTAATTGACCCTCCCCATCGCCGCTTACCGACACGTCTGATCAGATGCGATGTGACCGCCCATGACTCTGCGTGCGGCCTTGTTCAGCTTGCCCACACCTTCCCACCGGAAGTGCTTTATTCGAATTATTGGTACCGTTCTGGCACAAACCAGACCATGCGCGATCATCTGCGCGGAATCGTGAATGACGCGATGACGCGGCTGGATCTTTCCGGCATGTCACGGCCGCTGCGCGTGCTCGATATCGGCTGCAATGACGGAACCTTGCTTAAAGCTTATCCGGAGGGCACGGAGCGGTACGGCGTCGATCCCTCCGATATCGCACTGGAGGCCGCCGACCAGTTCACGCTTGTGAACACGACCTTCCCATCGCGGCTGGCAGAACGGACATTCGCGGGTTTGAAGTTCGATGTCGTGACAGCGATCGCGATGTTCTATGATCTTGAGGATCCTGTTGCTTTTGCCCGGTCCATCGCGAACCTGCTGCATGAGAACGGTGTCTGGATCATCGAGACGGCTTATCTGCCGCTGATCCTGTTGCAGAATGCCTTCGACACCATCTGCCACGAGCATATCGAATATTATCATCTTGCGGCCCTGGAGCGGATATTTGCCGCCGCGGGTCTGCGCGTGGTGGCAGCCGATGTGAACGAGATCAACGGTGGAACGATCCGGTGCTATGTCCGCCATGATGGCGCCGAGGGGTTTGGGGACCCCGGCTCCGAAGACATGCTGCGCCGGCTCCGCTTGTGGGAGTTCGAAATGGCGCTGGACACCGATGCGCCGTTCACCGCCTTCCGTAATCGGCTCAATGTGCTCAGGGACGAAACGCGGGCCCGGCTCTGGTCATATCGTCATCAAGGCAAACGTATCCATATTTATGGCGCCTCGACCAAAGGCAATGTGTTGCTGCAATGGTATGGCCTCGACAGTTCCCTGATCGAGGCAGCGGCGGAACGCAACCCGCATAAGGTTGGGGGCCGCACACTCGGCACGGATATCCCAATCATCTCGGAGGAAGAGTCACGTGCCAGCCGGCCGGGCTGCTATCTTGTTCTCCCCTGGCATTTCCAGCGGGAATTCCTGCGTCGAGAGTATAGCACGATCAAAAGTGGCGCTGTCTTCCTGTTCCCCCTCCCCAGAGTCACAGTGGTGACGGCAGACACGGTGGATGCCGTGCTGGCAGAACTGGATAGGGTTGGGGATTCCGTGTTGCCACTGATCGGGACACGCTATGGGTATTAGCCTCGTCCTCGGCGGGAATGGCCAAGATGGCAGTTTCATGGCCGAACATCTGGCGCAACGTGGCGATACAGTATGGGCGGTCGGCCGGCAGGAAAAGCAGCGCTGGCCTGTCCCGAAACACGCAGTCCATTGGCGGCAAGTAGACCTTACAGATGCCGGTGCTGTACGCGAAATTCTGGCTGAAGTCGGGCCGAACCGCATTTACCACCTCGCTGCGGTGCACGGCGCAGCGGGTTATGCCTATGAAACGGTTTGGGACAAGGCGCTCGACGTCAATGTGAAGGCGCTGCACATAGCGCTGGAACATGCCCGTGAACGGCCGGGCCAAGTCAGGGTACTTTATGCGAGTTCATGCAAGGTCTATGGCACCCCCATGTTAGGCCGCATAGGACCCGACACACCCCGCATTGGATCCTGTCTCTATTCAATTACCAAGGTCGCCGGTCACGGTCTGGCTGATTATTACCGGCGTGTCCATGGCGTCCCGGTCGCTGTCGTCACCCTTTTCAATCACGAATCCCCCCGTCGCCACAGCAGCTACTTCATTCCACAGATCGCCGCCGCGTTGCGTGCGGGGATCAATGGTGGGGCAATACCGGCCGTGATACGTACCCTGGACTTCCATATCGATTGGGGATGCGCGCAGGAATATATGGCGCTTGCCGCCAGGTTACTGGAACGTGACATCCCCACGGATGTGCTGATGGCTACGGGAACAGTGCATTACGGGCGAGAGTTTGTCGCCACCTTGTTCGCACGACATGGCCTCGACTGGCGCAATCACGTGAAAGAGACGGTGGTTGGACCGAATGGGAACGGGCTGACCCGGTCGGCGCCCTTCTCGGTCGATCTTGCGCAAACTGCGGGCATTCTCGGTCGCCTGCCGCAGCGGGCGATATTCGACGTCGTCGATGATCTGCTGGCCCTGGAGTGTCCATCATGATGAGCCGCTTCGCCACCGATCCGATTTTCGCCTCGGCCTATGAGGGGGCTTTGCTCGGCCTGCTACTGCCGGGTGCCATTGTCCGAGCGGTACCAGCGCCGATCCAGGTTATTGATGTCGGCGCACTTCGGACAAATGAGCGTGATGTCTATGAACCGCTCGGCCAATATCATTCTGTTTCGGTCCTGGGCTTCGAGCCGCAAGCTGCCGCAACCGAGACCATCAACATCGGCAAGATGACCCGCACCGTCCTGCCATTGGCCCTGGGCAACGGGGAACCGGTCAAACTGCACCAAACCCGTTTTCCTGCCGCATCCTCGACACGGCATCCTAACAGCGCCGTTCTTTCATCCTTCCATGCGTTACCGGAAATGCTGGACGTGGAAGCGGTCAGCACGATCCCAACCGTTCGCCTGGATGACGTGCCGGAGATCTCCGACTGCGATCTGCTGAAGATCGATGTGCAGGGGGCCGAACTCGACGTGCTGCGGCATGGTCAGCGGGTTCTCTGCAACGCGACCGTTGTGATTGCTGAAGCCGAATTTGTTCCTTTGTATGAGGGACAACCGCTTTTTGCCGACCTTGATATCTTCATGCGTGGCCTCGGTTTCCGCTTCATAGGCTTCCTTGCGGTCGGCTGCAATGCATGGCGAGCCGCACCGTTTGGTGATCATCCCGGCTATCTGACCTGGGCGGATGCGGTCTATGTCGCATCGGATGAACGACTGAAGGAATTGGGGAGCGGCAAGATACTCAAAGCCTTCCTGATCGCCCATCACATCCTGCGCAACAACGGTTGCGCCGCGCATCTGCTGGCCCTGCATGACGCAGCGGGGGGACCGGCCCTGTTACCCCATTACAACGCTCTTCTGCACATGGCGCGGGATGTAACAACCCGTGTTACCGGAAAGCCGTAGCGTATCGTCGGACCAGATTATTGTATTTGCAACGCAGGTTGTTTGTGACTACAGGGAGAATCATGTCCGATATCGTGGATCTCTTGGGGGCAGAGGCCAATCATCTGATCGGTTGTGGGTATCCTTTACGGCTGAACTAAGGTGTCACCCGCAATGTGCGAGCCTGGATGTTGTTGCGAGGACGTAGTTTCACGGAACCAGTGCGACGGGCGACCTGCAGGAAAATGGTAGTCTTTACAATTTCCACCAAAACAACGAGGTGTGCAGAATGAAAATATCAATTTATGGCGATAATTACGAGAAGGCTGATATTAATATTCCACATTCTTCGCATTTGGTCAGTAGTTTTGCTATCGCACCACACAAATGTGGCAGTGTTTTGCTTCACAAAATTGTTAATGACCTTGCGAATGCATCGAATTATCCGATTATAAATCTTGAAGAACAGCTATTTAATGGTGGATTTTCCCCACTTTTATTCAATGAAACTGTCGAATTGGTGATGAAGATTCCAGGCTACTGCTTCATCGGCCTTCGATTTCCGTGGACAAAAAACATAAATTATCTAACTCATCATCAAAAAGTACTTCTCGTCAGAGACCCACGAGACGTTCTGGTTTCTCATTATTTTTCAATGACCAATAGTCACCCTGCCCCAGGAAATGGACCATTATTAGATACATTCATGAACGATAAAATTAAATTTCGCGCGCTTGGAATTGAGAGTTACATAGAACATAAAAGAGGTTTCTTCATACTGGAGAATATGAGGGAATTTCTGAGATGGTCGCGCGAGGTACAAGGCTTTCACATTTTCCGTTATGAAGACATCATCTTCAATAAAAGAGACTGGGCTTCCAAGCTGAATGAAATATTAAATATGAAAGTATCACTAAATAAAGTCCATGAAATTGCAGACCGCCAGGATATTGTTCCCACGGATGAAAATCCAGATCGGCACATCCGGCAGGTTCGTCCTGGGAATTATAGGAAGCATCTGCTTCCCGAGCATATCAAAATGATAGAAGACGCTTATCCGGATTTGTTCGAAGCCTTCTCTTACTGACCATGTCCCGAATGCGGAAGATGTGGGTAGGTGTCTTAAAAGGCCGAATTATGGTATAGGCTAGCCCTATACAGTAGGCTTGCTGAGGCATGCGGAATGTCGTTGGCATGACAGATATTCCGCTCATAGTTTTGATTCAGGCATGTATTTAGGGTTCGGGAGCAGTGTGGCATGGAAGCAACACCGGAACAACGGTTGGGCGGTGCGCTAAACCGGATCGAAGCACGTCTGGGAATGGATGCCTGGTTCTCACGGGACATCCAGGAGCGGCAGTTACTGCTCGCAGGTCGCACGGCCTCCTGGGCCGTCCGAAGCCTTACACGGCTGAAATACCTGTCAGATGCCGAGTTCCGCGTCACGTCACAATGGGGCGAGGACGGTATCATTGACTGGCTCGTAGAGCGACTGCCAATCGCAAACCGTACCTTCGTCGAGTTTGGTGTCGAGAACTACAGGGAGGCAAATACCCGCTTCCTCTTGCAAAACCGCAACTGGCGGGGGCTCGTCCTGGACGGGAACGAACGCTATATGGCGGACTTGCGGGCCGAGGCGCTGTACTGGCGCCATGACGTCATCGCCCGAGCGGCCTTCATAACGCCCGACAATATCAACGGCCTGATCGCCGAAGCCGGGTTGGAGGGGGATATCGGCCTGCTCAGCGTGGATATTGACGGCAATGATTATTGGGTCATGGACGCCATTACCCAGGTCAGCCCACGTATCCTGATTGTCGAGTACAATCCGATCCTGGGAGACCAGCATGCGGTCGTCGTACCCTACCGGGCCGACTTCGATCGTCTCGCCGCCCACTCATCCGGATTGTATTTCGGGGCATCAATTACGGCGATAATCTCCCTCGCTCGCCGTAAAGGCTATGCTTTCCTGGGTACATGTTCGAACGGCATCAATGCCTTTTTCGTGCGCCAAGACCTCTTTCACCATGTCGATGCCTGTCTTGAGGAAAAGTGTGCATGGCCCGCATTGCATCGAGACTCACGTGATGCAGATGGCCGCCTCACCCATACGCGCGGCGTGGCGCGGTTTGACCTGATCAAGCACCTGCCTGTCGTCCTGCCTGAGCAAAACGGGCTGATCGTGAGGCTGGAAGAACTGCCCCCAGTCTATGGACCCGACTGGCAGGGGGTGATGGAGGGCGTGGAAGACAAATCAGCCGCCACGGCCATGGCTCACAGCCCCACACCATCCGGGATTATCACGTCCGAGGTTTCGGTCGGTGAATTGATCGACAAGATGACGATCTTGAAAATCAAACTTGATCGTCTGAAAGATCCCGTCAAACAGGCTAATGTAGCGCGCGAACTCTCCGCCTTGCAGGTGGCATATATGGCTGCCGGGCTGGATCGCAACTTGGCGCTTGCCGCGTTGGAGACTGAACTGCGCACCATCAATGAAGCAATATGGGACAGTGAGGATGCGGTACGGGTGGAGATGCGCCGAAAAGATTTCGGCGCTGCTTTCGTCGCGGCAACCAGGGCCTCTCATGAGGCCAATGAAGAACGCGCCCTCATCAAACGCCAAATTAACGAAGCCGCGAATTCGCGGCTGATGGAAGAGAAATCATATTGGGATAAGGTGCCATGAAACGCGTCCTTCTTGGGCAGATGAACGCCAATGGCGACTGCCTGTACGCCACTATCCTTGCTCGCCAGATCAAACACGATGATCCTGGTTGCCATTTGACATGGGCCGTGTCGCGCCGGTGTATCGGCGTGTTAGCAAATAATCCTGATATCGATGCACTTTGGGTCTGGGATACGCCAAGTGGGCTTGGACCCGTATCTGATGAACGCGCTTGGAGTGCCTTTGAAACAGCAGTACTGCGTCGGCAGCAAAGCCCGGATGCTTTTGATCAAATTTGTCTGTCGCAGATTTGGCCACGGAATTTCCAAAATTTCGACGGGACGGTACGCCCAAGCATCCTGCGGGCATGGAGTGCACCGATCACGGTACCGATCGACAGCACGATCAGGCTGGCCCCAGCCGAAGAAGAACGGGTGGCCGCCTTTGTCCGCAATCATAAGCTTGACGGGTCACGGAGGCGCATCCTGTTTGAATGTGCCGCCAACAGCGGGCAATCCTTCGTAACACCTGACTTCGCGCTTGAGGTGGCTCGCCTTGTCGCGGAAAGGTTCCCCGACTGCCAGTTCATCTTATCCACCCATGCCCGCCGGCCGACGGAACTGGCCAATGTGGTCTGGGCCACCGATCTCAGTATCCGGGAGAACCTAGCACTAACTTGGCATGCAGATCTCTTCATCGGCTGTGGCAGTGGATTAACCGTTGTCTCGACCGCCGATGCAGCAGCGCCCCTGCCGAACATCCAGATTCTGACTGCGGGAACATCAGTCTATGCATCCTTCCACCATGATTTTCTACATTACGGCAAACCCGCAGATCGATTTATCGAAATGGGAGACCCTTCTGCCGCCGATGTGGCTGCCGCCACTATCGCCTGCCTGATCAATGGAGTCTCCTCTGCCCGTGAAGACTGGCATCGTCCGCTCCCACTTCATTTCGGCTTTTACCGTGAATTGATCGAAACTTGGTGTCTTGCCCGCAACCGAGCCTCCGATGCCCTGGGCTCCTTAGGCGTTACGTTGGATCGTTATGGACCCCAAGATGAACTGATACAGTTTGGGCGTGAACGTGTCGTTCCAGCACTGGTGGATGACCCTGCGTGGTGGAATCCTGAACGACGCGCGAAGCTGGAGCCCTGGTATGAGAGAATCCGTGGGGAGATATCTTGAACCGCTTCGAACTGCTTGGCTGGAATGCTCCCCGGCCCATGACATGCATTGTGGAACCAGCTTACGGCGTTGAGGGTTATCTTGGGTTGCTCGATGCAGAACTCGCCGCTCTCGACACGCTGATTAATGACAAAGGCATAGGCCGTAGCGGTGAACGCCATACGATTGCAGGTCCCTTACCGGCACCTGCTGTCAGGCGCCTGACCGATGATACAGAACCGGAATTGCGACAGAACAATCGGCCACGCTGGCAGGACCGGGTTTTGATGCCGCGGAAGGCACGAGTAATTGACTGGCTCAGAGGCCATGCGAGCTATCGGCTTCGACGGTTATGGGCCCTACCGACGCCAGGGCGTATAACCACTCTTCTAGAATCAGCATCTAGAAGGCTGTGGTTTTCGACCCGCCGCAGCGATCTGTTGCCTGTCTTCCTTTCAAAAAAGCAGGCACCGGCCTGGGAGCGGATCGGACTGGCACCATTACCAGAGAGCGTCCTGGACGAAACGGTTCGGGTACCGCTTGCGCGATGGCATCCCAGGCAGCTGCCCCTGTGGGAACGTCTTGAAGGCGTCCCCCTGCCACCGAATGTCATAATCGGCACTGAAGCGTGTCTGGCAGCAAGAACGATACTCGCGCTGGCGGGTAGGCTGCGTCCGGACACAAGGCTGATCGTCGCGGGGCGACCTGCGGAAGCCGACCGCTCATTATGGAAGACCTGCAATCCGCTGGGCTTTGGGCTATGGCTTTGCACAGGCCTATACCGGTCCTCACTACCAGTCCCAGCACCCGTTGAGAGCAAGACAGAAACACCTTGTCCCCGCATATCGGTCGTAACAATCAGCTATAATCAGGCTGCCTTTCTGGAAGCGACACTGCGCTCCGTCCTGGAGCAGGATTACCCCAATCTCGAATATATTGTGATTGATGGGGGCTCCACTGATGGCAGTCGGGAAATCCTGGAACGGTATCGGTCACGGATCAGTACATTGATCATTGAGCCTGACCAAGGGCAGTCCGATGCGTTGTGCAAGGGTTTTGCCCAAGCGACAGGGGATATTCTCACCTGGCTTTGCAGCGACGACCTGTTGGAGCCGGGAGCGCTTCGGTGTGTGGCGGACGCCTTCACCCGGTACGACGTCGATATCATCGCGGGGGGCTGCCGGGTCATTGACGCAGCTGGGAATCACAAGCTTCTGCACCATAACGGCCTGCCCTTCGAAACACCGGTCCCTTTGAGTTTCGGGGATCTGGCCGGATTTTTGGGTGTCTGGCAAAAGACGATGTATTTTTTTCAGCCTGAACTTTTTTTCACTAGGCGTCTTTGGGAGGCTTCGGGCGGCTTTATCAAACACCATCTCCATTATGCGATGGATTATGACCTGTTCCTGCGCTTTGCGATGGCAGCACCCAAGCTTGTACATATTTCCCATACCCTGGCGGCTAGCCGGATGCATGACACACAGAAAACCCAACATCAGAATCAGGAATATCTGCCGACCATTCGATTGATTCTGCATGAATATCGAGCACTTATCGCAGCGCTAACCGCACAGACAGCGTGAAATATCTCCACAACATGTCATGATATCAGAGCTTTTAACTCTCCCGGCCATGGTGGATAAATTGCTGGCAGAGGCAAGGTTAGAACATCGCAGACAGGTCAGTTGATCATGGTAGATGCACCAAAACCAGTCCGAAACTACGTGCCGGACTTCCGCAAAACATTGCCGGAATGGCGTGGCGAACAGATATATCTTGTCTCCTGTGCCCCCAAATGCGCGTCTACTTATGCTGCGTCCATTATTTCGGGATATATCGACCGCCAGGTCTTCTTTGCTGGGAAGGTTCCAGACCGCGCTATCCAGGATCTGGACGGAGTCTGGATTGAATCGGCTGTGGCCGACGGGCATACGATCATCCATCAGCACGTGCCCTGGCATGAAACGACCCGCGCTTATGTAGACGCGTATAAGATCAGGCCGATTGCGATTGTCCGTGATCTGGCGGATACGATCCCATCGGTCAGGGATCATCTGAGACTGACCGTAAACGGGTCCTGGCCGGGCGTGCATGTTGACCAACTCATGCTTGGCCGCAGCGATCGTGAGCTGGATATAATGATCAGCCATCTCATCATGCCCTGGTATTTCACTTATTACGCCGGCTGGCTGGAAAGCGGGCACCCGATCCTGACTTACGACCAGGTGATTTCCGATCCCGGCACCATGATCACGGCACTGGGCCTGCCGCTTGACTTGGTGCGCCTGGATCGGGCCATTGAGGCCGCCCGCAAACGGCCCAACCGCCTCAATGTCGGCACACGAGGTCGAGGCCGAACCGTTGCGCCGGAAGCGCTGGCGCATCTGCGGCGATTGGCAGAGCATTACGCTCATCTCGACCTTACACCGATCATGTCGGGAAGCCATGCGGCGTTGGATGGTTCTTCGGATACGATGAGCGACCGATAAGTCCACGCCGGAAGCTTCCCCGTACCATGCGCCCCCTTCGTCTTTCCCTTTTTAACCCGCAGGCGCCCGGCCATCCCGTGGCGGAGCGGGAGCTGGCGCTGCGGATGGTCAGGGCGGTGGCCGGGCTGGGCTGGGAAGGGGCCATCCATACACGGTCGGCCGAGGTCGAGGCGTTCGACCC
>JAIXTS010000142.1 GCA_027483805.1 Azospirillum sp. | reverse complement strand
TGGTGTCCCGTTCTGGACAACGGACCCTGCTGATCGACAGCGATATCCACCGGCCCCGCATGCATGTCATGCTGGGTCGTCCCAACGAGTTGGGACTGGTGCATGTGCTGAACGGCTCCGCCAGTTTTGAGGATGCTGTCATCCGCGATGTCGCACCCGGTCTGGATTTTCTGCCGGCTGGCAAATTGAAGGCCATCGCGGAGGAGGTGCGCAGGGAGGAGGCGGAGACAATCCTGCAGGCGCTGCGCGGCCAGTATGATCGTATTGTTATCGACCTTCCCCCCGTGCTGGCGGTTTCTGATGCCCGTGTGCTGTCTTCCCTGGCCGATCAGGTGGTTTATCTGATCCGCTGGAACTCCACGCCGCGCGATGCCGTGCGTGTCGGTGTCCGGCTGCTGCGGGATATGGATATCAATCTGAAGGGTGTCGTCATCTCCCAGATCAATCAGGCCCGTCACCGTCAGATGGCCTATGGTGACTACGGCACCTATTATGCCCAGTATGGGGAATATTACACCAAGTGACGGGATCGGCATGAGGCAGCCTGCCCCCACCACCATCGACTGGGTCCGCGACATGCGGACCCGCCGCCAGAGCCGGTGGGTTGCTCTGCTTGCGGGTGGAACCGGCCTGGTTCTGCTCTGCCTGGCCCTGCCCCGTCTGATTGGTGAGACGATCGTTCTTGATGCCCGCCAGCATGTTCTGGCGTTGCGGACCGACCCGGCTGCGACTGGCGATAGGGCCGCGCTGCTGTCATCCGCCGCACTGATCAACCAGACCGGCCCGCTGACCGGGGATGGCCGGCTTCTGGCTGATGGCGGGCTGCTGCTGCTGCGGGCGGCCTTGCTGGAAACCGATATGGCAGAGCGGCAGCGGCTGCTGCGCATGGCGGCGGCGGCCAGTGAAGCGGGCCTGCGCCAGACCCCGGCTTATCCTGCGGCCTGGACCCGGCTGGCTTTCATCCGTAGAGAACTGGGGGAACCTGTCGCGGCGGCAGCGGCCCTGCGTCTTTCACTGCTGACAGGCGCCGTCATGCCGCAGGTCATGGCGGATCGTCTGGGCCTGGGTTTGGAACTTCTGCCGTATCTCGACCCGGAGGGCGTGGCTTTGCTGCAGCGCCAAATCCGTCTGGTCCATGACATCCGGCCCGAAAGCCTGCCTGCCCTTTACCAGCGCTCCCCTTTTGCGCAGGCTTTCATTGAGGCGACGCTTCGGCAGTGATGCGCGCCCGGGTCCCCTTTTTTTCGTCGCTGGGAAAGGATTGAGCAAACCCCAGCCCCAGCACAAAAGCGAAGGTTGCCGCGATTGCCGGCATTTGCAGGCTGAAATCCACCAACCCGTGCAGGATCAGCAAGGTCGCGACGGCCAGGGCAACGGTCGGATAGATCTGGTTGCGTTGCCGCCGCTGCAAACCGATCAGACAGGTCAGCAATACAGATCCGATGGAGGCATAGAGCAGCAGGGTCGCGATGACACCGATCTCCAGCACCATCTCCAGATGCAGATTATGCGCATGCACGAATGTTTCCGGCTGTGACAGGCTGACATCGCGGTAGATGGACAATATGGCCGGATAGGAGCCTAGCCCATAGCCGGTCAGCGGCGCGTTCAGGAAGGCGTTCCAGCCGATCTGGTTGAGGATGTCGCGCGTATCGTCCTGTATCCCCGCCTCGGCCAAGCGGTTCAGGGTCCCTTCGCCCCCCAAAGCCAGGACCAGAAACCCCAGCAGGACCAGTCCGCCCATAGCCACCAGCGCGCTGCGCCGGCGCATGATGCCAGCCCCCCAAAGCCCGGCCCACAGGACCAGCAGGCCGGCGCCGGTTGCGGCCAGTGCTGCGCGTGACTGGGTCAGTGCCAAGGCCATGCCGAGGATCAGGGTGGCGATGGCATAGGGAGAGGCATGGACCAGGATATTTTCTGCCCTGTCCCGCAGGCGCCATCCTCGTCTGTGCTGGCGCAACCTGTCGACCAGCAGCGCCATGCAGCAGATGACCCCGATCCCGGCATAGGCCGCATAGGCGTTTCGGTTCACGAAAGTCGCGGTGACGGTGCCCTGATAGGCCCATTTATCCATCCACAGGATCTTTTCGATCCCCAGCATATGCATAGCCAGCCCATAGAGCGCATAGGCGCACCCGCCCCAGGCCAGGACGAGCAACCCCTCATGCGGGCGCTGCCGCCCCAGTTGCACGGCCAGGAGGAAGATGCCGGCATGGCTCAGCCACTGCATCAGGGCGCTGATACCCCGACCCGGGTCCAGCGACAGGCGGGTGGCGTCCCCCCCCAGGACCGCCGCCATCTCGTTCCAGACGGGTTCCACCCTTGTGGTCGGGACGAACGGAAGGATCTGGGCCACCGGCCATATCAGCGCCAATAGGAACAGGATGGCCGGAAGCCGGAATGTGCGGATGGGCATGGAGGCATCTGCCCGCCCCGTTGTCAGCAGCAGCGACCAGACTGTCAGCAGCAGGGCCACGATGGCCGCCAGGCCGGTCCAGGCCAACGGCCGCGCTGATCCCAGGGGCAGCGGGGCCAGGATGATGACCGAAAGCAGCAATCGATAGATAATAATGTTGGCCGACAACGGCGTTTCCCTGACGATGGCAAGGCGCCCAGATTGCTATGACAGCCACACCGGGTCCAGATTATTTACGTTGGATTTGTGGCTGGCCAGGATGAGCGGTCACAGGTTTTTCCGTTTCACGCCTATTGCCCGTGCCAGCATCCGGCGCAGCAGCAACAGTGGTCGCAGCAGGACATAGAGCCAGGTCAGCGACCGGGGTAACCGCACATCAATCAGGTCCCCCACCCCTATCAGGCTGGAGCGCAATTCTCTCCATATGGCCTTGCCATCCGGGCAGACCAGCAGGATCAGACGCTTTTCCGCCAGCCGTCGGCGAAACCAGCCGCCGATGACTTCGTAGCCGACCGTGTTCCGGGTCCGGGCCAGACTGGCGACCTGGCGGTCGATGGACCGGGCGATGGCGTTTTGATGGGGCGTGCCCGCAAGCGGTATGGCCGGCTCCACGCCCAGCACGTCGCGCGCCAGCCCCATCGCATGCAGCATCGCCGGTATCATCCCGGTACGCCCGGCCAGATCGATAACACGTTCCATATCGTCAACCCGTTGCAGCGGCACGGCCAGATCCGCCAGCCAGCGCAGCCGGGTCCAGCCATGCAGCAGCCCATGCAGGGTCTGGTAAAGTAGATGACGATCCCGACGCAGCGTCGGAACCTGCCAATCCCCTGTCAGGGTCACAAGCTCCCTGTCCGCCCAGAGCGTCTCAAAATCCCAAGGCAGCAAGGCGGAATTGTCGAAGAGCCGCCAATGCAGCTCGATCAAGCCGGTAGCGCCCTCATAGATCTGGTCCTTGGTGGTCAGGGAGAGTTGGTCTATCGGCACCGGATAGCGTGGGACGAAGCCCTCGGCAATCATCACCTGATGGGCAGCAACGGCCTTCGACGGATCGATCATCAGGTCGATATCGTTGGACGTCCGTATGTCCTGCCGACTGTAAAGCTGCATGCTGAGCGCCTGACCCTTCAGGACCAGGGCGCGGCACCCCACCTCTTCTAGCCGTTTCAGCAGTGCCAGAGTCATGGCTGTCTGGCGCAGGCTGCGCAGGGCGGCTTTCCGTTCGGCGTCCCGCAGCGCCGGGGGGGGCACCAGCCCGCCAGCCGTCAGCATCCTGCCCAGCGGCGGCACCAGCCGATGTTCGATGGCCATCTCCAGCAGCTTGGCCTCATCGACCGCTGCGATCAGGTCCGTCAATATGGCCGGCGGCGGGGAAGCGGGCCAGCAGGCGGCAAGCCGGATCAGTGCTGCTTCCGGCCCCGGCGGCAGCAGCGGGATCGGTGTCCTTTCCCCCTTGGCGCTCATGGGCATCACGTCTTCTGCGCGGGCAGGCTTACGGCTTGCCGGACCTGCCCAAGGAAATCCATGAATTGCCGCCCGATCCGATCCATATCCCCGTGCCGCGCCGTGAAGGCCAGACCTGCCGCGCCACAGGCTGCCCGCAATTCCGGATCGCTCAGCAGCCGATGTGCTGCTGCCAGCAGCCCGTCATTGTCCCCTGGTGCCACAACCAGACCCAGCCCATTTTCCCTGATCAGCCGTGCGGCATGGTTTTCCGGCGGGATCGCGCCAAGAATGGGAAGGCCGGCGGCGGCATAGCTGTAGACCTTGGACGGGATGGACATGCCATTGGCTTCCATGTTCAGCTGCACCACGCCGATATCGGCGCTGGCCAGCATAGCAGGCACGTCGGCAGCCGGCTGATAGTCCAACAGATGCAGATTGGGTGACAGCTCCCCCCTGGCCCGCCGCTGTTCCAGATGATCCCGCCCCGGCCCCTGGCTGACCACGACCAGCCGTACATCCGTCTGCGCGCTCAGCCCTGCGGCCAGACGGGCCAGAATGTCGGGGTCGTGCTTTTTGCCCAGTGTGCCGGCGGTCAGAAGGATCCGGCCCCCTTCCAATCCGTGCGTCTGCGCCCAGTCACCGGCTTGTGCTTCCCGCACGGGAGCCACAGCCCAGTTCTCCCGGACCAGGGTCAGCGGATGGCAGACCCCGTTTGCCGCAAGACTGTCCAGAAAAGCCGGAGCGATCACCACAAGACCTGCAGACCGCGCCATGGTTCCGAATTCCAGCCGGCGCAGCAGCGCCAATGCCACTGGGCCCAGTGGCCATGGCAGCTTTTTGGTCAGAGCCGCCGCTCCCAGGCTAAAAATATCCTGGACCCAACTGACGAAGGCAATGCCCCGTTTGCGGCTATGCGCCAGGGCCAGTGCCTGCGCCACCGGCGGCGTATTGGCCGAGAGGACAAGGTCCGGACCGAAAGCGTCGATGGCCCGTTGCAAGGCACGGCCATACCGCCATTCATCGCCAAGGCGTCTATGAAGGGCATAGCGTGTGAAAGGGCGGCCGGTTGTCACCGACGAGAAGCGCAGGTTTGGCGGATCACCCGCCTGCGATGCGGATGCCCCGCGTGGCCCTGTCAGTTCGCCGGCACTGAGATGCA
>JAIXTS010000166.1 GCA_027483805.1 Azospirillum sp. | reverse complement strand
TGAAATTCCGCGATGTCGCGCGCCAGCGCCCGCACCCGCTCCATATTGCTGAGTGCCAGTTCCACCTCATCGAACAGCAAAAGACCATCCGGTGTCGGCACCAGCCGGCCTTTTTCCCGGTAGAACAGGTCGAAGCCGATCGTCTGCTCAAACTGTGCCAGCAGGCGGCTGACGGCCGGCTGTGTCAGGCCCATATCGGTGGCAGCCGCTGTGACCGATCCGGTCTTCACGATGGCGTGAAAGGCGCGCAGGGCCCGCAGGCCGAAATCAGGACCATCCGTGCTCATGCGCAGTCCCCCACGTCAAATATCGTCGGGCAGCAGGGGGAGCAGGATGTGGGACGGGTGCAGCGGACCCATATGCAGGGTGTTATGCGCGATAACGGGGCTGCCAGGGTCCTGCCCCGCCGGCGTACCGGTGCCGGGATTGACATCGAAATGCGGAAAATGGCTGCTGGCCACGTCCAGGCGGATATGGTGCCCGGCCTGAAAACGGTTGGCGGTGGGGAACATCTCGATCTCAAACGCATGAACCTGTCCCGGCTGCATCAGGCGCGGCCGATCAAACCCGTCACGGAACCGCGCCCGGATGATGCCATGGCACAGGTTCATGGCAAAGCCGGGTGTGCCGTCGGCGGCATCGGGATATTCATCCACCAGTTTCACCACGATGTCGGTGTCAACCGCACTGGTGGACAGGTACAGCCGTACCTTGATCGGGCCGGCAACCACCATATCCCGGTCCAGCCGGGGGGTGCGGAAGACCAGGATATCCGGGCGGTCGGCCAGGGCGCGGCCCGGCTGCGGGCAGGCCAGCCAGCCTTCGCGTTCCCGCTGATCATAGGCACCGGCTGGTATGATGGCCCCACCGCTGGCCACCGCACCGCCGATGCTGGGGACCGGGTTGCCGGGGTCGTGGTCCCAGGACCGTGTCCCCTGCTCCACCGCCCCCGTGATCAGGCCGCCATCGGGGGAAAGGTGGAAGGCGGTCGTCTGTGCCTCTACCGGTGGCCAGGCGCTGAAGTGCCGCCAGCGTCCGCCATGGCGCCAGCGTCCCTGTTCATTCCTGCCGCCCGGACCGCCGCCCATGATGAACAGGCTGACCGGATGGGGCAGCGGATCGGGCACATCCGGCCTGTGCAGCAGATGATGGTCCAGGAAAGCCCGGCGCAGGGCCGTGTAATCCGAAGCCAGCGTGCCGTCCAGGGTGGCGTCGGGGCCGAAATCCACCTCCCCCGCATGGGTCACGGACCGCTGCCCATGCGTCCAGGGCCCCATGATCAGACGACCCGGTGCCCGCCGGTCCTTGCCCGACAGCCCCTGGAAATTCTGCGGTGTCGATAGTGCATAGGGGTCGTACCAGGAACAGAAATGCAGGATGGGGATATCGGGAAAGGCGCCATAATGGCCACGGGCATAAAGCCCTGGCCTCATCCAGCCGCTGTTGAAACATTCATCGGCCCATTGCCGGACGATGTAATCCTCATATTCGGGGGCGGCACTGATGGGGGAATGGCCGGTGCGCCAAGGATTGACCGCCATCCAGTTACGAAGATCCTGCGCCGCCAGCGCCGCCTTTCGCGCGGGATCGGCGGCGGTACGGGGCGACAGGGCCGCATGTTTGACGGCCCAGGTCAGTTGCTTCAACTCATAGGCCCCGCCCTGGCGGATACCGCTATGATAGGCGCTGGCGAAGCCGCCGCTGTCCATGATCATGGCGCCCAGGCCGGGCGCACCCAGGCTGGCCATCGCCGCCTGCGTATGCGCGCCATAGGACAGGCCCAGCGTGCCGATACGCCCATCGCACCAGGGCTGAAGCCGCAACCAGTCCAGCATGTCGATGCCGTCTTCGGCCTCATTCACATATTTGGTGAACTCGCCTTCCGACGCGAACCGCCCCCGGCAATCCTGCAGAACATAGACATAGCCGGCGTTGACGAAGTCCGCCGCGACCTCCGGCTTTGACCTTGGGATGGGGTGGGCCTTACTGCGGTCGGCATGGTTGGTGCCGCGCTTGTTATAGGGGGTGCGCTCCAGCAGCACGGGCCAGGCACCCGGCCCCGGCAGGTTGATGTCGGTGGCCAACCGGACCCCGTCCCGCATGGTCACCATCACATCGTGCAGCGCGATCAAAGTCATGGCGACACCATGGGAAGGTGATAGGCCACGCCGGCCCCTGGACCTACCGGCAGTTCCAGGGCGACCCAGCCCATCACCAGCAGGCAACCCGCCCCCAGAAAGGCCAGACCATAGGGCAGCATCAGAGCCAGGACTGACCCCACACCCGCCCCCTTGCTCCACCGCTGGCAGATGACCAGGACCAGGGGGAAGTTGGACATCAGCGGGGTCAGGATGTTGGTGACGCTGTCGCCCATGCGATAGGCGGCGGTGGTCATTTCCGGCGAGACGCCCAGCAGCATCAGCATGGGCACCACCACGGGGGCCATGGCGCTCCATTTCGCCGACGCCGATCCGATGAACAGGTCAAAGCCCGACGACATCAACAGCAGGCTGACCAGCAGCAAGGGCCGGGGGATTTCCAGGGTCCGCAACGCCTCCGCCCCCGTGATGGCGATGACGGG
>JAIXTS010000013.1 GCA_027483805.1 Azospirillum sp. | reverse complement strand
CGCGAGGCCGCTCACCCCTCCCCCTCCGCCATGGGCAGCGGCAGGCGCGGCACCTGATCCAGCGGCGGCAGTTCCGGCAATTCCCCCCCCGCCGTGGCTTTCAGTTCCTTGAACCGTCGCGCCGTCACCATGACGCGCGTTTCCAGCGACGCGACGGCGGCGTTGTAACTGTTGACCGCCCCGCCCAGCCCCTTGCCCACCTTGGCCATATGGTCGGCCATGGTGGACAGGCGTTCATGCAGTTCGCGGCCCAGCTGACTGATCGCCTGGGCATTGCGGGCCAGGGCCTCCTGCCGCCAGCCATAGGAGACGGCGCGCAACAGCGCGATCAGGGTGGTGGGCGTGGCGGGGATCACCGACTGGTCGATCCCCGCCTCGATCAGGCCGGGATCCTGTTCCAGCGCAGCGGAGAAAAAATTCTCCCCCGGCAGGAACAGGACAACAAATTCCGGGGCCGGATCGAACTGCGCCCAATAGCGTTTCTCCCCCAGCGCCTTCATGTGGTCGCGGATATGGCGGGCATGGCGGGCCAGATGGGGCAGGCGTGTTTCATCATCCCCGGCATGGGTTGCGTCCAGAAACGCCTCCAGCGGGGCCTTGGCATCGACCACGATGCTTTTCCCGCCCGGCAACCGTACGATCAGGTCGGGGCGCAGGCGGTTGCCATCGGCGCTGTTGACGCTGGCCTGTTCGTGGAAATCGCAATGGTCCAGCATGCCGGCCATTTCCACGACCCGCTTCAGCTGTATCTCGCCCCAGCGGCCCCGCGTGGCCGGGCTGCGCAGCGCCTTCACCAGATTGCCGGTCTCTGCCCGCAATTGCCCCTGGCTTTCCATCAGATGGGCGACCTGGGTTTTTAATTCGCTATAGGCACCGATGCGGGCCTGTTCGATGCCCTGGACCGCTTCCCCGAACTTGGACAGATGCTCGCGGATGGGGATGACCAGGGCGTCGATGGCGGCGCTGCGCTTCTCCAGGTCACCCTTCGCCACCTCTCCGAACTTGTCGAACTGGGCCTGGGCCAGGGTCAGGAATTCGCGGTTATTGGCTGACAGGGCATCGGCGGACAGGGCCTTGAAGGCATCGGCCAGCCGTGCCTGTGCCTGGTCCAACAGGGCCAGCTTGTCCGCCTGTGCCCGGCGCTCATGGTCCAGGGCCGTGCGCGCTTCGGCCAAGGCCGCCTGCAACTCCGCCTGTTCATCCCGCGCAACGGCCAGCGCCTCCTCCAGCCGGGGAACGCGCACCGCCTCTGTCTCCGCCGCCGCACGGCGCGCCGATTCGGCCTGGAACTGCCGGCGCAGATCGGCCAGCAACCCGTCGCGCTGGGCCAGCTCGCCGCGCAACTCCCCGATATGGTGGCGATCACGTTCCCGCTCGGCCAGCAGCCCCGCCCGCTCGGCACGCAGACCCGCCGTTCCCTGACGCAGCCAGAGGAACGCGATCAAGGCACCGGCCAGGGCCCCGGCCAGCAGCGAAATCAGGTCAAGCGGCACGGGCAGCAGCCTCCGTCACAGGGTCAGGGACGGAGCATAACCTACGCGCAAAAAGAGAACAAGTCGGGAACATCAGCCCTTAGGTCAGGTCGAGCCCACTCACGTCATCCCCGCTTCCGCGGGGATGACCAGAAGGGGGATCGCGTCCCCCTTACAGGGCCACACCCAGTTCCTTGCCCACCGTGAAAATGTCCTTGTCGCCGCGACCGCAGAGATTCATGACCAGCAGCGTATCTTTGGACAGTGTGGGGGCAATGCGCTGGACTGCGGCGAGCGCGTGGGCGGGTTCCAGGGCGGGCAGGATGCCCTCGGTGCGGGCCAGCAGCTGGAACGCGTCCAGCGCCTCGCGGTCGGTGGCGCTGACATAATCCACGCGCCCCACCTCATGCAGCCAGGAATGTTCCGGGCCGATGCCGGGATAATCCAGACCGGCGGAGATGGAATGGCCTTCCAGAATCTGGCCGTCATCATCCTGCAAAAGATAGGTGCGGTTGCCATGCAGGACGCCAGGGCGCCCCCCCTTCAGGCTGGCCGCATGGCCATTGGGCACGTCCAGACCGTGACCGCCGGCTTCCACCGCCACCATGCGCACCGTCGGCTCGTCCAGGAAATCATGGAACAGGCCGATGGCGTTGGAACCACCGCCGATACAGGCGACCAGCATGTCGGGCAGGCGGCCTTCGGCCTCCAGCATCTGTTCGCGGGTTTCGCGGCCGATGATGGACTGAAAATCGCGGACCATGGCCGGATAGGGGTGCGGACCGGCGGCGGTGCCAATGATGTAGAATGTGTCTTCCACATTCGTCACCCAGTCACGCAGGGCATCATTCATCGCGTCTTTCAGGGTGCCGGCCCCGCTGGTCACGGCGCGCACTTCGGCGCCCAGCAGCTTCATGCGGAAGACGTTGGGCGCCTGACGCGCAATGTCGGTGGCACCCATATAGACAACACAGGGCAGGCCCATCAGGGCGCAGACCGTGGCCGTGGCCACGCCATGCTGACCGGCGCCGGTTTCGGCGATGATGCGCTTCTTGCCCATGCGCTTGGCCAGCAGGATCTGGCCCATGCAATTGTTGATCTTGTGCGCGCCGGTATGGTTCAGCTCGTCGCGCTTGAAATAGATCTTGGCGCCGCCCAGCTCCTCTGTCAGGCGCTTGGCGAAATAAAGCGGGCTGGGCCTTCCCACATAATGCTTCAACTGGTGGGCCAGTTCGGCGTGGAACGCGGGGTCGGCCTTGGCCTCCTCATACGCCTTTTCCACCTCCAGGATCAGCGGCATCAGCGTTTCTGCGACGAAACGTCCCCCGAAAATGCCAAAATGGCCATGTTCGTCGGGACCGTTACGATAGCTGTTCAGGGGCTTGTTCATGACGCTGCCTGGATGACGAAAGATGTCGGTGGAAACTAGACCGCCCCGCCGGCTTTTCCAAGCCCGCGACGCCGCCCCTCACGTCATGGCGCAATCCCGATTTCGCAGGCAATAAGGTCATGCCGTCAGCAGCGGGCCGGAAGTCACCAGCACCTCCCGCCCCGCAATGCAGAGCAGGATGTCGTTGGGACCGGCATAGCGGCATTGGCTGCGCGACCAGACCAGCCCGTCGGCGGTGGCGTGGCACGGGTGGCGTTCACCGCTGGCCGGGTCCAGGATGGTGGCGACGTGATCGCCGATCCGCACCCGGTCACCCAGCCTGACGTGATAGAGGGCGACACCTGCCACGGGCGCCCGCACCCGGTCCACCCCGGCCAGCGGTGTGGCCACATCCGACAGGTCGGGCATGGCAGGGGCCGGGGCATCAATGATACCGCGCCAGGACAAGTGGTCGATCAGGGCGGCGGCATCGGCAGCGGCCAGTCCGTCATCCACATCCGCTTCCCCGCGCAGTTCGACGGTGACGGCCGAACAGCCGACGGGAATGGGCGTATCCGGCCCGCCATGGCGGGCGCGCAGCCGATCCCAGGGGGTGGAACAGACCTCGTCGAACGGTTCGCCGCCCGACTGTTCAGCCAGGAACACGGCCTTGGCCTCCAGCCGCACCGCCAGATCGGCCACACCCAGGGGCCAACAGGCGGGCGTGGTATAGAGATGCATCACCGCTTCGCTGTCGCAATGCAGGTCCAGCACGTAATCGGCATCTACCGCATGGGACAGCAGGATTTTACGCAGTGCATCCGCCTCCGTCTTGGGCGCCAGGCTGGCTGCGGCATGGGCCAGCGCCCGCTGGATCACACGCCGGTTGGTTTCCCCGTCGGGATCAAGGTCGCCGGGCCGCAGGGCATCAGCGACCCGATCGCCCAGATCGGCGAAGGCCCGGTTGAAATTGATGCCACTGGCCAGATCAAAACGCCCGACATGCCCGCCCAGCAGCACCTGGTCCAGCCCGATGGGATTGGCCATGGGCACCAGCACCACCTGCCCCTTCACCCGTCCTGCCGCGTCCAGCCGGATCAGATGATCCAGCAGATGCCGGGCCACCACCATCCCGGGCAGTTCGCCGGCATGCAGCCCCGCCTGAATATAGGCCTTGGGCCCGCCGCCCCTGCCGAAACGGTGGATGGTCAGGCGTCGGGTGGTCCCGGGGCGGCCATGGGGCAGGGTGATGATGTCGGTCAGGTGTGTCATGGCGCGAATTCTTGACCCCGCCCCTACCCCCTTGTCCAGCGCCTTCGCCATGGCACAATGATCAAGGTGCAGAACGGGTGCGGGGATCGCGGCATGCGGGTGGATTGGCGCACGGACGGGCGGCTCTGGGCCTTCGCCCTGTCCGTGCTCGCCTATGGCGCCGCCTCGGCCCCGGCGCCGCCGGGCATCCGGCCACAGGAACTGCTAGTCTTCTCCGGCATCGCCCTCTTTGCCGGGCTGACCGGCCCCTGGCGGTTCTTTTCCGGCCTGGAACTGGCACGCGCGCCTTTACCCGTGGCCGCAGGATCGGCCATCATGGTCTGGCTTCTGTGGCAGGGCTTCATGCGCGGCTTGTGGAATGGCTGGGGCCTGACCGACATGGTGCGCGATATCGTGCCCATGCTGTTCCTGGCCCTGCCGCTGCTGCTGGCCCCTTTACTGGCCCGGCTGGACCCGCACCGGTCCGATCGGCTGGCCGATGCGGCAGCGGTGGCGGGGGTGCTGTTCACCCTGCGCTGGTGGCATGATGCCGGCATGGCGCTGTCGGCGGTGGGCACCTCTCCCCTGGGCGAAGGGCGATACTATCTGCTGAACAGCGCGCTGGTGCCGTTCGCCTCGGTCTGGCTGGGCCTGCGGGCCACACGCTGGCTGCTGTCGCCAGCCCCGACCAGGGCTGACTGGGCCCAGGCATTGCTGGCGACGGCGGGATGTCTCACCTGCCTGCTGGCCCAGGCGGCAACGCTGCACCGGGCGGGGCTGATCCTGTCGCTGCTGGCCCTGGGCATCGGCATGGGACGCTGGCTCTGGCGCCGCCCGGCCCTGTTCATCTCCGTGTTCCTGCTGGCATCGGCCGCGCTGGTCGGGGTGGGCGCACGGGTGGCGGGCGTGGCGGCTTTGCTGGCCGACAAGACGGAAAGCGTGGGCCTGAACAACCGTGTCGATGAGTTCCTGGCCGTGCTGGATCAGGTGGGGCGCAACCCGCTCTCCTTCCTGATCGGCGATGGCTGGGGGGCACTGGTGGCCAACCCCGCCGTGGGCTGGTGGCGTGTGTCCTACACGCATAGTGCCGCCAGCTATTTCCTGCTGAAACTGGGGGCGCTGGGGCTGGCGCTGATGCTGGGTCTGGCCGGCCTGCTGGCGGGGTTGCTGGCACGCGCTGCGCGGGATATGCCGATGCTGCTTCTGGCCGTGGCCCCTTCGCTGCTGCTGGGCGCTTTCCTGCATACAAGTTTCAAGTATCTTTGCTTTGCCATTCTCCTCTCGCTGGCGACCGGCCGAGCCTATGCCGGTCTTTACCGGAGATAACAACTGAGTCATTCTCCTTTTTAGAGAAGACAAGTGCAGGCAGGCCCAGCCAATGCCCGACAGTTTCGCGCCCAGGTTGGACAGGCCTGCACCCGGCATGGGCGCGTTGCTGCGCGCCCTGGCGGGTCAATGGCGGGGCCTTCTGATCTGCGCCTTGACCGGCCTGGCGCTGACGCTTCTGGCCCTGCATCTGGTCACGCCCCGCTACACGGTCAGCATGGTGGTGGGCCCGCCGGGGCGCAGCGGACCCGCCGCCATGGGGCCGCGCGCGCCCGCCTTGTCCCCGACCGCCGGGCGTGGCATTGCCGAACAGGGATCGGCGGAAGAGGTGGTGTCGGATTTTGCCCGCTATCTGGCCCTTCTGACCTCCGTGCCTGTGGCTGACCGGTTGACGGCCGACAATGAGGTGATGCGCGGCCTGTTCAAGGATGCCTGGGACCCGGAAAACGGGCTCTGGCGTCCGCCGCCGGGGATCGGGCCGCGGCTGGTCCGATCGCTGCGCTGGCTTGCCGGATATGAGGGCTGGGCCCCGCCGGACGCGGTTGACCTGTCGCGGATGCTGAAAAAGGAACTGGCGGTAGAGGCGGTGAATGACGGGCCGCTGCGCCGGCTGGTCTATCGGCATGAAAGGCGGGACTTCGCCCTGCTGCTGCTGGCCAGACTGCATGCGGCGACCGAGGCGCATCTGAGGGCAGAGGCGGAGCGGCGGCTGAAGGCCGAAATGGCCCATGTGAATGGCCGCCTGTCCGGCATCTCCAACCTGGACCGCTCACGCCAACTGACCGGCATGGTGGCCGAACAGGAGGAAACGCTGATGATGCTGGAGGTTGGCCTGCCCTATGCCGCCGACCTGCTGGAACCGCCTGCGGCCCCGGCCCTGGCCGACTGGCCCAATCCTGTGCCGTTGATCCCGGCGGGCACGCTGGCTGGCTTCGGGCTGGGCCTGTTTGTGCTGGCGGCCCGCCACGGCTATCGCCGGGGGCTGTGATGAATGGCACCATACCCGTGACCGTCATTGTTATGACACGGAACGAAGCCGCGAACATCGCCCGGTGCCTGGCCCCGCTGGCCCCTTTCGCGCAGATCCTGGTGGTTGACAGCCATAGTGAGGATGAAACGCCCGCCATCGCTGCCGCACGCGGGGCGGAGGTGCTGTCCTTCCGCTGGAACGGCATGTATCCAAAGAAGAAACAATGGTGCCTGTCGCACCCGTCCATCCGCCAGGACTGGGTGCTGTTCATCGACGCGGATGAACGTATCACTCCCGAACTGGTTGCAGAAATTGGTCTATTGATGCAGTCGGGCCCCTCTCACAACGCTTATTTCGTGGATAGCCGGCCTGTCTGGCTGGGTCGTCTGCTGCGTCACGGTACGCCTTACCGGAAAATCGCCCTGCTGCACCGCCGCCGGGCCCGCTTTCCCATCTGCCCCGACCTGCATGTGTCGCGCATGTGGGAGGTGGAGGGCCATTACCAGCCGATGGTCGATGGCACGCTCGGCCACCTTTCATCACCGCTGATCCATGCAGACGCGAAACCGCCGGCGGACTGGTTCGACCGGCACAACCGCTATTCAGATTGGGAGGCGGCCCTGGCCGATGGTGGCGGGGCGGCGGCGTTGCTGGCGGGGGAGCATGGTTTGCGCTACCTGGCGAAAAGACTTATGGCTCGGCTGCCGGGACGGCCGCTGCTGGCTTTCCTGCACGCCTATCTGTGGCACCTGGGCTTCCTGGATGGAAAGGCCGGGCTGCACCACGCCCTGTCACGGGCCTTCTACTATTGGTCGATCGACCTGAAACGTGACTGGCTGGCCGCCACGGCAGCGACCCGCCAGTCCGACATTTCCGGCGCCCTGCTGTCGGATGTGGCCGATCAGCCGGCCTTGGCGCTGTCTTCCCGATCACCGGCCAGCGTCTTCACCAGCTCGAAGGTACGGCGGCGCACCGATTCTTCCGGAATCCGGTAATAGGCGCGGACCAGTTCCAGCGTCTCGCGACGGGCCATGCTCTCGAATTCCTGGGTCTCGCTGGGCTGGTCATCGGGGACCAGGGTCGATTCTGCGGCCGGCAGGTCATCGAAGAAGAAGGTCACCGGCACGCCCAGGACCTGCGACAGGTTGAACAGGCGGCTGGCGCTGATGCGATTGGCGCCGCGCTCATATTTCTGCAATTGCTGGAAGGTGATCCCCACCGCCTCCCCCAGGGTTTCCTGGCTCAGGCCCAGCAGGGTGCGGCGCAGACGCAGACGCTGGCCAACATGGATATCGATCGGGTTTGGACCTTCGCCCCGCTTGGACAGGGAATAGGCCTGGGCAAGCCCTGCCTTCGACGGGTTTCTCTTTTCAAGCATTGCGGAACTCCTTAAGCGCCGGATGTTGCCACTACATATAGAGAAGCATTCCAACACCTCCAATACGGACGGTTGTAGTGGCCTGTGACCATTTCCGATATGGAACGGTTAATGAGCGTGTTCGTTGTGGAAACGCTTAAGCCTTGATTTTGTTATGTAAATGGCATGTTAATGAGATTGCATCCGTTAAACGACAGTGGCAAGCCCCCTAAAATCGCCAGAAGGCATAACCCTTTGGAGATAGGCGCCTCAGGGTCGATGCGACAATTTGTAGCATCAAAACCGCCCCTGAGACGATTGCAGGCATCCTCAGAAGCCGGCGGCGGATGCTGTACTGCTCCCGCCGGCCCAGCGGCGCCAGACGACGCGAGAGGCCGCCGGGCGCAAAGCTGGCCACCACCCGGTCAACCTGCACGACCCGCTCCGCCCGGTGCAGCACGGACAGGGTGAAGGCATAATCCCCGGCGATCCGATATCCCTGATCCAGACGCAGGCCCGGCAGCAGCGCGCGGCGATAGAACAGGGCGCAATGATGGGCCGGCATGCCGTAAAAGGCCCAGCGCCAATGCCGTGCCTTCTTGCGCCGCTTACGCCCGTCGCCGGGATCTTCCAGACTGTCGCCATACAGCAGGTCCGGTTCCGCCGCCAGAAGCGCCGCCAGGTCGGCCAGTACCTCCCCATCGGCCAGGCAATCCCCGGCATTCAAGAACAGCACATGGCGGCCCCTGGCCACAGCCAGCGCCCGGTCCATGCCGGCGAACGGCCCGCCATCGGGCCGACTGTCAATCCAGTCCGGCAGCAGCATTGTTCCCGACAGAACGGCCAGGGTGGCCGGCGCCGATCCGCCATCGGCCACCAGCCATTCGAAATTCCGCCAGCCCTGGGCCGCCAGACTGTCGCGCGTGGCGGCCAGACCCGCCGGATCGTCGCGCACGACGGTGATGACGGACAAGGCCGGCCCGCCCAAGGGCTAATCCGATATGGCCGCGATGGCGGCGGCGCTGAAGGCGATCTGGCTGAGGATGGTGGTGATACTCTGGGTCAGGGGCAGCCATTCGAACGGTTCTGCATCGCGCGGCACCACGATCATCGAACCGGGCAGCACTGCCGCCACCTCATGGTCCAGCCAGCCGCTTTCCAGCGGCTGCGCCGCCCCGTTGGGCTGGATGACAAAGATACGGTCATCATCGGCGAACCGGGTCAGGCCGCCCGCCTCCCGCAGGTAATCCTGCGCCTCCTTCTCCGGATCGAACAGCAGCGACGCCGGGGCCAGCACCTCTCCCGACACAGTGACAGTCAGGGGCCGTTTGGGGATATGCACCCTGTCGCCGGGCTGCAGCGGAATGTCCAGTTCCGGCCGCTCGCCCAGCACATCAGGGTTTGCTTCCACCGTGATGCGGCCCAGCGCCGTGGCCCCGCGCAGGTCGGCGGCCAGTTGCCGCACCAGTTCAACCCGCGCCGGATCGGGTGGGTTCTTGCCGCCCAGCATTTGCGACAATTGCCGGTCCAGTTCACGCGCATTGCGGCGCAGACCCTCCTCCTCTGCCAGCCGGGCGCTTTCGCGGGTGAAGATCACCCCGGCGGGATAGGCCTCCTCCGTCAACCCGCCGGCCCGGCGCAGCAGCATGGACAGGGTCTCCCCCGGTGCCATGTCATAGGTGCCGGGCTCCGCCACCTCACCGGCCAGCAGCACGCCACGCCGTTCCTGCGGCCGCTGACGCAGGGCCACGCGCAGGGCGGCACCGGGTTGGATCATCTCCGTGGCGGCAACCCCACCTGCAATCTCACGCGGGGCCGCACCGCGCGCGTCGTCATCCCCAATCCCTGCCGCTTCCCCGCGCGGCCCTGGCGGCGGGGGCAGCAGTTCCAGCCGTGCCGGATCGCCGTCCGGCTTCACCCCGCCGGCGGCACGCAGCAGCAGCGACAGGGGCAGCGGCCCCGCCACGGGATATTCCCCCGGACGCACCACCCCGCCGCGCAGGGCCACCATGCGTTCCGCCAGCAGGGCGCGCAGTGCCGGGTCCAGCGGGTCCGGTATCTGCGCCCCCATCACCTCCTCCCGCAGGAACAGGGTCACCCGGTCCCCATCGCGCAGCCGCAGGTCGAACCGACCCTCCACCACCTCCGCCGGGGCGAACAGGCTGGGCCGGCGACCCGACGCGCTGGCATCGGCACGTTCCAGCAGCGCCGCCAACCCATAGGCATCGGGCAGCGGCGCCCCGGTCCCCGACAGCAATGCCCGCAGGCTCAACCCCTCTGGCCCCACGGGGCGCAGGCCGGGCTGGCGTACAGGCCCGGACAGCAGGACCCCGTCGCCCACCGCGTCCGCTACCTGGCCCGGGGCCACCTGCGCCTTGCCGGTGAAGACACCGCCCGCCATGGGGGCCAGAACCGACAGCGCCAGCGGTCCCGCCAGCGGATAGGGGCCGGGCCGCAGCACACCCCGCCGCATGAATACCGACTGGTGCAGCAGGAAGGGCAGCAGATCACCATCCGCCCCCTGGAACAGCGGCGGACAGGGCAGCGGCGGCCCCTCCACCCCGATGGCGGCGCGTGCCAGCGGCCCAGCGGCCAACGCGCCTTCCGGATCGGCCGACAGGGCGGCGGCCAGCGACGCCAGTCCGGCACATTCCTCCAGATGCAGGGGATCGGCCGGCTGCCCTGACAGCAGGGCCAGCACCGACCGGCCGCGCAGGAAGCCGACATCTGCCGCCGACAGGACCACCAGCCGGTCACCATCCCGCGCCGGCTCCGCTTCCCGCCCCGCCAGCAGGGCCGACAGATCCAGCGCCCGCATCTGCGGCGCCCCGCCCGCCGCCGTCCGGCGCAGCAGCACGGCCATGGGCAGCCAGGCATCGGGCGGCAGCATGTGGTGATCGACCAGATCCGCCAGCCGCATCCCCTCGGCCAGGACCCGCTCCCCGGGTTCCGCCACGGCCCCCGACAGGGTTATGCCGCCCGCCCGCACCCCGCCTTCGGGCGCATGGATCAGCAGGTCGCCATCGCGCAGCGGAACAGGGGCCTCGGCACTGACCGGAACCGGCCGTTCCACCCCCTCCGGCGACAGGCGCAGCAGGCTGGACCGGTCCCGCCCCGGCCGCAGCGCCCCGCCGGCCAGGGCCAGAAGGTCGGCCGTATCGTCCGGTCCCGTGCCGGCCAGCACGCCCGCCGGCAATTCATAGATGCCGGGCCGCTTGACCGACCCGGCCACCGCAACTGTCGGGCCCAGCGGCGGCACGATCAGCCGCGCCCCGTCGGGCAGCAGGTCCGCCGCCGCCCCCTCGCCACGCGTCAGCAGATCATAGAGATCGACCGCCACCCCCTCGGCACCGCCAGGCCGTATCAGCCGGATGGACCGCAACGACCCGTCGGGCAACACACCGCCCGCCGCCAGCAGCGCGTCCAGCGGTGTGGCGAAGGCCGGCAGCGACACGCGCCCCGGCTTCGCCACCTGCCCCAGCACCAGCACCCCGACACGCCGCATGGACAGAAGCGACAAGAAGGCCTGGGTCTGCACATGTGTGGCGGCCACCGCCGCCTCCAACTCGGCCCTCACCTCTGCCAATGTACGGCCCGCCGCCGCGATGGGGCGCAGGTCGTCGATCAGCAGCAATCCGTCGGCACCGATCCGGTACCGGCTGCTGCGCGCCGCCTGCCCGCGCAGCAGCAGCGACAGTTCATCCCCCGGCCCCAGCCGGTAATCATCCCCCACACTGCCCAGGGCCGGCCCTTCGGCCACGCCCGCGCCCGCAAACAGGTCGCGCCCGAACAGGCGCAGTTCCTGCCCGGCGCGGTCGCTGAACAGTCTCTCGACACGCCCAGGCGTCTGCGCGACCGCATCCGCCACTACCGGAAGCGCGAGGCAGAGGGCAAACAGCAGGGAAAGGATGCGGGTGAGATAAACCATGAGTCCTAAAAGCTGTAGGACTCATGGTTTACACTTGTCTTCTGGATTTGAAAACAGCCTCAGCCGTGCCGCAGGCTGCCATCCAGTGACAGGATGGGGGCATAAAGGCCCGGCCGGCGGTCACGGAACACCCCCCATCCGGCGCGGGTACGGGCGATGGCGTCCAGGTCGAATTCCTGTACCAGCACGCTTTCCGACACACGGTCGGCCTCCACCAGCTTGGCCCCCTTGGGATCGGTGATAAAGCTGGACCCGTAGAAGGTGATGCTGCCCGTCTCGAACGTCTCTTTGCCGATACGGTTGCTGGCGATCACGGGCATCAGATTGGCCCCCGCATGGCCCTGCATCACCCGCTGCCAATGGTCCCGGCTGTCCAGGGTCGCATCCTGCGGTTCCGACCCGATGGCGGTGGGGTAGAACAGCAGTTCCGCCCCCTGCAGGGCCATCACGCGGGCCGCTTCCGGAAACCACTGGTCCCAGCAGATGGCCGTGCCGATGCGGGCATAGCGCGTCTGATAGGTCTGGAAACCCGTATCTCCCGGACTGAAATAGAATTTCTCCTGATAGCCGGGTCCGTCGGGGATATGGCTTTTCCGATACAGGCCCAGGATCGATCCGTCGGCGTCGATGGTGACCAGGGAATTGTAATGCGCCGTGTTTGCCTTTTCGAAGAAGGACAATGGCAGCACCACCGACAAGTCACGGGCCAGCGCCTGGAAATGCTGGATCAGGCGGTTATTCTCCACCGGAGCTGCCAGCTCGAAATAGTCCGGCTTCTGGTCCTGGCAGAAATAAGGCGCCTCGAACAGTTCCTGGATCAGGATGATCTGCGCGCCCTGGCAATGGGCCTTGCGGATCAGTTCCTCGGCCTTGGCGATATTGGCCTCACGGTCCCAGCTACACGCGAACTGCGTGGCGGCGACGGTCACCTTGCGCATCTGCTTACCCCCGCTTCAGGTCATGGCCGCAGCATAACGAAGCGGAGGCCGCAACCGGGAGTGAAAATCTCATTTCACATCATGCGTGCCCGTGTCTTCAGCACCAGGGCCAGGAAAAACGGCGCGCCCAGCAGAGCGGTCACCACGCCCAGCTTCAGTTCCGGGCCCGGCCCACCCAGGCGCAGGGCCGTGTCGGCGGCCAGCAGCAACGCCGCCCCGCCCAGCGCCGACAAAGGCAGCAGACGCGATGGCTGCGCGCCCGCCAGCGGGCGCAGCAGGTGCGGCACGATCAGGCCGATAAAGCCGATGGCACCTGCCACCGAGACGGCCGCCCCCACCGACAGCGCCGTCCCCAGAATGACCAGGGTGCCCGTGCGGCGCGGGCTGAACCCCATGGACTGCGCCGTGCCCTCCCCCAGCGACAGCGCGTCCAGCCCGCGTCCCGACAGCAGCAGCAGCAGACCGCCCAGGGCCATGAAGGGGGCGGCCACACCCACATGGTTCATCGACCGGTCGGCCAGCGACCCCAGCATCCAGAACACAATCTCCGTCAGGGCAAAGGGATTGGGCGACAGCGACAGGGTCAGTGAGGTCAGGGCGCCGGCCAGGCTGCTGATGGCCACGCCGGCCAGGATCAGGGTCAGCACCGATGCCTGCCGGCCGGCCAGCAGATACAGCAGGGTCACCGCGATCAGCGCCCCCGCCATGCCGCCGATGGGCAGGGCCAGCGGGAACAGCAGGCTGGCCCCGGAATAAAAGGCGATGACGGCACCCAGCCCGGCACTGGCCGATACGCCGATCACCCCCGGTTCGGCCAGCGGGTTGCGCAGCAGGCCCTGCAGCGCCGCACCCGACAGGCCCAGCACGGCGCCGGTCCCCAGGCCCAACAGGGCACGCGGCAGCCGGATCTCGGCAAAGATCACCCCCGCCGTGCCGTCTCCGCCCGACCACCACTCACGGATGGCCAAGGGCAACGACACCGCCGCCGGCCCCACGGCCAGGGAACCCACAAAAAACAGGATCAGGGCCAGGCCCAGAAGCCAGGGTGCCGCACGCCGCATCATTTCCCCCTTGCCGACAGCAGCCCGTCGCGTGCCTGGGCCAGCATCGCGACCGCGTCGGCCGTAAACGGCCCGCCGCATGTCCAGAGCTTGCCCGACACCCTTGGCCGTGCATCCGGCGGCACCGTCCGGTCCAATGCCGGATGGACCAGCATCTGGCCGTTCAGCGACGGGTGCCCCCCCTCATCTGCATTGGCGATCAACAGGTCCGGCGGATCGGCCGCCACCGTTTCAACCGGCAGATAGCCATAGCCAACCAGGCCCTTGTCGGCCGCATAATTCACCAGCCCTGCCGCCCGCATCACCGCATCCGACAGGGTGCCCGATCCGGCCGTGAAGGCGCCGGGTGCCAGCGAAAGGGCACGCAGCCGATCGGCCCGTCCCGCCGGGGCCTTTGCGGCTTCCAGCGTCGCGTCCATTTCGGCGATCATCGCCTCTCCGCGCGCCGGCACGTCCAGGGCGACGGCCACCTGTCGGATCTGCGCGCGGATACCGTCAAAATCCTGAACCAGCCCAACCTCCAGCACCGGCACGCCCCGCGCGCGCAGCAGGGCGATGGTGGGGCGGGTGGTGAAGGTCCCGGCCAGGACCAGATCGGGCGCCAAGGGCAGCACCTCCTCCGCCATGCCCTGGACCAGCCGGATATCGCCCACCTGGCCGGACAAGGCCGACAGGCCGGGGTCGGCCGCCAGGAAGGACAGGGCCGCGATGCGTTCGCGCGGCAGCAGGGCCAGGGCCAGCTGATCGGTACAGAGGTTCAGCGACACGACCCGCATGGGCCCCGCTTTCGCCGCAATCGGCAGCAGCGCCGCCATGCTGGCGACACAGATCAGACCGAAGACGGAAAGGCCGGTGGACCCCCGCCTTTCGCGGGGATTGGCGGCGGGCTTGGTTGGCACGATGCTATCCTTGGACCCGGATCGCCGATCAACCGGCGGGCGCGACTTTATAGTGCATTGTGCGGTCGCGACGGAACGGGCAATGGCGGGGGAAGGCGTCGATGAATGAACGGCGGCCACATATCGGGATCACCGGCAGTGCCGGCACGGGCAAGACCAGCCTTGCGACCGCGCTCTCCCATCTTCTGGACCTGCCGGTGCGGACAGAGACGATGCGCGAACGGCTGGCCGGCGGTTTTGACCCGCACAGCCTGACCCGCGACGGCCATCGACGCATGATTGCCGGCGATGCCGATGATCTGGCCCTGGATCTGGCCCGCGACCGGGGGGGCCTGATCACCGACCGCACACCGCTGGACATGGCCGCCTTCTGGCTGGCCAACGGCTTCGGCATTGATGATCCCGCCGCGACGGAGGCGCTGCTGGCCCGTGCCGTCTGCGCCATGGCCGATTATGATCTGGTTGTCCTGATGCCCTGGGGCGAACATCCCATCACCGCCGATGGCATCCGCTCTGCCAATCCCTGGATGCATCTGCATTTCCAGACCGTGGTGGAGGGGCT
>JAIXTS010000194.1 GCA_027483805.1 Azospirillum sp. | reverse complement strand
CAACCTGCGCCTGACGGACGAGATCGTCCTGCCGGAACGCAAGGTGATCCAGGAGGAGCGGCGCCAGCGCACGGAGAACGAGCCGGCATCGCGGCTGTTCGAACAGCTCTACAGCCTGCTTTTCGTGCACCACCCCTATGGCACGCCCATCATCGGCTGGATGCATGAGATCGAAAAACTGACCACACAGGACGCGCTGGATTTCTACAAGCGCCATTATGCGCCCAACAATGCCATCCTGGTGGTGGCCGGCGACATCACGGCCAAGGAACTGAAGCCCCTGGCCGAGAAGACCTATGGCCAGATCGCGCCGGTGGATAATATCCCGGCGCGCGTGCGGGTGACCGAACCGCCAACCGAAGGCGCGCGGCGTATTACCCTGACCGATGATCAGGTGCGCCAGCCCAACTGGACCCGGATATGGAAGGCCCCCAGCTACAATGCCGGGGAAAAGCAATATGCCAACGCGCTGGAGGTGCTGGAGAGTATCCTGGCGGATGGCGCGACATCCCGGCTGTACAAGGCGCTGGTGGTGGACCAGAAGATCGCGGCCGGTGTGAACCTGTCCTACAATCCCAGCGCGCTGGACCTGGGGACGCTGTCCATTTCCGCAACCCCGGCGCCGGGGCAGGATGTAGCCGCCATGGAAGCGGCCATCGACGCGGAACTGGCCAAGTTGCTGTCGGGTGGCGTGACCGATGCCGAGGTGGCATCGGCCAAGGTCCGCCTGCGCCGCGACGCGATCTTTGCCCGCGACAGCCTGCAGGGTCCGGCCTACACGTTCGGCGTGGCCCTGACCACAGGGCAGACCGTGGCGGATGTGGAGGCCTGGCCCGACCGTATCGCCGCCGTCACCCGTGAGCAGGTGGAGGCAGCGGCCCGCCATGTCCTGTCCCAGGACAACCATGTCACGGGTATCCTGATGCCGGCTGCCCAGACAGAGGCCGCGACCGCCCCCGCCAGCACCGGAGGGGCCAAGTGATGGACGCGATGAAGATGATCCGCCGCGCCGGCCTGCTGCTGCTGGCTGCCTTCGCCATGGTCGCCACCAGCCTGCCCGCCGCCGCCGTCGATATCGAAAAGGTGGTCAGCAAGGGCGGGATCGAAGCCTGGCTGGTCCGTGATACCAAGAATCCCATCATCGCCATGCAGTTCGCCTTTGAGGGCGGGAGCGAGCGGGACCATGAGGGCAAGCTGGGGCTGGCCCTCATGGTGGCCAGCACCATGGATGAAGGGGCGGGCGACCTGGACAGCCAGGCGTTTCAGGGCAAGCTGGATGAGAACTCCATCACCCTGTCCTTTTCCGCCGGCCGCGACGGGTTTGTCGGCCAGGTGGTCACCCTGCGGGAGACGAAGGATACGGCCTTCGACCTGATGCGTCTGGCCCTGACCAAGCCGCGCTTTGACACCGACGCCATCGAGCGTATCCGGGGGCAGTTGCTGACCAGCCTGCGCCGGTCGCAGGCCGATCCCAATTACTGGGCCCAGATGGCCTTTGGCGAGACGATGTTCCCCGGCCATGCCTATGGACGGCCGCAGCGGGGCACGGCCCAGACCCTGGCCGCCATCACCCGCGATGATCTGGTGCAGTTCGCCCGCACCCGCCTGTCGCGTCAGGGTCTGAAGGTTGCCGTGTCCGGCGATATCACGGCCAAGGAACTGGCGCTGGTGCTGGACCGGCTGTTCGGCACCCTGCCGGCCAAGGCCGATCTGGCAGCGGTGAGCGATGTGAAGCCCGCGGTCGAAGGCAAGACCATCCTGGTGCCGCGCCCCATCCCGCAGACGGTGATGATCCTGGCCCATGCCGGGCTGGACCGGTCCGATCCCGACTGGTACGCGGCCACCATTTTGAACTATGTCGTGGGCGGCGGCGGCTTCTCTTCCCGTCTGATGGACGAGGTGCGGGAAAAGCGGGGCCTGACCTATGGCATCGGATCCTCGCTGCAAAGCTTTGAGCATGCCAACCTGATCACCGTCAGCGGCTCCACGGTGAATGACAAGGCGGCGGAGGCCATTTCGGTAACGAAACAGATCTGGGGTGACGTGGCGCAGAACGGGATCACCGAGTCCGAGCTGCGCGATGCCCAGACCTATCTGACCGGATCGTTCCCGTTGCAGTTCACCAATAACGGGGCCATTGCCGGTCTGCTGTTGCAGGTTCAGCGGGACGATCTGGGGATCGACTACCTGAACAAGCGCAATGACCTGCTGAATGCCGTGACCATTTCGGATGTGAAACGGGTTGCGGCCCGGCTTCTGGACCCGGCCAAACTGACCACCATTCTGGTGGGGCAGCCGACGGGTGTCACGCCCGACGGGACCTTGTACAAGCCCTGAAAAAAAGCGGGGCGGGGCGACATCATCGCCCCGCCCCGCTTCTACCCTTGGTGTCGGAAAAGGGTTACGCCCGCTTGGCGCCGATATAGGCCACGTCGCTGCGGGCCGTGTCGAAATCGGTCAGCGGGATCGGGTATTCGCCGGTGAAGCAGGCGTCGCAATATTGCGGCAGGTCGCCATCACGCTTGGCATGGTCCAGCGACTTGTACAGCCCATCCAGGCTGATGAAGGCCAGGCTGTCGGCATTGATAAAGTCCCGCATCTCTTCCACCGACATGCGGTGGGCCAGCAGCTTCTCCTTTTCCGGCGTGTCGATACCGTAAAAGCAGGGATGGCTGGTCGGCGGGCTGGAAATGCGCATATGCACTTCCTTGGCGCCGGCATCGCGCATCATTTCCACGATCTTCACCGAGGTGGTGCCGCGCACGATGCTGTCATCGACCAGGAT
>JAIXTS010000192.1 GCA_027483805.1 Azospirillum sp. | reverse complement strand
TTTGAAGTGGCAGGCGCATTTTCCTGTCCGCTATTCGGGTCGATATGAAGGCAGGGTTACTCTATCCCATTGGTGGGAAAGCAACCCCCATTAAATCCCTTTGTCTGCTATCCGCAGCCATGGGTAAAGGCGACCGACGGCGAAAATCCCGTGCCGGATACCGATGCCCACCAACTAGAGCGCGCAAGCGTACTGTCCAACCCTGCAATTGTTACGCAATGGTAACCGGCCGCACCAGGGGACAAACTTTTACATTTGAAGGCAATGGCATGCGCAAACAGCGCCCCGCGGGCGCGCGATCGCATGGAAGGTCCGGCTGGATTGTAACCAGGGTCGGGTCAGGCAGCGCTGCTTTGGGACCGTCTGCTGGTCAGTTCACGCAGGAAGGCGCGATCCACGGCGGGATAGCGTGACGGCATCTCCCGCTCGATCCGGTCCATCAGGTCGGCAGCCGCGACCGGGCCATTATATTCCTCATACAGCAGGAACCAGGCGGCGTAGGTGCGGCCGGCGATGCGGGGGTCATCCCCTTCATCCTGTTCGGGCAGCACCCAATACCCAAAGCGTCCATCACCCCGCTCTCCCACGAAGGGCAGCTTGGTTACGGCCAAGCGGCCTTGGCTGGCGCGGTGACTGTCCTGGTTCTGGTTGCGGCTGTTCGACATCGGGGGCGCTGCGATCAGGTTCTGCTTAACGGGGGGCGGGAAGCGTGTTAATGCGTCGTTTACAAGTAATCGTCCAGAAACTACTGGTATCTACTATATACGGTGTGATTCGGGATGCAATCCCCCTCGACAATAGGCAAGTCGTCCGGGTCTGTCACAGGTGCGGACGGTCATAACCGAACGTACAGGGTGGGGCGCCGACAGGTCCTGGTCTCGACCTTGGCGCTGCTGATCATCGGGCCGGCTCGGGCCGCTGTTTCCGACGTGAAGACGCTGCTGGATATAAATGCCACCCCCATCGACCAGATCGCGGCCTATGGAATGGCCTTTGCCGATTTCCGACAAGAATCGGCAAAGAACCCAGATCGCGCTGTCCTGTCGCTGGCGGAAACAGCGGCACTGACTGCAACGGGGGAGGCACGGCTGGCCGAAGGCGCGTCTTTCCTGCGCGAGGATACGGACCTGGCCTGGATCGCGCGCCATTTTGCCGCACAGCTGGCGGCCGGGGCCCCCTTTGACCATCGTGATGCCGGTGGCCGGCATGCGGCAGACCGCATCGCCCTGCTGCACCGCCGGATGATCGGGGTGAACGCGGAAAACCTTTATGTCAACAGCGCCTTCGATCCCGACCGCGCAGCAGCGGCGGGGCGGCTGGGTCTGGATAACCTGATGCAGTCGCCCGGACACCGGACCAACATCCTGGACCCACGCTGGACACATGCCGGATTCGGCGGAGCCGCGGGTCGGGAAGGGTTCGTTCTGGTCCAGCTTTTCGCCGAACGCGCCGCCCTGCTGCTGGCTGATATGCCGGTCAGCATCCCTGGCGGCGCCCCCCTGCCGCCTGGATGCCAGCACGCAGCAGAGGGGGCGTTCAGCGGACTGGCCCTGGTGCCCATGGACCGGCCGGTGACAGCCGCCGACTTTCAGCGACCCGGTGCCGCGCGGGCACCCGCGTCACGCGGCCTGCATCGAAGCTATTTCGCACGAAGCGGTGAGCGTACGGAGCGCACGGGGATGTTCACCATCCATCCGGGCCCGATGCTGCTGGTGACGTGACGGGTCGATCAATGCCCGTGGCCGCCGCCGGCGGCCTTGCCCGCTTCCGTCTGCACATAATGACGGCCGCAATAGGGGCAGTCGACATGACCCCGCGGGGACAAGGTCAGATAGACCAGCGGATGGCCCAGCGCGCCGCCGCCGCCATCGCAGCCGACGGTGTCTTCGTCGATATAGATGGTCTCGGCGGGCTGCATGTCTCTGGTTCCTTGAAGCATTCGGATTGGATCCCGATATCTCGGGTGCGGCGCATCATACCGCGGCGCGCAGTTTGCGCAAGGCCGCCAGCCCTGCCCCCGTTCCGCCCCTGCCCTTCGGCAAATTGACCGGCGACGGCGGCGGGTGTACGCCAGACGCAACGTCCCGCGGCGCCCGTGCGCCGCCCACCCATCGGGAACCCCTCCCCCATGCCTGACAGCCTGACCCGTTCCGCCGATATTGCCGCCGCCAAGGCCCCGGCCGCCGCCATCGAGATCACGGACCTGCGCAAGACCTATCGCGGTACGGCCAAGGCACCGCCCAAGGAAGCCTTGAAGGGCATCTCCCTGAACATCCCGCGCGGATCGATCTATGGACTTCTGGGACCCAATGGGGCCGGCAAAAGCACGACCATCAATATCCTGGCCGGTCTGGTGAACAAGACCAGCGGCAAGGCCAGAATCTGGGGCATCGATATTGACGAACAGCCCCGGTCCGCCCGTGCCGCCATCGGCGTGGTGCCGCAGGAACTGAACCTGGACCCGTTCTTCACCCCGCGCGAAATCCTTGACCTGCAGGCCGGGCTCTACGGCGTGCCCAAGGCCCAGCGGCAGACCGATGCGTTGCTGGAAGCGGTGGGCCTGAAGGACAAGGCCAATGCCTATGCCCGCACCCTGTCGGGTGGCATGCGCCGCCGCCTGATGGTGGCCAAGGCCATGGTCCATGCCCCGCCGGTCCTGGTATTGGACGAACCCACGGCTGGCGTCGATGTCGAACTGCGTCAAAGTCTCTGGGCCCATGTGCGCGACCTGAACAAGGCCGGGACCACCATTGTCCTGACCACCCATTATCTGGAAGAAGCGCAGGAACTCTGCGACACCATCGCCATCGTCAATCATGGCCAGGTGGTGGCCTGCGAATCGACGGAAAAGCTGCTGGGCCGCATCGACAGCAAGGAGATGGTGGTGACGCTGGATGCCGATCTGGCCACCGTCCCCGACGCCTTCCACGCCTTCGATGCGAAACTGGACGGTCCGCGCCGCCTGATCATCCATTACAAGCCCAGCCAGACCCGCGTGGCCGACCTGCTGGGTGCCATGGCCGTCGCGGGCCTGGCCGTGAAGGACCTGTCCATGGTGGAAAGCGACCTGGAGGATGTGTTCTTGCAGATGACCCGCGCGCCGGCCGCCTGAGACGATCATGGCGCTGCGGTCCATCCGCGTCATTGCCGATGATTACGCCCTGTCGCCGGGCGTGTCGGAAGGTATCCTGGAACTGGCGAAGGCCGGCCGCCTGTCTGGAACGGGCGCCATGGTGCCAGGCCCCCGCTGGCGGGAGGATGCGCGACGGCTCCATGATATGCCGGCGCGGTTTCAGACGGGCGTGCACCTGACCCTGACCGGGGCGCTGTCCCCGTTGGGACCCATGCCAACCCTGTGCCCGGATGGCCGCTTTCCCACCCTGGGCCGCTGGTTGTTGCTGTCCTTCACGGGCCTGCTGTCGGCCAGCGCCGCGCGTGAGGAACTGGCGACGGAGATCGCCCGGCAGCTGGATGCGTTTGAGGCCGCGATGGGCCGTGCCCCCCATTTTGTAGATGGGCATCAGCATCTGCACCTCCTGCCCGGTATCCGGCCCCTGCTGCTGGATGCGCTTGCCCGCCGGTACGCCCCCGGCTGTGTCTGGCTGCGTGACTGTGCTGAACCGGCGTCGCGCGTCATCAGGCGCGGTGTCGCCACCGGCAAGGCGCTGTTCATCGGTCAGTTGTCATCTGGCCTGGCGCGGCAGGCCGCGGCACGATCCATCCCCACCAATCGGGGGTTCAGCGGCGTTTATGGGTTCAGCGGGGATTATCCACGCCTGATGGAGCGTTTCCTGGATGGATCGCCGGCGGGCGGAGTGATCATGGTTCATCCGGCCAGCCCCGACCTTGACCTGGCCACCCTTGATCCTGTCGTGGACGCAAGGATGGCCGAAATGGCTTATCTTTCGGGTCCGGATTGGCCCGCAGCGCTGTCAAGGAAGGGATTTGTCATCGAATGACGTTTCTTTACAGCTTCGGGATAGGTTAGAAGCCGAGACAGCCCCACCCCTTGGTGGTATAATTACGAATTATTCTCCAGGTTGGGCGGCTTGGGGAGCGGCGTGATTGGCGCAGTTCGGGATTGCCACCTTGGAAATCAATACGGTTCTGTTCGTTATCGGTATCCTGGCAGCCATCGGCGCGGTTTCAATCGCGCTGGTACGGCAGGTGCTTTACTATTCGCGACGCGCCCACATCACCCGCATCACCGAACAGAACCGTGAACTGCACCGCAAGCAGGAAGAACTGACCAAGACGTACCGCGAGGGTCAGGAGGCTGTGCGCCACAGTGAGATCGAGCGCAAGACCGCCACGACACAGCTTGCCGATGCGCAGCGTCGCCTGAAGGCCGCGAAGGAAGACAATTACGTCATCATCCATGAGGTGAATGAGCCGTCGGGATCGCGGCGGTTGTTCACCGTGCCGATGACATTGGGCAGCACCCTGACCCTGGGCCAGAATGTGGTGAAGGACCACAAGTTCCGTACCGTGCGCCACTTCATCGATGTCTGGGCCGACAATCCGGATGATGCCAACCGCATCGTCCGCGTCAGTTTCCCGTCCGAGAGCGGCTTTGTTCTGTCAAAGGCCGCGCCCGCGACCCAGACAGCCCTGGCAGCGGAGTAAGGCCCATGTTGATCCAGGTCGGCCTGATTCTCCTGATGCTGGTATCCATCGCCTATGCCGCCGCCGTGATGCGGCGGATCGAATTGGATGTGGTGGAATATCAACGTAACCTGCGCGCTGTGGAAGAAGACCACCACAAGCTGGATGTGGCCTGCAATACCCTGCGGTCGCTCTGCACCCAGGTGGAAGGCGAAGTGGCCAAAATCCGTGCGGACATCACGGAACTGGCCGATAACCGTGCCCAGTTGGAAGCGGAGATCATGGCGCTGTCGGAAGCACCCAAGCAGCGCCTGTTCATGTTCGATCGCGCCACGCTGGGCCATGGCAAGCTTTGGGAAGTCACCATCACCAATGGCAGTGGCGGTGGCGGTGGCGCCGCCCCAATTCCGGCAGATGCGGCGGTGGAATGGGCCAACGGCCGTACCTATATTATACCTGGAACGACTGATCGGGATGCCAAATTCCGGGCGGAACCCAAATTCCCGCCGACAATGGGGTATCGCATCATGAAGATTGAACGGTTCCGGCGCACCTGACCTCACCGCCCGTCGGCCACGGGACGATCGGGTCGTGCCGGACGGAAGGGAGGGGCCATGGCGGACGCCGTCATCGAATTCCCATCGGGCCAGATCCGGCAACGGCTGAGCAGTGTCGCGGAAAAGCGCCTGTCCGCTGCTGTTGGTTTGCTGCGCGACGGCTGGCGCCGTGATGGCGGCCTCGCCCTCGGGCGGCGCGATGATGCGCTGGACCATCTGGGTCGGGCGCTGCTGAAATATCAGGCGGCGCTGGTAGAGGCGGTGTCGCAGGATTTCGGCCACCGATCACCCCATGAAACAAAGCTGGCCGATATCCATGCCAGCCTGTCGGCCATCCGCCACGCAAGGCGGCATTTCCGGCGGTGGATGCAGACCCGGCGCGTGGATGTTGCGCTGCCCTTCCTCCCCGGACGGGCGCGGGTGGAGATGGTACCTCTGGGCGTGGTCGGGATCATCAGCCCCTGGAACTATCCCATCCAGCTGGCGCTGGTACCGTTGGCCACGGCGATTGCCGCCGGCAACCGGGTGCTGCTGAAACCGTCCGAACAGACGCCGCGCACGGCGGCCCTGCTGGAACGGCTGCTGGCCGAAGTATTCGAACCAACGGAGGTGGCGGTGGTCACCGGCGGGGTGGAGATGGCGCAGGCGGTCAGCCATTTGCCGCTGGACCATCTGCTGTTCACCGGATCGACGGCAGCGGGGCGGCAGGTAATGCGGGCGGCATCGGATGCGCTGGTGCCGGTCACGCTGGAACTGGGGGGAAAGTCTCCTGCCATTATCGGCCCCGGATACGATCTGGCCCTGGCGGCGGACCGTATCGCCATCGGCAAGCTGTTCAATGCCGGGCAAACCTGCGTCGCCCCGGACTATGCCCTGGTTCCATCCGGGCGGGAGTTGGCGTTCGCCGATCATGTCGAACGGGCAGTGACCCGGCTTTACCCCCGGCTGGGCGATAATCCCGATTACACCGCCATCGCCAGCGACCGCCATTATGAGCGACTGCTGGGCCTGATAGAGGATGCCAGGCGCCAGGGTGCCCAGGCCCGGTTCATCAATCCGGCCGCCGAAGCCCTGGAACCCGCCAAACGCAAGCTGGCCCCCACCCTGCTTTGGAATGTACCGGCTGCTGCCGCCATCCTGACACAGGAGATTTTCGGCCCTGTCCTGCCCATCCTGTCATACCGAACCCTGGAAGAGGCGGTGGTCATGGTGAACAGCCGGCCACGCCCGCTGGCGCTGTACATGTTCAGCCGGCGGAAGGACGATCTGGGCTTTGTGCTGAACCGCACGCGGGCCGGTGGGGTGACGGTGAATGACACGCTGCTGCATGCCGCACAGGATGGCCTGCCCTTTGGCGGCATCGGCGAAAGCGGCATGGGCGCTTATCATGGCGAAGCCGGGTTCCGCACTTTCAGTCAGGCCCGCCCCCTGTTCCAGGCCAGCCGTTTCAGCGCTGCCCGTCTTGTCCGCCCGCCCTATGGCGACCGGATCGACCGACTGCTGCGCTGGTTGATCGGCCGGTGAACGGGGCCGCTTCCGCCCTGCCCGCGATTGCGATAATCAGAAGGGTATGGATATCGCCGCCCCCACCCTGCTGACCGCCGCCGACCCGGCGCCCGTCCGCATCCTGAACCCCGACAGCCCCAGCCCCCTGCTGCTGGTCTGCGACCATGCGGGCAAGGCCGTACCCGCCGCCCTGCGCGGGCTTGGTGTGCCGCCGGCGGAGCTGGACCGGCATATCGGCTGGGATATCGGAGCCGCAGCCGTGACGGAGGGACTGGTAACCCGGCTGAACGCCTGCGCGATCCTGTCCGTCTATTCGCGGCTGGTGGTGGATTGCAACCGCTGGCCTGACAGTCCGACCCTGATGCCTGCAATCAGCGACGGCACACCGGTGCCCGCCAACCAGGACATGTCGGAAACCGCCCGCACCTTGCGGATGGAAGCGCTGTACCAGCCCTATCACGACGCCATCACCGCACAATGCCGGCAAATGCAGGCGCAGCGGCGGATACCGGTACTGATCTCCATCCACAGCTTCACACCGCAGATGAACGGGTTCCAGCGGCCCTGGCATGTGGGGGTTCTGTGGAACCGCGACGGACGGCTGGCTCTGCCCATGCTGGACGCCTTGCGGGCGGAAGGCGACCTGACTGTCGGCGACAATGAACCCTACAGCGCCCGCACCGGCACCGATTTCACCATCATCCACCATGGGGAGGAGGTGGGTTCACCCGTCCTGATGCTGGAAATCCGCCAGGATCTGATTGCCGACAAGGCGGGAGCGGAAGGCTGGGCCGACCGTCTGGCCCGGCTGCTGCCGCCTTTGCTGGACAGTCTGTGATCTGACCCAGCCAAAACAAAACACCCCGCCGAAGCGATTCGGCGGGGTGTTCTTTTTGTCAGCCCAGGGGCTGGACCAATCACTCGGCGATCGAGCGGCCGTTCTTCATGCCACGACCCGTCGTACGCTCGGCGATACGGGCGGACTTGCCGGTCAGGCCACGCAGGTAATACAGCTTGGCGCGGCGAACCTGACCCTTGCGGACCAGCTCGATGCTGTCCAGACGCGGGCTGTACAGCGGGAACACGCGCTCCACACCTTCGCCGTAGGAAATCTTGCGGACGGTGAAGCTGGAATTGATGCCGGCATTCTTGCGGGCGATCACAAC
>JAIXTS010000074.1 GCA_027483805.1 Azospirillum sp. | reverse complement strand
GGGCCGACCTGATCGCAGACGAAGAACACCGCGTCGCCATCCTGGAGGCCCACCGCCTCACGCAGGGCCGCCTGGGCGGCTTCCGGCACAAACTTGGCGATGGGGCCCTTGCCGCCCGCAGCTTCAAACAGGATATAGCCCAGGCCGGGCGCGCCCAGGCCACGGGCCCAGTCATTCAGCTTGTCGAAGAAGCTGCGCGGCTTGTCAGACACGGCAGGCGCGCGGATGGCGCGGACCACGCCGCCCTTCTCGATCACGCCCTTGAACGCCTTGAACTCCACATCCTCGCGCTTGAACACCGCCGTCACGTCGGTGATCAGCAGCGGGTTGCGCAGGTCCGGCTTGTCATTGCCGTATTTCAGCATGGATTCAGCATAGGGAATGCGCACGAACGGGTACGAGGACACCGTGCGCTTGGTGCCCGTAAAGCCGCTGAACTCCTCAAAAATGCCGTGGATCACCGGCTCGATGGCGGCGAACACGTCTTCCTGGGTGACAAAGCTCATCTCGAAATCGAGCTGATAGAACTCACCCGGCGAGCGGTCGGCGCGGCTGTCCTCATCGCGGAAGCAGGGCGCGATCTGGAAATAGCGGTCAAAGCCCGACACCATCAGCAACTGCTTGAACTGCTGCGGCGCCTGCGGCAGGGCGTAGAACTTGCCGGGATGGTTACGGCTGGGCACCAGGAAGTCGCGCGCACCCTCCGGGCTGCTGGCCGTCAGGATCGGGGTCTGGAATTCCACAAAACCCTGGTCGATCATGCGGCGGCGGGCGGACGCGATGACGTTGGAGCGCAGCAGGATGTTCTTCTGCATCTTCTCGCGCCGCAGGTCCAGGAAGCGATAGCGCAGGCGCAGTTCCTCGCCGGCATCCTGCTCGCTGTTGACCTGGAGCGGCAGCGGGTCGGCGGCGGACTGTACCGACACGTCACGCACCACGACCTCGATATGGCCGGTGGGCAGGTTCTCGTTCACGGTCTCGCCCGTGCGGGCCACGACTTCGCCGGTGATGGTCACCACCGATTCCAGGCGCAGACCTTCCAGCACCTTGAAATGCGGCGACGAGGTGTCGACGACCAGCTGCGTGATGCCGAAATGGTCGCGCAGATCGACGAACAGCAACTGCCCATGGTCGCGCTTGCGGTTGATCCAGCCGGACAGGCGGACGGTCTGACCGGCATGGTCCAGGCGGAGTTGGCCACAATTATGCGAACGATAGGCGTGCATGGCGGATCGATCCCAGATGCGAACAGGCAACAGAAAGGGGACACCGGCGGCAAAGCCACCGGCACTTGTCGCGCACACCACACCGGACGGGCCTTGCTTGTCAAGGCCGGCAAGCGCGGGACAGCCCTGGCATCGGCAGGATTCCCGTACAAAAACCGCACCTGCGCATGCCCGCCCGCCGGATATCCGCATTCGACAGGGGCGATGGGCTGTTGTATCACATGCGGCCATGAGCCTGATCACCACCACCGACGCCCTGTCCGCCTTCATCGCCCGTGTCCGTGACGCCGAATACGTCACCGTCGATACGGAATTCATGCGGGAAAAAACCTACTGGCCCGAACTGTGCCTGGTTCAGGTGGCCGGCCCGAATGACGCCGCCGCCATCGACCCGCTGGCCCCCGGCATCGACCTGTCGCCGCTGTTCGAACTGCTGGCCGACCCGAAGGTGTTGAAGGTGTTCCATGCGGCCCGCCAGGACCTGGAAATCTTCGTCAACCTGACCGGCAAGGTGCCAGCGCCGCTGTTTGATACGCAGGTGGCCGCCATGGTCTGCGGCTTTGGCGATTCGGTCGGGTATGAGACGCTGATCACCAAGCTGACGCCGGCCCGCATCGACAAATCCAGCCGCTTCACCGACTGGTCGCACCGGCCGCTGACCGACCGGCAGCTGCATTACGCCCTGTCGGACGTCACGCATCTGCGCCCGGCCTATGAGAAGATCCGCGCCAAGCTGACCCGCACGGGGCGCGAAGGCTGGCTGGAAGACGAGATGGCGATCCTGACCGATCCGGCCACATACCGGACGGAACCGGAAGATGCCTGGAAGCGCCTGAAGGTGAGGACCGAGAAGCCGCGTTTCCTGGCCATCCTGAAAGAGGTTGCCGCCTGGCGTGAACGGGAGGCGCAGCGCAAGAACCTGCCGCGCAACCGCGTGCTGCGCGATGAGGCGCTGATGGAAATTGCCGCGCATGCGCCCACCAACACCGATGATCTGGGCCGCACGCGTGGCCTGGGCACTGGTTTGGCACAGGGCCGGTACGGCACGGAAATTCTGGCCGCCATCAGCACGGCGCTGGCCATTCCCGACAGCGCCCTGCCCCGTGGGGAGCCGCGTGTGGAACCCGCCCCCGGCATCGCCCCCATCGTGGAACTGCTGCGCGTGCTGCTGAAAATGGTCTGCGACGATAATGACGTGGCCAGCCGTCTGGTCGCCAACGCTGCCGATCTTGAAGCCATCGCGGGCGATGACAAGGCCGATGTCGACGCCCTGAAAGGCTGGCGCCGCGACCTGTTCGGCGACGCCGCCCTGCGCCTGAAGCAAGGCAAGCTGGCACTGGCGATTGCAGGCAAGAAGGTGAAGATCGTCGATCTCCCGTAACGGTGATCCACCCCCAATTGGCGGTGGTATCGTAGCGCGGATTGGCGAAGCGTAATCCGCGCTACGCAATGGTGCCCCGCTACCTC
>JAIXTS010000234.1 GCA_027483805.1 Azospirillum sp. | reverse complement strand
CAGCGCCTTGCCCTTGATATCCCACAGCGCCTGATCCAGGCCCGACAGGGCCGACATCAGCACCGGCCCGCCACGATAGAAGCCCAGGCGATAGGCGGTCTGCCAGATATCCTCGATCCCGCTGGCATCGGTGCCGATGAACCGGTCCTTCAGGCTCTCGAACGCGCCTTCCACGGCCTCCGCATGACCTTCCAGGCTGGCCTCGCCCCAGCCAACGATGCCGCAATCCGTCTCGACGCGCACAAAAAGCCAGCGCGGCGGCACCTGGAACGTTTCGATCTTTGCGATTTTCATGCGTGACGGACCCGACTGCCAGCCGGGCGGAAACGCATCGACGGACGCGGCCCGGCACCCCAATCAATAGCGCCAAGCCGCGTCCCGGTCAATATTTCTCATATAAATATGATCAATGGAAAACGCGAAATGAACGGGCTCACACCCCGCTCAGGGCCTTCAGGGCCAGCGGCCCCATGGCCAGATAACCGGCACGGTTGGGATGGACCGGGTCCAGGCCCAGTTCCGCTTTCAAACCCTGGCCGGCATCGGCCAGCACCGGCCAGTAATCGACGTAAACATGGCCCTGATCCCGGCAGAACCCGGCAATCCAGCCATTCAGGGCCACGATACGCGCCGTCGGGTCGCCCACGCTCTTGCGCCAATAGACATCGCGGGCGGGCGGCACCGACCCGATAAACACCTTGATGCCGGCCGCCCGCGCCAGCAAGGCCATGGCGGCCAGATTGTCCTGGGTCAGCGCCGGATCATAGGTACCGCCATTTTCGGCCACATCATTGGTCCCGGCCAGGATATGCACGGCCCGCGGCGTCAGCGAAAGCACATCGGGCGTGAAACGCAGCAGCATCTGCGACGTCGTCTGCCCGGAAATGCCGCGCCCGATAAAGCCGTTTGCGGGGAAAAAGGCGCCGTCATATTCAGACCGCGCCCAGTTCTCGGTAATGCTGTCACCCATGAACACCACCCGCCGCTTGTCCGCCGGCAGTGCCTTGTCGGTGTTGTTGGCGGCGGCATAGCGGGCGCGGTTGGCCCAATCCAGCGCCTGTACCGGCTCTGCAGCACCCGCCTGTGTCACGGCCAGCATTGGCAACAGGGCAGCGGTGGCAAGCAGGTGGCGGCGGTTCATGGCGATCCCCTGGCAAAAATGCGTAGGTCAGGTCGGGGGCGTCAGCCCACGCCCTGACAGGATTGGATTATAGCCGTTTCTGTCAGGGCGAGGCTTTCGCCTCGACCTGACCTGCAACATCATCCTGTTAACGCTTCACAACCAGCTGCTTGCCCTCATAGACGACCTCACGCTCGCCCTTCACATTAAAATCGGCGGCCTTGTCATTCGGGCCATCGATCCAGCGGACGCGGATTTTGCGCTTTTCCACCATGCCGGGGAACGATCCCTGGCGGTCGGCCAGGGTCAGCTCACCGCGGGCCTGGTTCCAGCTCATCTTGATGCGGCTGAACTGGCCCTGCTCATAGCCATAGGTGGTGCCTTCATCCTCATAAAGGTCGAAGGACCCATCCGCCCCGGCATAGATATTGATCAGCAGCGACCCATCCTGCGGCTCGGCGGTGGACTGCACCGCCGGTCCCGTCGGGATGATCGACCCTTCCCGCACAAACAGCGGGATCCGGGTCAGGGGTGCAGGCACCGTCACCGCCTGGCCCCCCGCCCGCTTCTCACCGGTATAGAAATCCACCCAGTTGGCGCCGGCCGGCAGATAGACATTCTTGGTCGTGGCGCCTTGCGTATAGATGGGGGCTACCAGGATGCTGGGACCGAACAGATACTGCGTGCCCAGATCCTTCACGTTGGCATCGGCCGGAAAATCCTGCGCCAGGGCGCGCATGATGGTGCCGTCCTTGTGCCAGGTGTCACCGGCCAGTGTATAGATGTAGGGCAGCAGGCTGTAGCGCAGCTTGGTGTACCAGACCATGGACTGGTACACGTCCGACCCTTCCGGCGCGATGTTATAGATCTCGCGCAGCGGGAACTGCCCATGGCTGCGGAACAGGGGGCTGAAGGCGCCGAACTGGAACCAGCGCAGGTTCAGCTCCCGCCATTCGGCCTGATCCTCCGGCTTCATCGGCTGCGCCTCGAACCGCTTTTCAACCGAGAACCCACCGATATCGGAGGTCCAGTTGGGCAGGCCCGACAGGGAGGTGCTGATGCCCGCTGCGATCTGATGTTCCAGGTCGACAAAGCGCGACACCACGTCACCCGACCAGACCGCCATGCCATGGCGCTGCTGCCCGGCAAAGCCCGACCGGGTCAGGATAAAGGCACGCTGCCCGCCATCATCGCGCCGCTCCCCCTCATAGACAGCCTTGGTCTGCATCAGGGGGTAGGAATTGAAGAAGGCCGCTCCCGGACCCATCGCCGTGGGACCGATGCGCAGTTTCACTTCCTCGATCGGCAGGTTGGAATGCACATCCGGTTCGGTATTGTCCAGCCACCAGGCATCGACCTTCAGCACGTTCAGCTTGTCGCGCATCTGCCGCCAATAGATGTCGCGCGCCTCCTGGCTGTAGGGATCGTAATGGGCGTTCAGATAGCCCTCGCCGATCCAGTCGCGCTCGCCCATCTCGACATTGCGGCGATAGATGTAACCCTTGGCGTCCAGCTCCTTGTAATGCTCTGTATTGGGATAGAATTTCGGCCAGACGGAGATCATGAAACGGGCGTTCAGCTTGTGGACCTCCCGCACCATGCCGGCCGGATCGGGGAAGCGGGCCTTGTCGAAATCATGACTGCCCCAGGCATCTTCGGGCCAGTAATTCCAGTCCAGGACGATGTTATCCAGCGGGATGCCGCGCTTGCGGTATTCCTTGACCGTGCTGACCACCTCTTCCTGGGTCTTGTAGCGTTCCCGGCTTTGCCAGAACCCATAGGCCCAGCGCGGCAGCATCACCGATTTGCCCGTCAATTGCCGGTATCCCGCGATCACGCCATCAATATCGTCGCCGGCAATGACATAATAATCCAGGGCATTGGCCACTTCCGATGACAGGGTCAGGGCGTTGCGCTGATCGGGCGGCAGCGGGTCCTGATGTGACACGCCGATATAGCCGCCATCGGGCTGCCATTCGATGCGGATGTCATGCTGCTTGCCGGCCTCCAGGGCTACCTCAAAATTATGGAACCAGGGGTTCCAGTTCTGGCGCCAGCGATGGATCACCTCCTTTCCGTCAATGAAGACGGTGGCGTACCCTGATGAATAGAGCTGGAACTTGTGGGTGCCGGCCTTGGTCGTCGCGATCTTGCCCGCCCAGGTGACCTTCTGGCCCGGCGTGTCGCGGGTCTTGTCGGGCCGGCGGTTGCCGCCCACCTCCGCCGGCCAGGTCAGCAGATCATCCAGGTCGCGCCAGTCGACCTTGCTCTCCCGGCGGACCAACTTGGTCTCGCCATCCTTGGTATAGGTGGCGGTCAAGGCCCCTTCCTTGCCGTCCGCGTCGAACAGTGTCAGCGACCCATCCAGATCGGCATAATCATGCGGCACGCCGAAGCGGGTGATGGAATTATTGTCCCACAGCAGACCGTAATTACGGCTGGACACCAGGAACGGGACGGCAATGTCCATATTATGCTGGGCCAGACGCAGATCTTCCCCGTTCCAGTTCAGCACCCCATTCTGATGCTGGCCCAGCCCGTAAAACGCCTCATCCGTGCCGGGGTTGAAGGTCTGGGTGATCGTGTAATAATCACGGTCCAGAACCTTCACCGGCGCGATGGCGCCGCGGTCCTTCTCGGCCAGCAGCGGGTTGCCCGCCTTGTCCAGGAAACGCACGGCCCCCGTGGCCAGGGTCAGTTCCGCGGTCAGCGCCGGTGTCTTCACCCGCGCCACCTTGCCATCCTGCTCCACGCTGAAGCCGTCCTTGGGCGGGCCGGCCACGGTGATCAGGCTGGCCGGGATGTCCAGACTGTCGGTCGGCACCGCCGTGACACGGATGGTGCGCTCATTGATCACCTGCAGACGCAGCTTCTTCACCGGTCCCGATGACAGGGTGGCGACCAGCCCGTCCGCCGTCTGCTGCACGGACCCCGGTTGGACGGCCTGCACGGCGGCCTTGCTGTCGGACTTGGCCCCGCCATCGCACCCGGCCAGCAGAAGCAACGGCAGCAGGGCGGCACGTGCCAGCATCATGGATCGGAAAGTCATGCGTCTGTATCTCCTTGAGCAAACTGCCAAACTCATCAACTCACTGAATTTTCCGTCATCCCGGCGGAAGCCGGGATGACGGAAGGGGGGGCTTCAGATCACTCAACCTTCGTCGGATAGGTGCCCAAGGTGACGCGCAGCACCTGCGCCCGGTCGGTCAGGTTCAGGCCGTAATCGGTCTGGTCGCCGTTCCACACCCGGTCCATGACCCAGGCGCCGTCGACAAAGCGGCCTTCCTCGACCCGGTCAAAGATGCGTCCGTGCCCGTCGCGCGTGCTCTGGAAATCGACGCGCACATGGACACCCGTGACCAGATACTCGTTCTTGGCCATTTCGATGATCACGGCCCCGCCCTTGGGCGTGGGATTGCCCGGCGCATCGCCCATCCCGAACTGGCCCATGCCATAGGACAGCTCGGCTTTCCATGGCGCCTCACCCAGGGCGATCTGTTCGGCATGCACTGCCTCCGGCTCCGCCCCGCCCCAGACCTTGCCCTTCAGGCTGCGTTCCGCGATCAGGTCCGCCAGCGGCGTCACCGCGCGATAGGCCAGGCTGAAGGGTGCCAGCGTTTCCGGCGTGATCTTCTCCGCCCCCAGCGGCGCGTTGGCATAGCCGGTATAATCCAGACCGAACGGGCTGAACCCGATGCCCTGCCGGCCCAGGACCGCGAACAGATACCGGGCATAGACCGGCTTGCTGCCCATCTCCGCCACCATCAGGGCATTGTCGGGCCGGCCATATTGTTCCAGCGTCCTGGTATAGGGCGCGTAGCCATCCATGTAGATGTCAGGCGCCAGGAAATCGATATGCGGGGCCGCCGCCTTCCAGATTTCCAGCACATTCCAGGTCGGCCCGCCGGCGGAATAGGTATAGGGGTCCTGCTCGTTGAACGGGTCGCGCAGGGCCGCGTTCACATACATGGGCAGGTCATATTCCTGCTGTCCCGCCATTGCCACCTGATCCACAAAGCGGCCGATATGCCAGGCATGGAAAAACTCGTCGGCATCCTTGCCGAACACCGCCGCCCAGGTCCCCGACCGCTTCTTCATGGCCTTGACCAGTTCGGCTGGAACCGGGCCATTGAACAGTTTCTGGGCCTCGCTGCCATGGTCGCGGATGGCGCCATAGGTGCCAACCTCATTCTGGACCTGGACCATGATCACGGTGCGCTGAGGGTCCACCTTTTTCAGATGGCGCATCAGGGCGGCAAAGGCCTTGCTGTCCGCCGCCAGCGTTTCCTTGCCATGCGGGGACAGGGAATTGCGGATAATGCCCTTGGCTTCCACCACGCGCGGAAACCGATCATTGTTCAGCTTGACCCAGGCTGGCGCGTAATTGGGGCCATTATTCTTCCAGGTCGCAAACCAGAGCGGGATCAGCCGCACATTATTGGCGCGGGCCTGTTCCAGCAGGTGGTCGACAAAGCTGAAATCGAACTGGCCTTCCACCGGTTCGATCTGTTCCCAGGCGATGGGCACCTGAACCGTATTGGCCCCCACCTCCTTCATCGCCGGCCAGACGGACGGCAAGGCGGCGGGATAGTTGCTGGAATTATTGACCTGTGCGCCCAGGATCAGGAACGGCTTGCCATCGACCAGAAGGGCATGGCGGCCATCCTGCGTCACCATGCGCGGCAACGGTGCCTCGGCCGCCAGCACGGGGGCAGCCAACAAGGCAGCAGACATCAGGCCAGCGGTCAGCAGGCGGTGGAAACGGGGAAACGGCATCTCGGCTCCTGTTCGGGGTCGGGTGCAAAATGGCTGGGGCTGCTGTCTCAAGCAGCCGTCTCCTGCGCCTTGCAATGGCGGTTGATGAAATCGCGGTGCATCGGCATACCGGCCACTGACCGGCGCACATGGTCCAGGTGGCGCGACAGGCGCTGGCGCAGGTCGGGCTCCTTCACCACCTCGGCCATCGGGTCATAGGCGATTGGGTCCACCCCCTGGCCCAGGAACACGGCGACCCAGCTGGCCTCGACAAACAACTGACCATCCACCCTTGCCACCCGTCCCCGCGCCCGGAACAGCTCCATCTTGTGGCGCAGGCTGTCGGGCACGGGCATGGTCCGGACATAATTCCAGAAGTCGGAATCATCGCGGTCGGTGGCGTGGTAATGCAGGATCAGGAAGTCGCGGATATGTTCATATTCCGCCTCGGTCAGGCGGTTGAACTCGTCGCGCGTCACCTGATCCTTGATATCGGTGGGCATCAGGGCCAGCAGCCGGAACAGGGCCGTCTGGATCAGATGGATCGACGTGCTTTCCAGCGGCTCCAGGAACCCGCCCGCCAGGCCCAGCGCCACCACATTGCGCTCCCAGCTTCGTTCCCGCCGCCCGGCGGTGAAGCGCAGGGGGCGCGGATCGGCCTGCGGCTTGCCATCCAGATGGCCCAGCAGGATGGCGGCGGCCTCCTCATCCGACATGAAGGCCGATGAATAGACATGGCCATTGCCGATCCGGTGCTGCAACGGGATGCGCCACTGCCATCCGGCGGCATGGGCCGTGGATCTTGTATAGGGGGTGATCGCCTCCCCGCCTTCGCATGGCACGGCCAGGGCCCGGTCGCAGGGCAGCCAGCGGCTCCAATCCTTGAACCCCACACCCAGCGTCTGGCCCAGCAGCAGGGAGCGGAAACCGGAGCAGTCGATAAACAGATCGCCCGTGACGCTGCTGCCATCGGCCAGGTCCAGCTGGCTGACATAACCATCCTCGGCCCGCTGCCGGATGGCGGTGATGCGCCCTTCGATACGGGTCACGCCCAGGCGCGTGGCGAAGTCGCGCAGATAGGCGGCATAAAGTGCGGCATCGAAATGATAGGCATAGGCCAGGACCGGCCCGCCCGGCGGGCCATCGGGCATTTCCGGCGCGAACCGCCCCTGCCGGGCCGCCGCGATGGCGGGGCAATAATCGCCGATATCGGTGCCATCACCCAGGTCGCGCAGACGCAGCCAATAGTGATGGAACGACACGGCATCCATATTGCCGCCAAAACTGCCGAACGGGTGGATATAGGACTGGCCCCTGCGGTACCAGTTGCGGAATTCGATGCCCAGCTTGAAGCTGGCCTGGGTGCGGGCGACAAAGTCGCGCTCGTCAATGCCCAGCAACTGGTTGAAGAACTGGATGGGCGGGATCGTCGCCTCGCCTACGCCGACCGTACCGATCTCGGCGGATTCAACCAGGGTGATCCGCCCCAGCCGGCCCTTGGTGGTACGGGCCAGGATAGAAGCCGCCATCCATCCGGCGGTTCCGCCGCCGACAATGACGATGTCATGTGCCTTGGACTGCATCATCCATCCTCCCTGTCATTGCCCGGGCCTTTGTGGCCTCTGGGATAACGGTAACATCGTTTCTGCGGCCATACGCCCGGGGAAAAGAAAGCCCGGACCGGCGTCACCGCCGGCCCGGAAGTTGCCAGCCCTGGGAGGGGTCTGGGAGCGTTAAAAGGCACCACCCGTCAACCACCCCGGTGGCGGATCGGGCGCTACACCCACCCCGCCCTTCGGCGGGGTGGAGGCCGGCGACCGCCGGCCCGGCGCACGTGCGCTCGTCAAGCCAAGCCGCCGGATGGCGGCGCCCGGCGCCTGAGGGAACACTTAATAAGTCGCGCGCAGCACGAAAGTGTAGCGCCGGTCGGCATCCACCCAATTATGCATGGTCAGCTTGCCTGGGAACCCGACCAGAATCTTGGTGCGGGAATTGGACAGGTTGGCCGCTTCCACGCCCGCCTTCAGATGGTCGTTGATGGTGAAGAAGGCCGACGCGTCCAGCTGACCGTAATCATCGGCCCAGGCCGGGATGTTGATATTGGCCGCGGTCGTGGTCAGCAGGTAACGCTCACGCCAGTTCCAGGCCAGACGAAGCGACACCGGTCCCTTTTCGTACAGCGCCTGGATATTGTAGGACCATTTCGACATGCCCTCCAGCGGCAGGTTGGTCGACCCCTGGACATTGGCCTGCTGGTTGGCATCGAACGGGTTGACGGCGGCGTTGCGTGTGCCCTTGGACTCGATATGGGTGACATTGGCCTGCAGACCCAGGCCGCTGAACGGGTCCGGCAGGAAATCGTAGAACTGCGAATAGGCCAGCTCGAAACCTTTGATGCTGCCCTTGCCGGCATTATAAGGCCGGGTGGCGAACACATCGCGGGTCACGCCATTATTGGTGAATTTCACCGTCTGCAGCGTGTTAGTGATGAAATCGTAGATGTCCTTATAGAACACCACGCCCGTCACACTGCCCGTCGGCGCGAAATACCATTCCAGCGACGTATCGAACTGGTTCGACCGCAGCGGCTTCAGGTCCGGGTTACCGGCATTGCCTTTGAACTGGTAGACGCAGTTTGTGACATTGCCGGGGCCGGACCCGCTCTGGCAGACACCATTGACCAGATGCCCGCCATCGGCAGAGATATTGGCCGTGGGCTGCAGCTGCTGCAGGTCGGGCCGCACGATGGAGCTGGCGGCCGCGACGCGCCATTGCAGCTCATCGGTCAGTTTGACGCGGATATTCAGGCTGGGCAGGAAATAATCATAGGTGCGGCCACCCTCGATCGGCGACCGCGCCCCGTTCAGGAAACGCAGATCATCGGCCAGCCCACTGTTCGGGTTGATATTGATGCCCGTCGCCGACTGGACGACGGCAAAGCCCTGGCCCTTCGTCTCGGTATGGACATACCGCAGGCCGACATTGCCATCCAGATCCTTGTCCTCGCCGAACAGCTTGATCTGATTGGCGAAGCGGATCAGGCCATAGGCGGCCCAGGTTTCTTCCTGTTGGCGGTTGACGCCGCCACCACCGCCGGACTGCGCTTCGAAATCGCCGTTGAACGGGCGCCAGCCGCCGCCCCAATCCGGTTCCTTCTGAATCGACCGAACCGCCGCAGCGCCCTTGACATAATTCTTGGCCAGCGTGCCGTCCGGCACCAGGAACACACCCGGCAGCTTGATGTCGCCGCGCATGAAATCATCATCGCCATAGGTGGTGTAGGGCACAGCGGTAGAAGTGTTCAGGGTGGCCAGACCGGCCCCGGTCCAGCCCTGGCTGATCCAGCCCCAGTTATAGTTGCTGTCGCGGGTCACGGCGTCGCGCTTGTTGTGGCGCACGCCGAACCGGGCCGATGACAGCCAGTCATCGTCGAACGTATATTCGGTATCGAACCGCTGGGCCCATTGATCGGCCTGGTTGCGCTGATGGTTATCCATCGCGGCGCTGTAGAAATAATTGGCCGGGTTGGACAGGTGGCTGCTGGCAATGTCCAGCGTCACCTTGGGCAGCCCGCCCGTCAGATCCAGGGTGGAGGCCGGGACGGCCGCCCCGCCGGGCATCACGTTAAAGATGGTGAAGTCGATGGATTTGGTCTTCGACTTCACATATTGCACATCGCCGCTCAACGACCAGCGGTCGTTGGGGTTGAACTTGATGTTCAGCGACGCATCCTCGGTCGTCGAATAACGGCGGTTCCAGCGGGCATCCAGCAGGTCGATATTCTGGGTGGTACCGTTGCCGTCGGCGGCATTGGCGATGGTGCCTTTGACGAAATAGCCGCGTTCGTCATAGGTGAAGCTGGTACCCGCCGCCGGGCCGTTGGACGACCCGGTATTCAGACCCACCACATGTTCCAGGGCCGCCTGCTCGGCGGCAGAGCGCAGATATTGCGCCGTAATGTCCCAGCGCGCGTCGGGCCGCCACTGCACCACGCCGGCCACACCGAACCGTTCGCGTTCGAAATCCAGGGTGCGGTAGCCCCAGCCATCGGGAACATAGACCGTCCTGCCCGGCGCCACGCCGGCAATGTAATTGCCGGGCTTGTTGGTGGCGGTGGGTGCGGCCCCCACCCGCTCACGATAGGGGTTGACGGAGAAAGTGTCGGCCCGCGTCGCCAGTTCCGAATAGGCCACATCGACCAGAACGCCGAACTCACCCAGCTTGTTATGGTCCCACCGATCTGAGTAAAGCACAGAGCCGGACGGCTTTCCTTCCTTGCGCAGGTCGGCATAGGAATAATCGACGGACCCGGCGACAACCCGGCCCTTGGCATCGAACGGCGTGCGGGTGCGCAGATTGACCAGACCGCCCAGCCCGCCCTCGATCATGTCGGCAGAGGGGTTCTTATAGACATCGACGCCGGCCATCAGTTCGGGCGGCACATCCTCAAAGCCAAGCGCGCGGCCATTGCTGGCGCCGAAACTGTCACGGCCATTAAACTCGCCGCGCACCAGCGACAGGCCGCGGATCTGCACGCCGCTGCCCTCGATGGACAGGCGGTCGGCATCGCGGCCATTGGCCGTGCGGCCGATGGTGATGCCGGGAATGCGCTGCAGCACTTCCGTGACCGACCGGTCCGGCAGGGCGCCGATATCGACGGCGGTGACACTGTCGACCAGCTGTTCGGCATTCTGCTTGATGGCCTGGGCCGACTGCACCTGGGCGCGGATGCCGGTGACGATGATCTCTTCCAGCTGGCCACCGCTGTCGGCGGTCTGCGCCAGCGCCGCCTGCACCGGAAACAGCGCTGTCAATGCGATCAGCGACGCCCCGCACCACAGGCCCGAACCGACCTTGCTTCCACTCATCTCAAATCCCCCCTTATGCTTTTCTTGGTGATGATCAGGACAGGAATGACGGCCCTGTCCGCTATGATGGGTACCCCGGCCCGCAAAGGGGTCAGGGCTGCGGAATGGCGGCGGGACAGATGGCGTCGGACACGTCCGACACGATCCTGACCGTCGCGATGGAAAGACCGGCGGGCGCGCCCGTGGCCAGGGTGAAGGGTGTGTCGACCTTTTTCAGGTCGGCTCCGGCCTGCTTGAAACAGGACAGGCGCAGCTTGACCGACCGCCATTGCCCGGCAGGCGCCAGGCGCAGCGTGGGCGTCAGGTCCAGGGCCGCGCCCCGGCCCATGGCCACCCGCACGATGCCTTCCGGCGCCCGGTCGACCCGGTAATCGATCAGCAGGGCATTGCCCAGCGACAGCCGGTCCAGGTCCAGCAGCGGGCCGCCGGTGACCGTCAGGGCCGCATCGCCCTTGCCGGTCCAGCTCAGGGCCCGCCCCGCCCCCTGCAGCCCGCCGGCATCAACAGGGCGCAGCGACAGGGCCTCGCCCACTGTCACCGTGCTGCCATCATTGCCGACGGGCACCTGCACCGCCCCCTGGCGCAGCGCGAAGGCCCATGGCGCGGGGTTGCGGCCCCGCACGAACCAGGTATCCGTATTGGCAGAAGCCGGCGACACGCCCGACAGTTCCGACAGCGGACGTGCCAGGGCCGCCACCGGCTTGGACCTGCCCGCGTAATCAAGCCCATAGCCCAGCGGGAACAGCGGCGCATAGCCGGGCTGGCCCTGGTTCAGATTGTACTGTGCGGCATTGTCGGGCCAGGAGAAGGACAGACGTCCCTGGAAATCGCGGCGCGGCTTGCCGTCCTTGTCCCCGATCAGGATGTCGGCCACCGCCCCGCCCTCGCTGCCGGGCAGAAAGGCCGCCACGAACGCGTCCGAGGCATTGATCTCCGGATTGACCCAGAGCGGCCGGCCCGACAGGAACACGGAAACCACCGGAATGCCGCGCGCGCGCAGGTTTTTCAGCAGGGCCAGATCGGCTTTATCCCCTGGCTGGTATTCCAGGGTCGGGATATCGCCCTGCCCCTCGGCATAAGGCGTCTCCCCGAACACTACAATGGCGGCATCCACCTTGTCCTTGGCACTGCCATCGACGGACAGGATGGCCTCGCCCCCTTGCGCGGTCAGCGTCTGCTTCAACCCGGCAAAAATCGACTGTGCATTGGGAAAGTCGCTGTTCTTGTTGCCGGTCCCCTGCCAGGACAACGACCAGCCGCCCGACTGCCTTCCGATATCATCGGCCCCGCTGCCCGCCACCAGCACACGGGCATTGCCCTTCAGCGGCAGGATATTGCCCTGGTTCTTCAGCAGGACCAGCGACTTGGCCGCCGCCTCGCGCGCCAGGGCACGGTGATCTTCACTGCCCAGCAGCGCCGCCTGACCTTCCAGCGGCCGCGCCGTCTCGAACAGGCCCAGACGGAATTTCACACGCAGGATGCGGCGCACGGCATCATCCAGGCGGGCCATGGGAATGGTCCCTTCCTTCACCTGCGCCACCATGGTCTTGAACAGGGCCTTCCAGTCATAAGGCACCATCAGCATGTCGATGCCGGCCATGATGGCGGCGACACAATCATCCTCCGTGCAGCCCGGCACCTGCGCATGGCCGTTCCAATCGCTGATGACGAACCCGTCGAACCCCCAGCGATCCTTCAGCACGCCGGTCAGCAGCGTGCCATTGCCATGCATCTTCACCCCCTGCCAGGAGGAGAAGCTGACCATCACCGTCATGGCCCCCACCTCGATGGCCGGCTTATAGCCGGCGGCATGAATACGGATCAGCGTATCCTCACCCACCGCCGTATCGCCCTGGTCGATGCCATTGCGGGTGCCGCCATCGCCCAGGAAATGTTTGGCCGACGCCGCCACCCGCCCTTTCTGGACAGCGCTGTCACTGCCGGAAGCCGAAAAGGCGCCCTGCAGCCCCTCGACCATGGCGCCGGCATAGCGGCGCACAAGGTCCGGATCCTCCGAATACCCCTCATAGGTGCGGCCCCAGCGGTCATCCTGCGGCACGGCCAGCGTCGGCGCGAAGGCCCAGTCGATGCCGGCCGCCGCCGTTTCCACTGCCGTCGCGGCGCCGATGCGGCGGATCAGGTCGGGATCATTGGCGGCGCCCAGGCCGATATTGTGGGGGAACAGCGTGGCTCCCACGACATTGCTGTTCCCATGCACGGCGTCGATGCCGAAAATCAGAGGGATGGGCTCATGCCCTGGCCGCTGTTCCAGGGCCACGGCGCGCAGCGCGCGGGCCGTCTCCACCCAGGGGCCGACGCCGGACCGGTCCGGCGCATTGAAGGGCGCGCTGTCACCGCCGGCCAGAACGGAACCCAGCGGATAGTCGCGCAAATCCGATGGTCTGATGGAGGGCAGGTCAGCCTGGATCATCTGGCCCACCTTCTCCTCCACGCTCATGCGGGACAGCATCGCGGTGATCTTCGCTTCCGTCGCGGCATCGGCCAGCCGGGGCGCCGACACGACGGGCCAGCGGGCAGGATCGGCGATGCCGGCCTTGCCATCCGAACCCGGCGGCACCGACGCGGCATTGATACCGGTACAAAACAGCAGACCGGCCGTCAGGCTGCCGGCAAGGCCGGACAGAAGGATGGTGCGCAGCTTCATTGGACGCCTTCCCCGCAGGCGTCGGCACGGCTTATCGATCGCCGTTTCCTGCGCCTGGATTTCCCCCGAAAACCATCCGTAACCATTTCGGATGTTTATATTATTAATTGAATGATAGCGCTATCAACGGCGGCGCGCAAGGGGTATAGATGATTTATCCGATAAATACGTCCGTCGCGCCCAGCAGGCCCGAAAGCAAGGACAACGGCAGGGGGGACCAAAAGAATGTTGCTGACCAGACGCCAGCTCCTGGGCGCCATGCCGGCGGCGGGCCTGACGGCACTGCCCGCACCGGCCGCTGAAACCGCGGCGTTTCAGCCCAACTGGGACAATCTTGCCGCCGGTTACCGTACACCGGACTGGTTTTGCGATGCCAAGCTGGGCTTGTGGGCGCATTGGGGGCCGCAATGTGTGCCGGAGGTCGGGGACTGGTATGGCCGCTTCATGTATATGCAGGGCCACCGCATGTACGACCATCATCTGAAGACCTATGGCCACCCGTCGCAGACCGGGTTCATGGAGATCATTGGCCGCTGGCAGGCGGAAAACTGGGACCCGGCCGACCTGATGCGCCGCTATCAGCGGGCGGGGGCCCGCTATTTTGTGGCCATGGCCCAGCATCATGACAATTTCGACAATTTCGACAGCCGCTGGCAGCCCTGGAATGCCACCCGCGTTGGGCCCAAACGCAACATTGTCGGTATCTGGGAAAAGCTGGCGCGCCGCGCGGGCCTGCGGTTTGGCCTGTCCAACCATGGCGCCCATGCCTGGCACTGGTTCCAGACGGCCTATGGTTATGATCCGGAGGGGCCAAAGGCCGGGGTGCGCTATGACGCTCACCGCCTGACACGCGCCGATGGCAAGGGTACCTGGTGGGACGGGCTGGACCCGCAGGACCTTTATGGCGGCCCGATGATGGTGCCGCCTGCTGGCCTCACCTCCCTCAAATCCATGCAGGACTGGCACGACGCCCATACCGGCCAATGGCTGGAAACCCCGCCGCCCGGCAATCCGGCCTTTGTGAAATCCTGGTATCTGCGCGCGCTGGATGCGATCGAGAAATACCAGCCCGATCTGGTCTATTTCGACAATTACGGCCTGCCCTTCGGTCAGGTCGGGCTGGATCTGGTGGCCCGCTATTACAACCTGTCTCGCCAATGGCATGGCGGCCGGATGGAGGCGGTGGTCAATGGCAAGCGGCTGACGACCGAAACCCAGCGCCGCGCCATTGTGGAAGATCACGAACGCAGCTTCGTGGACGATATCCGCCCCGCCCCCTGGCAGACCTGCACCTGCATCGGCCAGTGGCATTATGACCGCCCGCTTTATGAACGCGGCGGCTACAAATCCCTGCGCCAGGTGGTGCAGAGCCTGACCGACATCGTCTCGAAAAACGGCAATCTGCTGCTCTCGGTGCCCTTGCGCGGGGATGGCAGCCTGGATGATCTGGAAATCCGTTTCCTGGACGGTCTGGCCGCCTGGACCGCCACGAATGGGGAGGCGATTTTTGCCACCCGCCCCTGGCGTCGCTATGGCGAAGGCCCCACCCGCTTTGCCCAGGATGAGGCCAAGCAAGCCCCGTTCACCGCTGCCGACCTGCGGTTTACCACCAAGGCTGGCCATCTCTATATCCTGGCCATGGACTGGCCTGCCGATGGGCGCCTGCAGGTGACGTCCCTGGCTGGCGATACCAACGGCGTGGTGGACCGGATCGACCTGCTGGGCCGCGACGGCACCCCCCTGCCCTTCCGGCAGACACCGGCCGCGCTGGAAATCACCCTGCCCGACCGTCCCAATGACACACCCATGCTGGCCCTGCGCCTGTCGGGGCGCGGCCTCGTCTGATGCGGACCGATAAATCCGGATCCGCATCGACCAGGACGCAGCACAGCGCCTGATCGATGACATCCCCTGTGCCGGGGTCACCGACAATCCCGACACCCATACGGATCCGCACGGGCTCGACATCATCCGCGCCGCCCCCACCACCCCGGCGCGCCTCTGCCCTGCAGGAACCGCCCTTAACGCCCGCCATTCGGCCGGCGCATAGTTCCGCTATCGCCCGTCACGCGCCCCGGTGCCATGTCCGACGCCACCCTTGTCGCTCCGCCGACCAGCCCTTTCGCCTATGTCCCCTTCCGGCTGTTCTGGTTCGCCCGTATCGCGGCGATCCTGGCCTTGCAGATGCAGATCGTGGCAACGGGCTGGCGGGTCTATGATGTGTCGGGAAGCCCGCTGGCGCTGGGCCTGATCGGTCTGGCCGAATTCCTGCCCTCGATCCTGCTGGTTCTCGTAACCGGTCACGTCGCGGACCGGTTTGACCGTCGCCGGGTCATCAATTTCTGCCAGGGGCTGGAAATCCTGGCCATGCTGGTGCTCTGGCTGGCGCTGTGGGACGACAATACACAGGCCTTATGGCCCGCCTTTGTTGCCGTCACCATCCTGGGGACCGCCCGGGCCTTTGAAATGCCGGCGGCCTCCTCGCTGGTGCCCAATCTGGTGCCGCCGGCCCTGTTTCCCCGGGCTGTGGCGCTGAATTCCACGGCCTGGCAGGCATCGGCAATTGTCGGGCCGGCGCTGGGCGGGCTGCTTTACGGCCTGATCGGCCATTGGGTCTTCGCCATCTGCGCCCTGCTGTTTGCCATTGCCTTCATCCTGGTCACCCTGATCCGTCTGCCGCCGCGCACCATGCCGGCGGCGGTGAAGAAGGTCAGCCTGGAAACCCTGTTCGCCGGCTTCCGCTTCATCTGGTCAAAACCCATCGTCCTGGGCGCCATCTCGCTGGACCTGTTTGCCGTGCTGCTGGGCGGGGCCACGGCGCTGCTGCCCGTGCTGGCCAAGGACCAGTTCCATGCCGGCCCCGTCATGGCGGGCGTGCTGCGCGCCGCCCCGGCGGTGGGGGCGCTGGCCACTGGCCTGGTCCTGTCCTTCTGGCCCGTGCGGCGGCGGGTGGGCCGGGTGCTGTTTGTCTGCGTCGCGGCCTTCGGTGTCGGCACCATCATTTTCGGCATGACCAGTTCGGCGCTCATCGCCGGGGCCGCCCTGGTGGTGATGGGGGCCGTGGACATGGTCAGCGTCTTTATCCGCCAGTCGCTGGTGCAGCTTGAAACCCCCGATGACATGCGCGGCCGCGTCAGCGCCGTCAGCAGCCTGTTCATCGGCGCCTCCAACCAGCTGGGTGAATTTGAAAGCGGGCTCACCGCCTCCTGGTGGGGGGCCGGCCCGGCCGTCATCGTGGGCGGCATGGGCACGCTGGTCATCGTGGCCCTCTGGTGCCTGCTGTTCCCCGCCCTGCGCAAGGTCGACCGTTTCCCCGGCGCCGCGCCGCCCGCCTGACGGTCGCCGGGCGCCCGAGGGAACTGAGGAGCGCCGTGCTGCATCGCGCCCATTGCAAGGGCCAATGACGATTTTTCCGCTGGTGTAGCCTTTCGGACACATTTTTCACTTTTCAAAGCCCAGGGAGATGGGCTATAAGAAAGTGACTTGACCGTTGCATAAGGGCAACTGTCAGGGACTTTACCTCCTTATGAGGCTCCCTTCATCTCTGGCCGGCTGCTCCCCGCAGCCGGCTTTCTTTTTTGGCTGAGGGGCTGATTATTCCCCGAACCTGTTCCGGACGCAACGGGTTTCGCGGCACTTTTCCCGGCAAAACGGGTCCATCCGCAGGCCCGGTGGCGGGTCAGCGCACCCTGACGGCATAGACAGCGCCGTTCACGCAAACCGGATGAAACGTGTGCGGGGGAACAGGTTGCAGCCCATCAGGACCAGCGCCACAAAACCCATGATGCCCAGGTTCAGGGGGAACTGGAAAAAGTTCAGGTAACCCGGCGCCAGCATCATGAGGGCCAGGAAGATATAGAAATGGTGGGTCCGCACAAAACCCGGCCCGCGGTCGCGCAGCCGCGTCAGCAGCAGGCAAGCCATCAGCACCGATGTCAGATAGGACCAGTCGGTCAGGCCGAGCAGCACCACACCCGCCACCCCGAAATCGGCATAGGCCAGGATGGGGCCGCCAAACGCCGGGGTATGGCCGGCCTCCGCCATGCCGGGATAGAACATCTCGTTCAGCAGGGTGGAGCCATAGACATAGGGTTTGCCGGGCCACAGGCCGCGCGGCACGGCCCCGATGATTTCCGTGGATGAAATCTCGCCATAGAACAGGTTGGTCAGCCCGTTCTGATAGGCCTGCACAAAATAGGCACTGTTGGAATAATAGTCGAAATACAAGAAGATATCGACCAGATCGGCCGACCCGAAATTGGCCAGAACCGCCGCCGACATGACCAGCCCCACGGCCGCCACGACCGACAGCTTCAGCCTGAAGCCGGAGATCAGCATGAAGGCAAAGGCGGTGACCGTATAGAGCACCAGATAGCCCTTGGACCCCAGCAGGAACACGAAGGGCAGATAGATCAGCCAGGTGGTGATGATGCGCCGCTGCGTGCCGGCCGCCAGCATGGCCAGGATATAGGACACGGCGATCATCGACACCGCCATGGCATAGAAGGGCCCGGCCCCGGCGCGGTGCAGCTGATAGCCCATGCGCGGGCT
>JAIXTS010000001.1 GCA_027483805.1 Azospirillum sp. | reverse complement strand
TGGCCGGGATGGACGCGGTCATCCTTGGTGGAGGTGTAGACAAAGGCTTCGGGATATTTCACGTCCTTGCGAACGTTCTGGTACGGGCTGTATCGCGATATCCAGGCGCGTTCATCGGTCTTTTCCGGGTCGCCATATTCACCCATCCAGGACGCACCGGCCAGCATGGTGTGGTAACGCATCATGTCCAGCAGCGGGACCGCCACGATGACGGCACCGAACAGGTCCGGGCGCTGGGTCATGGTGACGCCGGTCAGCAGGCCGCCATTGGACCCGCCCTGGATGCCCAGGCGGGCGGGCTTCGTCACCTTGGTCTTGATCAGGTCTTCGGCCACGGCCTGGAAATCATCATAGGCGCGCTGGCGGTTCTGCTTCAGCGCCGCCTGATGCCAGCTTGGCCCGAATTCGCCGCCGCCGCGGATATTGGCGACGACATAGGCGCCACCCTGTTCCAGCCAGGCCTTGCCGAATACCGACATATAGGCCGGCGTGAGCGCAATCTCGAACCCGCCATAGCCATAGAGCAGGGTCGGGTTGTCACCATTCAGCTTCATGTCCTTCTTATGAACGATGAAGTAGGGTACGCGTGTGCCGTCCTTGGAGACGGCGAAGCGCTGTTCTGCCGTCAGGTTGGCGGCGTCAAACCGGGCGGGCAGGGCCTTGATGGCCTGCGGTGTGCCGCCATTTTCCATGATGTACAGCGTGTCGGGCTGCAGGAAATTGGTGTAGTTGACCAGCACATCAGTGCTGTTGGCGTCGGTCGACACGATGTTCAGGCTGCCATTGGCAGGCAGGGCGATATCGGCCTGGGTCCAGCCGGACGCCCCCTTGCGCGTGGCGACCAGACGACCGACCACATTGTCCAGCAGGTCCAGATAGATCGCATCCTTGGCGATGCCCACGCCCTGGATGGCCGAGGTCGCGCCCGGCGAATAGATCACATCGACCTTGTCCACCTTGCCCGCCGCCGCCTGGGCCAGCGGCACCGCGATCAGGTCGCCCTTCTTCAGCGATTTGCCGGCCACGGCCCAGTCATCGCGCAGCGCCACGATCAGGTCGCCGTTCATGACGCCCTTCATGTCCACACCCAGCGGCAGGGCCAGCTTCACGACCTTGCCGTCGGCGGTCAGCTGGAACCATTCCTCGGTGAAGAAGTCCGGCCCGCGCTGCAACAGGATGGTGCTGCCTTCGGGACGGTGGATGCCCCAGGGCCGCGCCCAGACATCCTTGACCCCGACTTCCAGCACCACCGGGGCCTTGGCCAGATCGGTGCCGCGCTTCCACAGGCGTACCTGTCTTGCATAGCCGCTGTCGGTCATGGTACCGGGGCCGAAATCGGTGGCGACCAGCAGCGTGTCCTGATCCATCCAGTCCAGCGTCTGCTTGGATTCCACCGTCTGGAACCCGTCCTTCACGAAGGATTTGGTGGTCACATCGAATTCGCGGACAACCACCGCATCCTTGCCGCCATCGGACAGATTGACCAGGCAGCGGTTGGCCGTGGGCCCAAAGCAATTATGGCCCTTATAGACCCAGTTCTTGCCTTCATCCGCCGACAGCTTGTCGATATCCAGGATGGTTTCCCAGGCCGTGTCAGCCGCCTTGTAGCTGTCCAGGGTGGCGCGGCGCCAGATGCCGCGCACATGGGTCTGGTCCTGCCAGAAATTATCGACCTTGCCGCCTTCCAGGCTGCCATAGGCGATGCGGTCGCGGGCGGTCAGGACCCTTTCGGCTTCCGCCCGGATGGTCTCGAAGCGCGGATCATTCTTAAGACGGGCAAAGCTTTTCTCATTATGCGCCTTGCCCCAGTCCAGCGCCTTCTGGCCCTCGACCTCTTCCAGCCAGAAGAACGGGTCCTGCTTGGCCTGGGCTTCGGCGAAGGGATGGCCCGCCGGCGCATCGGCCGCCAGGGTGGGGGTCGCCGAAAGGGCGATAAGGGCCGCCGCCGTCATCAACGCGCTCCGTACTGACATTATCCGCGTATCCTTTGTTGCCTCCGATGACCGTCCAGAGCCACCGGTTCTTATGGCTTCCTGCGTATCATCGGGACAGCCTCGGGGTAAGCGGCTGATACAAAGCTGAAACAATTACCGTGGGCGCGAATGAAACCGCCCGCCCGTCATCGGCTCCGGCACGCCCGTGGTACCGGGCAGCGACAAAGGCAGGCCCAGGCGGGAACGGACGGCCAGATAGGCAAAGGCTTCGGCCTCCAGCGCATCGCCGTTCCAGCCCTGGCCGTCCACGGGCGCCACGGGCACGCCGTCCAGCCGGTCGGCCAGTGCCCACATCAGCGTCTCGTTCCGCCGTCCGCCGCCGCAGATCAGCCAGCGCTTGGGCTTTGCCGGCACATGGTCCAGGGCGCGGATGATGGTTTCCGCCGTAAAGGCCGTCAGGGTGGCCGCCGCATCTTCCGTCGACAGGTTGGTCATCGCCGCCTTGGCCCAGGCATCGCGATCCAGCGATTTGGGCGGCGGGGCCACGAAATAGGGATGGTTCAGCAGCCGGGCCAGCAGGTCACCATCGATATGGCCGGCGCCTGCGATGCGCCCGCCATCGTCATACGGCTCCCCCGTGCGCGACAGGACCAGATCATCGATCAGGGCATTGCCCGGCCCGGTATCAAAGGCCACCACATCCAGCGGTCCGTCACCCAGCCAGGTGATATTGGCGACGCCGCCAATGTTCAGGATAGCCAGCGGCCGGTCCATGTCGCTGGCCAGCGCCTGGTGGTAGAGCGGGACCAGGGGGGCACCCTGGCCGCCGGCCTGCACATCCGCCGTGCGGAAATCATGCACCACGTCGATGCCCGTGGCCGCCGCCAGCCGCGCCCCGTCACCGATCTGCCAGGTGTGGCGGCGGTCCGGCGCGTGCAGGATGGTATGGCCGTGAAAGCCGATCAGGTCCACGGTCGATGGTTCGATCTCCTGCACACGCAGCAGGCTTGCCACCGCCCCGGCATGCAGGTCGGTCAGTTCCGCTTCCACACCCGCGACATCGCCAACCCCGCCCAGCACCGACCGCAGCCGGTCGCGGAAGGCACGGGCGTAAGGGGTGAAGATGAAGCCCAAAGGTTCCACAAAGCCGTGGCCATCGGTGCGGACCAGGGCGGCATCGATGCCGTCCATGGAGGTGCC
>JAIXTS010000069.1 GCA_027483805.1 Azospirillum sp. | reverse complement strand
CGCTGTCAGATCAGCCTTCGGCGTTTCAAAATTGTGGTCGGACAGCGCGTGGCGGCCGGAACGGACCTGGATACTCTCCGACATGAAGGTGATGCCGGGCTTGGCATCGACGGTGTCCGTGCGCTTCACCTCCACGATGCCGCTGCCGGGCAGCGCCTCATGAACCGCCGGCGCATCGCCCAGGACAAGGATGTGGCGGTCCGTCTCATGGGTGAAGAAGTAGAAAATTCCCTCCTCCTCGAACAAGCGGGAGAGGAAATTCAGGTCGGTTTCCCGGTATTGTACGCAGTAGGGGCGCGGAGGAGGCGTTGTGATCAGTTGCAGCTTGTAGTCGCTGAACCCCAGTTCCTTAAAAATCTCCTCCGCGATCTGTGGCACGGTGCGGTTCTGGAAGATGCGGCAGTCGGTCCGTTTCGACAGGAACCATAGCCAGGGAACCAGCAGCATCTGGTAACGGTAGCGTCTGTTGGCGAAATCCATGCCCAGGTAGGTTGCGGTCGCGACATGACCATGGAAATGCCGATCATCCTGTCGGCCGCTGCGCATGCTGATCACAGCCGGCCGGCCGATCAACTGTGTCAGATCCACGGGATTGTCCGGACTGAAGGCCTCTACCCGGAAGGTGAAGGGCAGAGACAGGGCTTCCTCCCCCGACAGTTCGGTCACAACCAGCCGGTCCGGGCCCAGCGGCGTGTTCATGCGGAGGAAGCGTGTGTCCTGTTTCATGGAGTGCCCCCGTTGTCGGTATTGCTGTCCGTCAGCCGGCCAAGGCGTCCAGCACCGGCGCTGCTGCTTCCTGCACCGTGCCCCATGCCGCCTGTAATGGCGGCCGGGTCAGGTCGATGCCGCTGTCCGCCATGCCGGCGTCGGCATTGACGATGGCCAGGAGGCTCAACGCCACTGTCTGTTCATCGCCCTCTGCGTGCGCGCTCCGGAGGTCTTGCAGATCGCGGTCCAGGATGGCGCGGGCGCCCAGCATATCAGGCGCATTTGTCGGATGCTGATCCGCCATGGCGTCCAGCACGGCCAGGAAGCTCTCCACGGCGACGATCAACGGGGCAATCTGTGAGGCAGGAGACGTTGTCATCATCGGTTCCATGGTGTTGGCAAGGCGTTGGGTATGTCGAGATGGGTTGGATCCAGCCATATCTGTTCCTTGCCACCGGGCAGGAAGCCCCGCTTGTCGGAGGATACCTGTGCAGCCGTCGGGCCCCGCCAGACAGGCAGTCCCCCTTCAGGAACCGTTGCCGTGACATAACCGGATGCGCTGGACCAATCATTCTTTACAGCATAGCCGCTACGGAATGCTGCGTGCGTGGTTGGGGGTTCCAGGCTCCAGTAATGCCCCTTCCTCCCGTTCTCGGTGTGAATGACCCGATAAATTTTGGTTCCCGCCGGAAGTCGGTCGGGGATCGGATCACTGGCGAAGTTCTTGGCTTCCTGCGCGGCCAGTTTAGGCCATGTGCCGAGTTTATCTGCGTGGTCCAGGTCGCGGCCGTGAATGCGCCGGCTTCGGTCGGCAACCTGCCGGATCAACGCGGGAGTGGGGGCAACCGCGCCCGGCTCCCGGATGCCCGGTGTCGTTGGCCGGAATTTCACGTTGCTGGGAAGGGGTGCGGTTACTTTCGGCTTTGTCGCGGACGGGCCCTTGGCTGCGGCACCAGCCTTCTGTTGTGCTGGTTTGGCTCTCACATTCTGGTAGCCCCGGCGCAACAGCACCCGGATCAGGGCAACGCCGCCGACAGCAGCGGCCTTTGCCAGGGCGTCACCGGCCTGGTGCAACTGGTCGGGCGACGTGGCATTGACAAGATTGTCGAGAAAGCGGCCAACCTCCTTCAGGAAAGTCCAGGCGCTCCAACCCAGGGCAGCGAAGGCGGCGGCCGTTGCGATGACGGCGAACGCTGCGCCCAGCCCTGTGGCAGTCGCGACCGCCATGGCACCGATAAACAGGGCCAGACTGCCCAGCGCCTCTGGTGTCAACATGGCGCGCAGTTCTTCGGCTATCTTGTCATCCACCAGGGGCACAGCGGTTTCGACGACGTAGTCCAGGCGTTGGGCCAACGTCCAGGTGGACACAGGATGCTGGCGATAATGACGGTCCAGATCTACCGCAGGTCCTGTCGCCACCGGTCCATCGTTGATGGCCGCCATTGCGGGCAGGTGGGCGGCGGCCAGTGGCCATCCCAACGACTGACCGGCCAGAGATTTCAGCATGTCCCGGTCCGGTTGCCGTTGCCGTGGGACGACATCGGTATTGGCCACCAATCGCCTCAATGCCGCCATTTCATCCGGTCGATCCGCATAGCGGACGATCAGCATCTCCAACTGGGTGTGGTCCCTTACCCGAAATATGTCGGCGATGCCGGACATCAGATGCGGAGGACCGATCAGCAAACGGCCACCGCCATCCTGCAGCACGACAATTTCGGGTGGGCTGGTGAACCGGGCGGGCATTGGTTATGTGGTTCGTCAAATTGGTGGGTTATTTTTGGATTTTGATCCTCCATGATTAATGATCAATAATCTATACTATGTCGAGATGTGTTATACTTGTATTCGATGAATTGAATAGAGTATTTATTAACTAGATTGTGTTGCGCTATATGCTCCTTATGATAGCGTATGCGCCTATCTCGAATAGGCTCGGGGGTTGCGGTTTATGATCCCGCTTGATTTCCGTCGTCTGCTGACAAGGCT
>JAIXTS010000489.1 GCA_027483805.1 Azospirillum sp. | reverse complement strand
CGCCTCAAGGATTTCCGCCGCGTCGCCACCCGATACGACAAGCTCGCCAGAAACTTCCTATCCACACTCGCTATTGCAACCATAGTCGCGTACTGGACCTGATTGAGTCTGGACCCTAGCGAAGGAATGCTGTTGGCGGTGGGGCCGGTCTGGGGATCGCACACCGATCTACCCGACTATGCGGCTATTCAGGCAAGCTGTGCCGGGTGACTGGGGGGCCGTCATAGAAAATGTGGTAGCCGCTCTGTCTGAAATACTGGATACCTAAGAGCCGGCTGGCGTTGCAGGCCGTGCAGAAAGATCATAAGCAGGCGGATGGCAGGAAGCCCAAGCGGGCGGACCCTGCCGAAACTGCTCGGGTCGAGAATGATCGGCAGGTATTGATCTCAGCTCTGCTGGAATATCTTCCACCCTGAACATCTGGTGAGCCAGTTGCTGACGTCCGGAGGCAGGTGAGGCTTACGATGGCTCACCATGTCCAAAGCCGTGTTCACCCCGCCACCGCCTCCTTCTGCATCCAAGCCGCTCCCGCTTGACAGCTTGCCGGGACCTGCCGTGGTGTTTGATCAGCTGCGCAGGGTCGCGGCCTGGAATGACGGGTTTCAACTGATGCTTTCTACGCTCGGCTTGGTACCGAGCTACGGAGAGGAGGCTGACGTTCTTCTAGGCCGGCTTGGCCGGTCGGCCGGCGTCGAGCTCTCACCATTTTGGGAGGGGGCGAACCCGATCGAGGAGGAACTGATCCAGAGCCGCACGCTGTTGAGGACCGGCTCGGTTCTCAAGGATGGCGGAAGGCTGGTCCAGTGGATCGATATCGCCGCGCTGACGAGGCGGCGGAGGTCCCAGCGGGCAAAGGGTCTCCAGCGAATTCTCGAACGTGCTTCAGTCGCGATCGGCGCGGTCGGGGTTGCGGATAATTGCTGGGTATTCTGCAATCGTGCCCTGGCGGCCCAGCCTGGCGGCCCTGTTGTCGGTCGTCATTTGCATGAGCTTATGGATCATTGTCCGGGCCTGATTGGCGCGGTGGAAGCGCATTCGCGCCACGAAGCGGTTTTTGGCCGGCGGATAAGATGGGGAGATACCTGGTTCAGCGTACATGTTCAGCAGGGCGAGATCGACGGCGAGTGGGTCCATCTCGTCTGGCTTGACGACATCTCCGCCGCTGTCGCCGCGGAGGCCCATGCGGAGTCTGCGGCCAGGACCTTGGCGGAACTGCTTGACGCTGCAACCGATCCTGTCCTTGATCTTGACCTTCAGCGGGGGGTCGCACGCTGCAACCGCCGCCTGCTTGATCTCCTCGGCATCCGGCTATCGACAGTTCCGCTCGTCAGGGAGGGCGATGGCTGGTATCGGATGCCCGCCCAGGCCGTGCTTCAGGCGTGCGGTGAAGATGCTGGTGTCGCTCTCTTCGAACTTGCCGCTGGTGCCAATGGCGACGGGGGAGACCAGGAAGTCTGGCAGGGGATGCTGGACGTCCAGGGGTCCATGGCGCCGGAATTCGGACGGCATGTTTCGGTCCGTGTCCGGCGGTTCGGCCCTGAGGGCCGGACCCTGCTTCTGATCAGCGACATTGATGCCGTCCACCGGCAAGCCGAGGCGCTGAAGGTGTTGCTGGTCCAGAGCCAGCAGGCTGCTTCGGCGAAGGAGCGGTTCCTGGCAACAATGAGTCACGAGTTGCGGACGCCGTTCGCCGGGATCGCGACCGCTTTGCGGCTGCTTCTCGACGCGGTCGGTGGCGGCGAGGCACGCATTCCCGCCGCGCTGACCGAATTGCTGGGGCAGGCGCATGTCGCTGGACAGGGCATGACCGCGCTTCTCGACGACCTGCTGGACCTGCAGAGGATCGAAGCGGGGAGGTTCCGCTATCTACCGCAGCCGATCCAGCCAACCGTGGTGGCCGCACAGGTCGTCGATCTGCTGGCCGGCAGGAAGGCTGAACATGTCGATCTTGGCCTGACTGTGTCCAACCTGCCTGATTGGATCGAGGGGGATGGTGACCGGCTGCGGCAGGTTCTCTTCAATCTGGTCGGAAACGCCATCAAGTTCACGACCAGGGGGGCGGTTAAGGTCGATCTCGACACCCGCCCCGGTGAGACCGAATGGTACTTGCGGGTTAGCGACACCGGCCCGGGCATTCCTGCTGCCATTCTAGATCGGCTCCGGGCAGGAGAGCGGTTCGTCATGGAGGAAGAAGGACGACCTGCCCGCGCGCATGGGGGCTCCGGGCTCGGCCTGTCCATCGTCCGCAGCCTGGCCGAGGCGATGGGAGGGCGGATGGAGATCGACAGTGTGGTCGGCCACGGGACCGTCGTGTCCGTGGAACTGCCGCTCCGCCCTGCATCTCCAGCGGGTTTGGTGCACAGCCATGTCCTGACAGCCGGGAGACTATCCGGTATCTCCGTGCTGTTGGTCGAGGACGACGCCCTGTTGCGCAGCGGGATTTCAACGATGCTCAGCCGCCTGGGAGTCCGGCTTACGCAGGCAAGCTCCGGCAATGAGGCCCTGGACCTGATCAGCCGCTCCAGCACATTCGATGTCGTGCTCACAGACTTGCATATGCCCGTTGTCTCCGGCTGGGACATCGCGCGCGCTCTTCAGGCCATGCCGATCCGGCCCCGTGTCATCGCGCTGACGGCTGACGCTGTTGCGGCGGGAACAGGATCGCAACAGCTGAAGCAGGTTGGGATTGAGCAGGTGCTGCTGAAGCCCGCGACGCCGGAAATCCTTGCCGCGGCTCTTCAGGGGGATCCAGTCCGCCAATATGGCGAAGTGGCGGTCGGCTCCGAGATCTGGAGCCTTGATGTCACCACGAATGCCTGCGGAGGCAACAGACGCGATGGAATCGCGATGGCGCGCAGGCTTGGCCCCCATCTGGCTCCGTTGATCGCCCGCATCGAGCTCCTGCCCTCTGGCGCTGAATTGAGATCACTCGCCCATACCGTCAAGGGCATCGCCTCCATGGTTGGGGCCCATTCCCTGAAGAGCGCAGCGGCCGAACTGGAAGGCTTGGCGGCGGAGGCTGGTGCCGATGTCGGGGATGTGAAGCAAAGGATCAGCCGTCGGGCATCGGAACTTCTGGCGGCAGTTGAACAGGACCTTCTGAAGGAGAGCGTACATGCTGGGTGATCAAATTTCGGATGACAACAGGGAAGCCATCCTGGTCGTCGATGACGATCATTGGACCCGAACCGCATTGGCCATGGTCGTGCGCTCTGCCGGCTACAGGGTCGTCGAGGCCGCGGGAAGGAGCGAAGCTCTGCTGGCGGTGGAGGTCGAGCCGATCATTGCCGCGCTGGTGGATCTCGTGCTGGAGAATGGTGAGACCGGCGCCGAGGTCGCCGGCGAACTGCGCAGGCGCGGTATCCCCTGCATCGCAATATCCGGCAACCTCTCTGCGGTTGGGGTGCCGCGGGACGATAGTCTCTTCGCCGCAGAGCTGATCAAGCCGATCGGGGTGAGCGACCTTGTGGAGGCATTCGGGAAAGCGCGGAAGCGGTGACCCGAACCTGCTCCCGGTTCCTCGTGCTCGGGGCGAGCCTGGCCCTGGCTTGCTCATTCAATGTGCCGGCGGTCTCTGCCGTCGATGAGGGCCGGCCTGTCGACCGGGCAAAGCCTGGGACCCGGCTTGTCCCATTGTCCATGGACACGATCGAATACGTTGCGGACCGGTTCGATATTCCTGTCGGCCTGTTCCTGGGTATCCTCAAGACCGAAGGCGGGAAGGTCGGGGAATGTCTCGGCAATGCCGGTGCAAATGGTGTCGGATCCTGGGATTGTGGCCCATTCCAGATCAACACCGTGCATCTTCCAGCGCTTTCCGCAGTGCTTGGAGAACGCGAGGATCTGGTGCGTCAACGACTGCGTGACGATGGGCGGTTCAACGCCGCTGTGGCTGGCTGGCTGTTGGGCAAGGCGATGCACCGCACCGGGCGCGCCGGGAACTATCATTCGGGAACGCCGGCGCTGCGCGACGCCTATGAACGACGACTGGCCGAAGCGATGTCATGGCTTGACCACCCCTTCAAACAGTCATTGGAAAATGCTCGATAGATCTCCCCGCAGGCAACCATGGCTCCAATGGTTCCGTCAAGGTGATGCCCGCAGGGCCATTCGGGAGATACTTCTACGCTTATGATCAGGCTCTCATGTTCTTGAAGTCGGGAGAAGGGACAAGAGCGGCCGTCACGCGTGACATAGTATAAATGAGGATAAATATTATCCTGAGAAGTCGCAATGTAATTGGTCTGGTATTTGGCAGATATTCAAGGCTTCTTCATTCTAATATCCTAAATATTGCACTTCAGACGCTTGCCGAATTCAGGGGACTTGCACCGCAAACCCGCAGGCCGCTTTCCCGGACACGGGGATCGACCCCGCTCCCCATCACGATCACACCGCCCACTTGCTTGTCAGGCCATGTGTGGTGCGACCAGTGGAGCGCGCCATGGTGTGATTGCTGACGTTGCACCTCGGATGCCGGGTAGGCTGGTGCCCGTGGACAGGCGGTGGACCAGATCAGTGACTGGCGTTGCGAGAAAATCTGCGGATGAGGTGCTACGGGATCGGGGTTGCTTGCGCAGATCCTATGAGGTGAGCGCCATCGGCCGCGAACTGCTCCTTCAACTCGCTTCCTTGTCGAGAGGTGGAGCGGAGGGCGCGCTTCCCCCGTTTGCTGAGGTGGTCAGTCAGCTGGGCACGATTGCAGATGGCATGCAGCGGGCTTCTGGCGTAGACGGATCCATCCTGCGGGCCAATCTCTGGTACGGTCCGGATTGCATCGCCTTGGCCAAAGCGATCGCCGCTGAGAGCCGCAGGATGCCGGACGAGGCGCCGTCAGCGATCCTTCGCGCCGCGCTGGCAGAGGTTCGGTATGTCCCAGGCCCTGCGCGTCGGACGGATGGCGAACCGGATCGTTGTGCCCTTCCTGTCTTCAAGCCGATAGTCGTGGAGGCGCTGGCGTCCTTCCCGACGCCGTTGCCGGGCGATACGGTTCGGCCCGAGGGATTGCATCATCTCTCAACCGGTCTCGGCGATGGTTCTGCTTCCTTTTCGATGGTGTATCCACCCGCCATCGAGCCGGCAATCATGGTGGAGGGAGTCGCACCGCAGGGGCGAGGGGGACTCGCACCGCACGGCCACGGCGCGACACCGAACAGCACGGGCGCGGATACGCTGGCTGCAAATGATCCCGACCTGTCCATAACGCAGGATGCGCCAAGGGTCGGGCCTGCCGGCCTTTCACCCGCGCAGACGCGGTCGCCAGACCTTCTGGCCATGGAGGCTGCGCTCTACGGAGGGATGGATGGCAAGCCGGTCGCGCGCACCGTCCTCGGGGGGCCAGGAGATCTCGGGCCGGAGGCGACGGGCGTGGTGATGGCACAGGACCTGTCGGGCTCCGACCTGCGTGCCGTCCGTCCAGAAGCCCGCGAAAGGCCGGACGAACCACCGTCTCGCCCCCCCATCGTAATCCTGGCCGACTGGGTTCGGATGCGGCTGAAGCGGCCTGTCCATGGCAGCGACGAACCGGTCAGGAGAGCATCACCTCTATCGAAACGGATGCTGCTGGCGCTGGTGGTTGCGCTGGCGGGCTTTGGCGCGATCGCGGCCGCCATGATGGGTGGGTCGAGCGCGCCCTCGGTGCCTGCCGCACAAGCCGAGGCGTCTGTTCCGCCGAGTGGCCAGGTACCTGATGCGCAGCAGCAAAGCCGTGTCATCGACATGCTCGGGCCGGCTGCGGATGGCTCGCCGGCGTCTGGCGCCTTGGACGCATCAGGACCCGAAGAAGGAGCGGGGCCCGCCGCCGAGCCAGGTCCGGCAACAGTGGAACCAGATATGGGCGGGCTCAGACCGGCCAGCCACACCCAGCCCGACGAAATCACCAACGGAGGCGTATCTGCAACGGGTCGACAGGATGGCCAGGATCACGATGCCGGAGCCTTGGGCCCGCCGCCAGCTTCCGCTGAAATGTCTGCGGTTCGTGTGCCTGACAATGGTCAGCATCCGGCTCCTCTTGAAGGAACCGGGCCTTCTTTCGACCAGAAGTTAGGGCCGGCGACGGCATCGGTTGAACCGCCGCTGCCGGATGCAGGGAGAAATAGTGGCCAGCCACCGCCCAAGGAGGCAGCCACTACGGTCGGGCCTGATCCAGGACAACTGGCGGCGTTGGTCGCGGAACTCAAGCAGCTTCGCACTGAGGTCAAGGAGTTGAAGGAGGTGCGAAGGTCAGAGCCAGCCACCGTTGCCCCGCGAATGGACAGTCCGGTTGCCAACCCCAAGCGTGGGCTCGGTGTTGATGGCCGGGCGGCGATTGGTGGCATTCAGCGGGATGCGAGTGGTGCCGCCTATGTCTCGATCATCCATGGCGAACGGCTGATTGATCTGGCGCAGCGCACAGGTGTGCCCGTCGCCCAGCTGAAGGCCTGGAATCCAGCCCTGGCCGCCGTGGGGCCGCAATTTCCGTTGGCGCGGGGCTCCGTCTGGATCTCGGCGCCGCGATCCTTCAACCAGGGAAGGGGCGCTCCATGATGGAAGTCCAGTGCTTCACATGGGGCGCGGCGAAGCCGCGGAGATGGCCCGAGGCTTCCCGCGGGCCGGGCGCAAAGCGCACGCATTTTTCCATCATGGTCCTTTCCCGGAGGGAAGTGGGTTTGTCTGAAAGAGGGCAAGATTACGCTGCCGTCCGTACGAGCTTGTACGGACGGAAAAGATGGGCCGGCTCCGTAAACGCTGGGGGGCTGGCATGACCGGTCGCGTGCCAGGCATGCGCCTGGAGATCCGTGTCGGCGACGGCGACAAGGAAGTGATCCGAGCCCGAGCTTCGGCATTGGGGTTCTTTCGGCACGGGCAACCGGATATGACGGGCTACCTTTTGGCCCTGGTCCAGCGAGATGTCAGCGCGGAGCCGCAAGCTGGCCGGCAGCCGGGCACTTTCGAACAGCCGCCGGAGACGGTAAGCCTGTTCGAACTGGTGTCCGGCCCACCTGCCGTGCGGCTGGCGGCGGAAGATATTGATGCGATCCAGACGCTGACCGGTCAGGTACGCGCGGTCGGTGTCCTATTGAACCAGTTGTGCCTGCAAGTGCATCTGTTCACACGGCGAGTGCGTTCTCAGCCGCCACCGGCTACGGAGGTGGAGGCCGCTGCTCGCGCCGCCCGCGCGCTGCTGGGCGACCTCAAATCCATCCTGGCTGGTCAGCGCGTTCGGTCCGATCCGCGTGGTCGGCGCCGTGGCCGGGGAGGTTGACGATGGCCGGTGTGGGGAGGCAGGTGCAGGGGCCTCTGGCTGATCGACCTGGCGCGCGACATCCTGGCGTGCGTCATGTGTTGAGGGAAGGGGTTGCGGTCAGGGCGGGGACCGCGGCCGGGCTCATCAAACCATCGGGGTCAACCGTCATCATCAAGGCGATAGGCCCTGTTCTGAGGGGCGCTGCCGCCATCAGGTCAGCCAGTTCCTATGCCGGGCGCCTCGCCGAGCAGCAATTGCATCCCGTTCAGGGATGGGACGATCCAGGCGCGTTGCGTGATGCATCGGGGGAACTGATCGAGCCGGCAGACTTGGTGGACGCGTTGAGGGTCGATGAAGAGACCGAGCCGGCAGCCCGGCACCTTGTTGTGAGCCTTCCCGGATCGGCCGAGCAGGTCCAGGCGGTGGTGGCAGCCAGTCTGCGTGAGACATTCCTGGCCTGGGATGTGCCTGTCGCCTGGGCCGTCCATACCGATCACTCCGAACATCCCCATGCGCATATCATCATTGGTGCCCGGTTGCCGTCAGCGGCGGGAGGGAAGGGCGCCATGCTCCCCTTTGCTCCAGATGGGCGGCTCCTCGATGGATTGCGGGCCGTCCTGGCGCGCTGGGGCCGAGCATCCGGACTGGATGTCAGTTCCGAACGTTCCGGCGACCGGTCCGGGTGGCAGCCGCTGGATCGTGTGACGATTGAACTCAGGGCGCCTGGAAAGCGGGGAAGGCGGAGGGTCGTCTCCGTAGCCGATCCGACGGCGGCGAGGTTCGCGGTCGCGGCACCGCATTGGTGGGCCCGGTTCGGATCGAAGGTCTGGCGCCAGCTTGGCGATCAGAGAGCGGGCCAATCGTTTGGCGAGGCGTCGGTTGCGGATTTGCCGAAACGTTGGCTTCAACGGGAAAATCCGGCCCTGGCATCGTGGCTGGAGCGATGCCGCCCCGATCTTCTGTCAGAAGCGCCGGATCCCGCCACGCCCATCGTTGACGGCAGGGACGACCAATCGCCGGCAATCCGTCGGTCCCGTGCCGCGAGGGAACGTGAACTTGATCGACTGACTGCCGCGATCCTGGCCTGGGAGGTGGGCGTCGATGGTGTCGATCCCTTGGAGCTGGCCCGGTTGATCGCATCGCCCGCCCTACGAAACCACAGCCAGACCAAGGCTTCCCGACCGGAGCGCAGCCGGTCGCCTGACCGCTGAGGCAGTTGCTGACGTGCGGGCCGCGGCAGGCGGTAGGATCGTCCATCTGAAACTTTTATCGGGAACTGGACAGATGGCGGGACGGCAGCAGGAGCGCAGTGGCGGCAATGGTGGCGGCCGACAGGAGGGACGGGGCGGCGGGGGTGGTGGCAGGGCTTCACAGCCCCGTCCCGCCAGTTCGTCCGGCACGCACAATTCGGGCGGAGATGAAGCGGGCCGCCAAAGCCAGTCGCGCGGTGATCGTTCCCCGTCGCGCGGCCAGCGCGAAGAAGGCCGCGGAGGCGGGACACGCGGCCGTGATGAGGGGCGGGCCGCCAATGGGCGGCAGGACCGGGGCGGCCGTGGGCGTGAGGAGAGAAGCGATGATCGGCGCGGGTCAAGCCGCGGCGGGGACAGGCGGGAGCGGCGCGACAGCCCGCCGCCTGTCCCCGGTGTCAGCTATGTCGAATTCACCGGCGTGGTCTGCGCCCCGCCCGGCTTCTATGGCGATGACGGGAAGGTTCCGCAATTGAGCCTGCGGGTCGCGGTCGTCGAGACTTTCGATGGCCGTGATTTCAAGTCGATCCTCCCGGTGACGCTCTGGGGCGATCTCGCGGAACGCTACAGCGGAGGCGATGACGAAATCCGGGAACATGATGTGGTGAGGGGGAAGGGACGGCTCGGTTACAACCGCTCCCGTGGGCGTGGCGACGAGCCCGACCGCAACTTTGCCCGCATCTCCGTGGACCCCGGCGATCTCGACGCCGGCGAGGTGAGCTTCGAACTGCTGTTCGACAGCGATGCGAAGGACGCTGTCGATCAGCACGCCGTCCACCTGGAGGGAACCGCCGAAGGCAAATGGTGGAAGGACAGATATGATGATTCCGGTACCCGCCGCATCCGTGGCAGGCTGTTCACCAGCGTCGAGATTCCGGGCCGTGACCGGCCGGTCGAGACGGACCATGACATCGTGGTCTGGAACGATGCCGCGGACCAGATCTGGGACGATATCGGCGATGGCAGCCGCCTGAAGCTGCGCGGACGTCTCGTCAATATCCCGAGGGACGAATCCATGCAGTCGTTCACGCCCACGGTGGTGGTGAACGGCGCGGACGCCATCGAGATCATAGACTGAACGGGGGCAGGGGATACCGGGGAAATCGCGATGCAGATCTACACGATCATCGGATATTCCCCGGTGCTGCTTCGGGCGATCGTCGAGGTGCGGGCGGCGGCGGCGGCGGCGCTGGCTGCCGAGGAGATGCTGTGCAGCATGCCGGGCTGGGCTTCGGTACGCTTCGTGGCCGCCTTCGAGGGTCGTGTCGAGCTCCAGCTTTCCGTGGAGCAGATCGACCTGGTTGTCGAAGCCCTGAACGAAAGGCGCCCGCCACCCGTTCGTCGGGGCCGGGGCACGGGGATCCAGGCGCTGACGGTCCTCGCCCTGTGGATGCATTCCGGCGAGACGCTTGTCTGCGAACATGGAGCGGCCTGGGTACGCGCAGGCGATGGCTTGGAGGCCGCGGCCCTTGTGCAGACGTCGGTCGGCAGGGCATCCGACCTGCAGCTTGTCGTCGTGATCGCCGGCCATAGGACACCGGCGCTGGCGGCGATGGCTGGCACTCCACCCGGGGCCGTTGGTCCTGACATTGCATCTGCTATGGTCCTGGAAATGGCCAGCAGTGCAGAGGGGTAGTGAAGGTGTCAGGCAGGAACAAGGGCGGACGCCGCATCTTGCAGCGCGGTGTCCCGGGCGGATTGCGGGTCGGCACCGGTGGCCACCAGGTCCGCGAACCTGTCGCGGAAGATCTCGCTGGCCAGGGCCAGGCTGGCGGTGGTGGGACGGATGGCAACGGCACCGTCGAGAGATGCGTTGGCGGCGATCAGCGCCTGGGCAATGGGGCACGCAATGGCATCGGACATGATCAGTCTCCTTCGAGAGACGTCCATGATGCCACTTCCGCACCCTCATATGTCAGCCCGTTGCTCGTTACCCATGAGATAGCCGCCGCTCTCCGCCGGGGAGAGCTTCTGGTGGTGGTGGAACAACATGGGCGACGCACCGTCGCGGGCACCTGCCCGGACAGCGTTGCCGCCCTGCAGGGGATTCGATCGCGGCTGCAGGGGGCGCCCACACCCATCCGGCTGCCGGTGCCCGTCTGGAATGTCGATGAGCCGGGGCCGGCGCCGACCAGGCACTTCGCCGCCGTGTGCTTTCGTATTGAGGATGATGGAGGATAAGGGCGGTATGGAGGCGGGACTTGCTCTCTTGTGTCTGGTGGCGGCGGTGAATGCAGAGCGAGAGGTCGGCCTGCCGGCCGGACTGCTCAGCGCCGTTGCCATTGTTGAATCCGGCGCGGACCCTTTCGCTGTCAGGGTCGGTCCTGACGAGCGCCGGCATCGCAACGCAGCCGCGGCGGCCGACACGGTGCGCGAGGCGCTGTCGCAGGGCGTACAACCGGATATCGGGTGCTTCCAGGTCAATGTCGGATGGCATGGTGGGGCGTTCGGCAGCTTGGATGCTGCCTTGAACCCCGATGTGCAGGCGCGGTACGCCGCGCGCTATCTCAAATCGCTACGCTCCGAGCTGGGAAGCTGGTCGGCGGCCGTCGGAGCTTACCACAGCCGAAGCCCTGTCCTGGCGGCGCGCTACCAGTGCCGAGTTGCCAAGGTCTGGACAGCGAATGGGAGCATGTCATGCGACTGATCATTGCCGAGAAGCGGGATCAGGCTCAGAAATACGCGCAGGTTCTGGGTCTTTCCCGGCAAGGCCGTAATTCGTTCGACCTGGTCAATGGCGATGTGGTGACGTGGGTATGGGGCCACGCCTTCCGCCTGGCCGAACCGCGGGACCACAAGACTCCGCCCGACTGGCAGGATCGTGCGGCTTGGCCTTTCATCGAAAAGCCGCGGTTCATGTTGAGCGAGGACCAGAAGAACAGAGACCAGGTCAAGGCGATCCACCAGCTGGTCAAGCGGGCCAGCGAAGTGGTGTGGGCGACGGATCCGGACAGGGAAGGGGATCTGATCTGGTACACCATCTACCAGGACCTTATGGCCGCAAGGGTGGCCAGGAACATTAAGCATCTTCGGTTTCTCGGAGGCAATGACCTCAATGCCGGTCCGATCAAGACCGCGTTCGGGCGCCTGGAGCCGCTCGACAGCCACATGTCGAGGGCGATTGCGGGTCTGGCGCGCGCGGTGAACGACCTTCGCTGGGGTACATCCCTGACGGTCGGGGCTTCCGTCGATCTACGCCCCAGCGATCTGAGGGGGGTCTGGAAGACGGGCCGGGTCAAGGCGCCAGCACTTTGGCTCCTCGAGGCGCGTGAACGTGAACTCGAAGCGTTCGTGGAGCGGTCCTACTTCGAGGTCGAGGCGGAAGTCCAGACGGACCAGGGTGTCCTGGTCATGCGTTTCGCGCCAGCTGAGGATGAACGCATCCATGACCGCTCGGTCGCAGAATTGATTGTCCGGGAAATCACCGGGAGGGCGGGGGTCCTGGCAGTGGACCAGCGTCGCAGCGAACGCCAGCCCCCGAAACTCCTTACCAAGACCGGTTTGCTCGTCGGAGCGGGACGTGCCTGCAAGCTGTCCGGGGAAAGCGTTGAGGCGGCTGGGCAGGCCAACTATCAGACCCATCAGGTCCAGACCTATCTGCGTTCCTCCTGCCCCTACATCTCCAGCGCGGACGCCGAGAACGTGCGGGAGATCGCTTCCCATCTGGCCGCCATTCCCGAGCTGGCCCCTGCCGCAAAGCTGGTTGCCGCAAATCCGGTCATCAGACGCGGGCATATCGTTTCGGACAGGGAAGTCCAAGCGGCCTCCCACACAGCCATCATCCCGACATTGACCCCGGCCGACCGGGGCCGGATGAGCGATGTCGAATGGTTGGTCTATCTGTTCGTCGCTAAGCGATATCTTGCGGCGATGATGCCCGCCGGCATCGATTTCGTGACGTCGGTTGGTCTGACGCTTGCCGTGGGCGGGTATGATCGACCGGTAGGGCTTCGCGTTCGGGGAACGGTCGTGGTCGAGCCGGGCTGGCGCCAATTGCTGGGCGGTGAACCCGGCGGCGACGGCAGCGATGACGACGAGGAGGGTGGCGCACTTCCCCCTGTCAAGGACGGGGCCGCTGGCCGCGTTCTCGGGGCCCGGGTCTTGTCGAAGAAGACGCGGCCACCGCCGCGCTTCACGAAGCTCTCATGGCAGGACGGCATGCAGAATATCGATCGGCTGGTCGATGATCCGATTGCCAAACGCCGGCTGCAGGCGAGCAAGGGCTTGGGCACTGAAAGTTCGCGGCAAGCCATGGCGCTGGAGTTGATCGCGACGGGCATGGTCGAACTCCTGGGCAAGGGGCACGACCCGCAACTCAGGGTCACCCCCGTGGGGCGCCTGATGATGAGCGGCATGGAGACGAGATATCCCAATGTCCTCTCGCCTCTCAGGACGGCGAACGCCGAGATCGAATTGCAGCGGATCGCGGAAGCGCGCGATGTGTCTTCGGCTCAGCGTCTGGCGGATGCCTGGCTTTCGCGGGAGGTGGAGGAACTGACGGCGGCCATGGCCGCGTTGCGCCAGGGGGGGCCTCTATCCTTGCCGCCAGGCGTAACGGCCTCATCGTTGAGAGCACCAGCGACGGGCAGCCGAAAGGGGAGCGGGAGCCGGCGTGGGGGTAAGGGTGGCTCGACCGGATCCGGTCGTGTTCCCCGGTCCCGGCTGACCGTAGGATAGGAAGGAGGAGGAAATGGGGTCCTCTGTTGCGGTTGACGCGATCCAGTCCCAGATCGATCTGCTGTGGCCTATGCTTGACCAGCATGGTGCGGCCGCCATCGAGTTTCCCCTGGCGGGAAACCGTGGCCACAAGCTCGGCGCGCGTCTTGACCTCGTGGTGGAGCTCCTGGGAACCGCGCGTGGCCGTCGATCCTTCGATGTGGTCGACTACCTCGTCGTCGTCGGTCGAGGGGTTCGCCTGATGGCCGCCCAGGAGGCGATGTCGGGCCTCAAGGTGCTGCTGACGGTGCGCTGCCCTGTCCCGCGCCATGAGGATAGCCTGTGGCTGGCCCCCCAACCCGTCTGGTGCGTGGAGGATCCCCATGCGGTGACCGGGCTTCGGCGTGGTGGTGCGGAGCTGGCGGCCGCGCTGCGCGTCGCCTGCGGAGAGGGGTATCGGTCGCTATTCGATCTCCTGCCCGGCTATGGCGATCAGGGGCGCGGGTTCCAGGGCTGGCACTCGCTGCTGGTGTGCGGCGAACCGGACCTTCTGCTGTTCACGGGCCTGCTGCGGGCGGTCGATGCGCGTCGCATCTATCATGAATTCCTTAGGGGTGGGTGGGAAGGGCTGGCCGGACGGCTTCTGAAGACACCCATGCAGGATCCCCGGCAGGTTGTCGTGGGATTGAGCCGCCTTTTGCGGGCACTGGGGGTTGCCGCCCATATCGACGAGCAGATCTTCGGTTCCCCGGGCCTGGTGGAGGCGTTGATTTATGATGCGATGGTCAAGCTGGATGCCGCGGACATCGTGACTGAGCTCGACGAGGTGACGGGCGTGGAGAGTCTTCGTCAGGCTGCGGTTCAGTAGAGAGGTGCATCGGCGGCGAGGAACCGCAGGCGCTCCGGCTCCGGCTTGTCAAACCACAGGACGACGGATAGCACCATTCCATCCGGTCGTATTGCTGCATCCGGTGTCCGGGCCGTGGCACCGATGATGCCGAAGTAGCGTGGTTTGCGCAGCCGCACGACCCATGTGGTGCCGCTGGCGTTGGGTGCGCAGACATGGGTAGGCAGATCGATGCCGGCAGCCTGGGTGATGGCGCCCTGTGCCATATAGGCAAGCGCCACGGCCAGCTGGCCAGGGACCCGACGTGAACCACTCTCGAAACGCGATACCGAGCGGGCGGACTTTATTGCGCGGCCGGGGGAGGTTGCCCGCGCCAGTTCGATCTGGTCCAGGCCGGCTCCCTTTCTCGTGGCGCTGAAGATTTCAGCCGCTGTCAGATCCTGTGGGTCCAGCCAGGTCGTGCTCAGGGTCAGGCCGCGCAGAGAGGAACGGGACATGGTGGACCGTGTCTGGTTACGTTTGGACCAGAATGCCACGTCACGGGGAGCGAACGTCAGCCAGATGATCCCAGCGGGGCGCCAGGTCGGATCAGGCGGCTATACCGGGGTCACGACATAGAAGGGGCGAAAAACCACGCTAAGCAGACAAATGGAGAACAGCCAGCTTGTCTGACGCACCACGAAAGTGAGTTTTATGTACCGCCCTACCGTGAAATCCGTAGCAGTCCGGGACGCACCCTTGCTAGAATGGGTTGTTTAGGATTGGAAGATCGAGGGAAGCGCCAGATGTCTCGTCACGACGGCTTGGAGGTGTTCCAGGACTTGCTGCTGCGCGGACCGGCCGCGTGCCGGCCTCAGCTACGCGCAGCGCTCATGGATCTGGCGGTCGGCCCATGGCGCCATGCGGCGAAAGAGGAAGATGCCCTGTCGGAGCACACCAGCTCTGGCGACGAAATCTTCGCCTTTCAGCGAGATCCAGGGAACGGCTTGGAGGCGGTCGGCCTCGTGCTCTGGTCGGAACCGGAGGGCTTCAAGGTCACCAACATCGTGCCGCGCGTTGCGGGGGAGCTTGGCGTCGCCGGCTACAACAGGCACCTCATAGACTTCGCAGAGCGGCTTGCTCATCCTGCGGCCGCGAAGGCCGGGTTCAGCGTGGAGATCACGACCGCTCGGCAGACGCTCGAGGATTGGGCGTCGCCTGACACAGCGGACGCTCTCCGGAAGTTCTCGGCCGCCGCGAATAAGTCCTCAGGTGCTTCCCATCCTCTGGACCGCCGACGCTGGTTCGCCTTCCTCATCCGAGCTCATCGGGATGCGACGTCCCTCGACACCGAGCAACTGGTGCGCTGGCTTATCGAGGCGGAAGAATGGCCAGAAGACGTCGCGCACATGCTGGCCATGCAGTATGAGTTCGCCCTCAATCTCTTGGCCGACTATGACCAGTTTGGTTGATAGGCCCATGCGCCTGTTCGACCTCGGCGGGATCATTGCGCTGAACGCGCCGGTACTTTGCCTGGACACCTGCTCTCTGCTTGACATGATGCGGGATCCAACACGGGACACGGTCCGCGAGCCGGAGCGGCGTGCGGTTCACGACCTGCTGACCGCGGTGGAGGGAGGATCCGCGCTGGTTGCACTGGTCGCGGATCAGGTTGTCGCTGAGTTCGACGATCATGCGGACGAGATCGAGAAGGAGGCTGGCAGGGCTCTGCAGAAGCTGCGCGACGACTTGGCACGCATTGATGCGGTCGCGGCCGTCTACGGGAGTAGAGGGCCGACCGATCTCAGCCATCTCGACGATCACGTCACCCGCGCTCGGCGTGTCGTCGGTCGCTGGCTCGCCGCGGCGACGCCGGCCGTGCAGGCGACCCACATCCCGGGAAGCGCGTGGATACGCGTGACCAAGGCCCGCACTCCTGCGCGCAAGGGCAAGGAGTCGATGAAGGACTGTGTTGTCATTGAGACGTACCTCGACGTGGTCCGGTCTCTACGGAGCGCTGGCTTAAAGTCCAAGGTCGCGTTCGTGTCCTCGAACAAGAAGGACTACGCCGTCGAGACCGGTTCGACGCTCAGGCCGGATCTCGCCGCCGACTTCCACCCACTCGGCATGGAGTACGCGCCCAACATGGCCGCTGCGAAGCATCTACTCGGCTTCTGATCACCTTGATGGGCTATGGCATGGGCTACACACCCGCCTCAAATTGAGGGCACGGGTCACCCTTCGAAGCTTTCTATGACGTTCAGTATCGCAATAGGCGCTGAATCGCGTTTGCTTTGTCAGCGGTATCATCGCCTCTGTCTGTTGCTCGGAAGCCTACAAGCCCAGCCTGACGGCTGGGTCCGGGTCGGTTTACAACGTCGTGCGGCGACGACCGGTTCCGGCGCGCTTGCGTCGCTGAGGCGCCGCGCGCCGGACCTCGGTCGCGCATGCTGACCATCGTGGACACTACGGATATCAATGTCCACGACGTGCCTGGATGTGCCAGAATCCCAACGTCGTTTACGTCCCTTACACAGCCAAAACCGCTCCGGATATTTCCATAATAGTTGTTATTGCTCAAATTTGAGCTATCAGAAATTGCCGACCAGCTTTCCACCTGCGCGAGCTTGGTCGAACCCTTCACGCACCACGGATAGCTTTTAATTGGAAGCTCTCGTCACCGCGTCGGCAAATCTACGGATGTTTTTTTCGAT
>JAIXTS010000089.1 GCA_027483805.1 Azospirillum sp. | reverse complement strand
GATGGCGATGACCGGTTGGTGAAATCGTTGGCAACATTGACCGCGTTGACCATGTCACCCGAAGCCATTTCGGTCACGGGTCGGGTGCCGGCCGAATGTCAGCCGGAAATATGTTCCGCAGATCATCCCGTGTGGAGCTATCGCCCCGTCCGGCGCACCATCTCGCTGGACAATGTCCAGGGCGAATTAACCAGCGTGGAGGCAAGGTGCGACGCCCGCACCTTCCGCGCCAAGGCGGACGCCGGCGTTACCTGGACCATTCCGGCCAGTTGGGGCGAATGCAACATCGTCGTCTCGGGCAAACCCGGCAGCAGCTTCACCCTGATTGACGAGACAATCTGACCGCTTGTTACCGGGGCGGGAACGGATCGAAATCCACTTCCTTCACCATGGCGCGCAGATCATCCAGGCTGCCGGTGCGGGTGGTCAGCATAACGATGCCGTCCACGCCAGCGGGGATCTGGATCTGGTGCAACGGCACCTGCGCCTCTGGATAGGTAATGACGATGGCACGTTTGCCATGCAGGACTTCAATCGTGCCATTCGGCGGCAGGGTGCTGGGAACCTTGATGGAACCCGTGACAGCCTTGAACAGCGTCGGGCTGCGGGCTGCCCCGACAACAACCTCCACCTTCCCCTTGCGATAGGAAGCCTCGGCCGTCGCCACCGAGTACATCGGCAACGCACCACCCGCGGTGCGGACGTCGCTCTTCTTCCAACCATCGGGACCGCTTGGCAGAACGTCCTGCATCTGGCCGTTTGGCTTGATCATCGGCTCCTGCGCCGTTGCCAGGGTGGCCGGAAGCGGCGCAAGCGGGGCCGCCAGCAAGGCAAAAGAGAGGGCAAGGGCCGAACGACGCATAAAACCTTCTCCGTCGGAAGATAGGATGATGCCAGGGGCCGGCGCCATGGTCGGCCCCTGGTTCTTATACCGGAGGCTTGAAAGGCCGACTAATCTGCATTTCAAGCCTCAGCGGCGCGGCGGCGGTCGCCGCCATACCCACGGTCATCCGTGATGACCGTGGGTATTCTTCAGATATCAGCCTTCGTAATGCGTGGCGACCAGCTTATCCAGCAGCCGCACGCCGAAGGCCGTGGCGCCCTTGGGCACCATGCCCTTGTCAGCCTTGGCCCAGGCCGTGCCGGCGATATCCAGATGTGCCCACGGCACCTTGTTGACAAAGCGCTGCAGGAACTGCGCCCCGATGATGGAACCGGCATTCATCGGACGCCCGATATTCTTCACATCGGCCACGTCGCTGTCGATATCCTTGTCATAGGCGGACGACAGCGGCAAACGCCACAGCTTCTCCCCCGTCTTCAGACCGGCCTCGGTCAGTTTGGCGGCCAGATCGTCATCATTGGAGAACAGGCCGGCATGTTCATTGCCCAGGCTGACAATGATGGCGCCGGTCAGGGTGGCCAGATCGACCATGAATTTCGGCTTGTACTGATCCTGGCAGTACCAGAGCGCATCGGCCAGCACCAGACGGCCCTCGGCATCGGTATTCAGCACCTCGATCGTCTGGCCGGACATGGTGGTGACAATGTCGCCCGGACGCTGGGCATTACCGTCGGGCATGTTCTCGGCCAGGGCAACGACGCCGACGGCATTCACCTTGGCCTTGCGGCCGGCCAGCACGGCCATCAGGCCGATGACGGTGCCGGAACCGCCCATGTCCCATTTCATCTCGTCCATGTTGGCGGCGGGTTTGATGGAGATGCCGCCTGTGTCGAAGGTGATGCCCTTGCCGACAAAGGCCACCGGAGCCTCGTCCTTGGCGCCGCCATTCCACTTCATGATGACCAGCCGCGGCGGACGGACCGAACCCTGGCCTACGCCCAGCAGCGCGCCCATGCCCAGCTTCTTCATCTTCTTTTCGTCCAGTACCTCGACCTCAAGGCCCAGCTTGGACAGTTCGACGCAGCGGTCGGCCAGCGTCTCCGGATAGATGACGTTCGGCGGTTCAGACACGACGTCGCGGGTCACGAAAATGCCCTCGGCCACCTTTTCCAGCTTGTCCCAGACCTTCTTGGCGGGCTTGGCGGCGTCGGTCTGCACCGTGACCTTCTTCACCGCCGGCTTCTTATCGTCGGTCAGCGTGGTGCGGTACTTGTCGAAGCGATAGGAGCGCAGCAGAGCGCCGAAAGCCAGTTCAGCGGCCAGTTCACCGGCATCAGCCGTCAGCCCCTCATGTGCGTCCAGCGCGATGGCCAGATCGGCCTCACCCAAATTCTGGGCTGCGGCATAGGCGGCGGCACCGGCATTGTTGGCGCCGTTGGCGTCCACACCATCGGCGGCACCGATCCCGACCAGCAGCAGGCGGGACACATCCAGACCGGAAGGTGCGACCAGCGTCAGCACCTCTTCCGCCTTGCCCTTGAAACGGCCCTGTTCCATGGCGCGGGTCAGCTGACCACCCGTCTTCTGATCCAGCTCACGCCCCAGCGCGCCCAGCGCGCGGTCGGCGGCAACGGTGACAGCCAGGATGCCGGATTTCGGCAGACCGGGCGAAGCGAAGGCGATTTTCATTCCGGGGCTCTCTTATTGTCATGAACCGGCGTCACCATGGCGCCGGCGGTTGTGTGCATGGCAAGGAGTCGATAAAGAACAGCCACGTATCCATGTCAAGGTCACCCTGG
>JAIXTS010000088.1 GCA_027483805.1 Azospirillum sp. | reverse complement strand
CATCCTTCACAGAAAGCTGACCCTTGGCAAAACCGGCCTCAAGCTTGGCCTTGGCATCATCATTGAGATAGCTGTAAATTTTTGCCACTTCGCCGGTCAGGGCATCCCCCAACTTTGCCGGCGTCTTGGTCGATGCCGCCGACGCCGTTTTTGCTACAAAGCCGGCCTGATCAGCCTGAGCCGCTTTCACCTGCATCTGACGCGCCAGATCGCTGATGGAAACAACGTCCTGCGCGCCGCGCGAACCAGCACCCGCCACATTGCCCGCGCCCGCCGCCTTGCGTGCACCACCGCTTGCCCCACCCAGGCCGACACGGAAGATATCAGTCGCGGTAACTTGCATGACGCTCTCCCGTTAAGTTCTATCGACACCTACCATACACTTATTACGAGGTTAGTGGAATCATTATTCATCCAATTAGACCAACGGCCAATGCCCCAACTGCGCCCAACCGGATGCGACCGGTCCGACCGGTCGCATCCTCAAGGCCCTACTTCGTCATATCCAGCACATAGACCTGCCCGATTTCCACCACCTGTTTGGCAGCGGCGATCTGGAAACCCAGCACGCTCTTGCCGGGCTCCAGGGCCATGCTGGACCGCATCGTCGCCTGATGCAGCTTCCAATCGGGGCCAACGGACAGCATGCTGTCGCCGAACCCGCTATAGGGGGTGGCGTTCTGTTGCAGCCGCAGGCCGATGCGGCCCCGCCCGTCCGGCGTTTCCGCCGACAGGGTGCGGGCCCAGAAAGCCACCGTAATGTCACGGTCGGTCGGAATGGGCGCCACCAGCGGGACCGACACACCGATACTATAAGGCTTTTCATCCGCCGCCGGGCTGCTGACCCGCAGGGCATAGCCGCCGCCAATATCGGGGGTCTGCACCTTGGCATGGCTCTGATTGGCGCCATAGACGGGCCAGTCGATACTGCCCGGATCGTTCAGCAGCACGCCGGGCAACCGTTCCGGCACCGGCATGCGGATGGCGGTGGCTCCGCCGCCCGCCGGCGCCGCTGCAACCGCCTTCATGCCCATATCCAGCACAAAGATCTGCCCGATCTCCACCACCTGTTTGGCGGCGGCGATCTGAAAGCCCAGAACGGCCTTGCCGGGATCGACGCTGAGGCTGGCCAGGGCCTTCGCCTCATACATTTTCCACTCGGGGCCGATGGACAGCATCGTGTCGCCAAAGCCGCTATAGGGCGCCTCGTTCAACTGCAACCGCAGGCCCAGCTTGCCCATGCCATCGGCCGTGTCGGCTGAAACGGTGCGCGCCCAGAAGGCGACCGTAATGGCCTGGCCCGGCGTGAATCCCGCTGTCAGCGGCACATTCACGCCGATATTGTGCGCCGCGTCCGATGCCGCCGGCGACGTCACCTGCAACGCCGCCCCGCCACCGATGCCCGGCGTCTTCACCCGCTTGTTTTTCTGGCCCTGACCATAGACGGTCCAGTCCAGCACCGTCGGATCATTCATCAGCTTGCCGGGCAATTGTGCCTGCAGGGCCGCCAGCGCCGCCTCATCCGCCCGCACCATCGTGGGCACAGCAATGCTACCCCCCGCCAGCAGGGCCAATGCCACCGCTGACAGGATCCATCCTTTCCCGTGCATGTTTCCTCCCTATACCCGTTCGCCGGGTTCTTTGGTGAGGACAGTAAAGCCTTCCTTTGGACAGCGATCAACGAAAAATGTGAGCGCTATCATAGACGGCCCCTGAAGGGCAGCAGGACGGGCATCATGAGGGGCGGCATGACGGGCGTCTTGTCGGCTTTACACCCCCAACATCTGCCCCTGTCCCCTGCATCCTGACCACCGCTTTGTCGCAAATGTCCGCCTGTTGGCTCTTCCCCCTGACAACGCTGGCAATTGTCACCGGTTACCCAACCGCTCGACGATGCTGGCATGGCGCCGGAAATCCAGGCGGTAATTGCGCAGGATGAACATGGCGGCCAGGATGCCGGCCAGCGGGATCAGGCCCATGACGACACGCAGGCCCGCTTCAGAGGTCTGCCCCTGGCCCTTGGTCACGTCGAACCCGTGGAAAATGGCCGCCATCAGCAGGCCGGAAACGCCCAGCGCCGCCTTTTGCAGGAACGAGGCCAGCCCGAAAATCTTGCCCTCATCGCGGCGGTTGAAGCGCCATTCGCTCCAATCCACCGTGTCGGGCAGCATGGCCCAGATACAGACGGCATAGGCGGTGTGCCCGGCACAGGCGAGCGCCAGCGGGATGAAGGCGCCCCAATAGCTCCAGTCCGGCATCACTGCGAATCCCAGCGAGCCGATGGCAAACAACGTGCCGCCCACCATGAAACCGGTACGCTTCTCCGTCCGCCGGATCAGCCAGACCCACAGCGGCACGCAGGCCACGTTGATGATGCCGAACAGGGCCATGGCCTGATCGGCCCGGCCCAGGTCGCCCAGCCCATATTTGAAGAAATACAGATAGTTGCGGGCCTGCAACGGCACCATGATCTGGGAAACCAGGATACAGAGATAAAGCTGCACCGTGGGCCCGCCCCGCCGCACAACCGCCAGGAAACCCATCAGGTCCTGCCACAGGCTGCCGGCCGGCGGCAGGCGGCTTTCCGCCATCGGCTGTTCGCGGACGGTCAGGAAACAGGCGATGAAGGCCAGGGCGGAAAGGGCGCCGATGAGGCTGGCCGCGATGGCATAGCCCTGGGCCCCGTCCACATCGGCGAATTCCTTGGCCAGGACCGGCATCATCCAGGACACGGCTGCGCCGCCCAGAAAGGCGAACTGCATGCGCCACCCGGTCAGGGATGTGCGCTCGTCGGCGTCGCTGGTCATGCGGGCCGACAGGCTCGAATAGGGGATGGCCACCACGGTATAGGCGGTGCGCAGCAGCATATGCGTGGCCAGCCCATACATCACCGCCGCCATGCCGGTCAGGCCAGGGGCCGTGAAGGCCAGGGCCAGACTGGCCGCCAGCGGTACCGCGCCAAACAGCAGATAGGGCCGGTGGCTGCCCCAGCGGCCGCGCGTGCGGTCGGCGATCAGGCCCATGATCGGGTCGGTGATCCCGTCCCACAGGGCCGCCACAAAAAAGGTGATGCCCGCCCAGACGGGCGACAATCCCATGATCTCGGTCTGGAAAAAGGTCAGGAACAGGCTCATGCCCTGCCAATGCAGGTTCAGGCCGAAATCCCCCAGCCCATAGCCGAATTTCCGGCCCAGGCTCAATCTGCCCGCCTTGCGCTCCAACGGCTTGCCCTCCCAGGGACGCCCCGGTAGCGGTGGTTGCCACCTGTCTCCGGGGCTTCTTGTTGTCCATCACTGAACATGGTTGCAGCGGCGCTGCCAAGACCGTTTACGAAATTACCCGAACATACCTGTTTTCCTGTTGCATCGTTACGGATTTCGGCAGAAAAGAGACCGTTCGTACAAATTGGTGTCGACAGCGTTGTCAATATCTGCGACATGTCGAGACAAAGCAAAATCAAGGGGAGGTCGCCTTGGCGCAGTCCGGTCCTATTGCCGCATCCGGGGGGGACAGCACGTTCCCGGTGGCCCGTTCGATGCTGCCTTATACATTCATGCTGTTCTTCGTGGTCGGCTTCGTGACCGTGCTGGTTGATGTGTTGGTGCCAAAGTTCCGCGCCGCCTTCGACCTTGATCATGCCGAGGCGATGTTGGCGCAGTTCGCGTTCTTCCTGGCCTATTTCCTGATCTCGCTGCCGGCCGGGCGTCTTCTGGATCGCCTGGGCTACCTGCGGGGCACCGTCCTGGGCTTCACGACCGTGGGCATCGGCATTCTGCTGTTTGTGCCGGCAGTCGAAATTGCACGTTTCTGGGTGTTTCTGGTGGCTTTGTTCATCACTGCATCGGGAATCACGATGATCCAGGTGGCGATGAACCCGCTGGCATCCGGTTTGGGGCCGGTGGCGTCTGCGCCGCAGCGCTTGACCCTGGCGCAGGCCTTCAACTCTCTGGCGACGACCATTGGTCCGCCGCTGGGGGGCTATTTCATCTTCGGCGCCGTCACGGCCGAGACCGGCAACAGCGCAGACAGCCTGCGCGTGCTTGAAGGTCCCTGCATTGCCCTTGCGGTGTTCATGTTTGTGATTGCGTTCGGCTTTTGGCTCGCGCGGCGCAACGAAACCGTGGTCCGTCGGGAAAGCGCCCATTGGCATATGCCGTCGCTGAAGGAGAATCCCCGCCTGGGCTTTGGCGCGCTCTGCATTTTTGTTTATGTGGGGGCCGAAGTTGCCATTGGGTCGATGATGATTGAGTATCTCAATCAACAGAGCACGCTGGGCCTGACCAAGGCCGAAGCCGCCGGTTACCTGTCCCTCTATTGGGGTGGAGCCATGGTGGGCCGTTTCATCGGTTCCGTTGCCATGGCAAAGATTGCGCCGTCGCGTGTGCTGGCCTTCTGCGCGATCATGACAACGGTGCTGGCCGCCGTGTCGGCATTCACCACCGGCCCGGTGTCGGCCTACACCGCCATCGCCATCGGCCTGTTCAACTCCATCATGTTCCCCACCATCTTCTCGCTCTCGGTGAAGGACATGGATGATCAGACGCCGGCGGCGTCCGGCCTGCTCTGCCTGTCCATCGTTGGTGGGGCCATCATCCCGGTGCTGACGGGTCTGCTGGCTGACGCCACCAACATGCATCTGGCGATGATCGTGCCGGTTGTCTGCTACATTGCGATCGTCGTCTTTGGTCTGAAATGCACCAATGGCAGCCTGGAAAACGGATACGGCCGTATCCGCTGACGGGACCCTGGGCCGTTTTTGTGGCGGGACCCCTTTGGTCCCGCCACTTTTGCGGCTTTTGATGGTGGACCCGGCAATCGAATAAGCAGACAATTGCACCGGTCAAACCGGGGGATTCAGGAAACATGGCGCAGGCGCATCGCAAGCCGACGATCAATGACGTGGCGGCCCTGGCCGAAGTGTCGATCAAGACCGTCAGCCGCGTCATGAACAAGGAACCCAATGTCCGCGACGTGGTGCGTCAGCGGGTGCAGGCGGCCATCACGCAGCTGGGCTATCAGCCCTCGCTGTCGGCGCGCAGCCTGGCCGGCGAACGCTCCTTCCTGATCGGCCATTTCTATGGTGATACCGGCGGTCAGTACACGCACGACATACAGTTGGGCATGCTTAACCGCTGCCGGGCGGCGGGCTACCACCTGCTGATCGAAGAAATCGCCTATAACGCCCCGGATGTGGAAGAACGCGCCGCCGCCCTGGTCAATCAGGTGCGCATGGCCGGCGTGGTCCTGACCCCGCCCGTGACCGACAATCCCATCGTGCTGGGCGTGCTGCAACGGGCCGGCGTGCCCTATGTGCGCATCGCGCCCGACCGCGATATCGACACCTCGCCCATCGTGCGCATCGATGAATGGAAGGCGACGCGTGACCTGACCGAACATCTGATCGCCCATGGCCATACGCGCATCGGCTTCATCAAGGGCAAGGCCCAGCATGCCGCCACGCGCCTGCGCTATGCCGGCTTCTGCGAGGCGCTGGCCGATCATGGTCTGGCCCCGATGCCGGATTTGATCGAGGTGGGGGAATTCAACTACGCCTCGGCCCTGCCGGCCGCCACGCGCCTTCTGGAACGGGCCGACCGGCCCACCGCCATCCTGGCCTCGAACGACGAAATGGCCGCCGCCACCCTGGCGGTCGCGCATGGCATGGGCATCACCGTGCCCGAACAATTGTCGGTGGTCGGGTTCGACGACATGCCCATTGCCAGCATGGTCTGGCCACAGCTGGTGACCATCCGCCAGCCCGTGATCCAGATGGCCGAAGCCGCCGCCGACATCCTGCTGGAACTGATCAAGCGCAAGGATGCGGGCGTCTGGGAAAATCCCATGCCGCACCGGCAGCTTGACCATTCCCTCATCATCCGCGGCTCCACCGGACCTGCGCCCGGTGCGCCGGGGGCGGCCCTGCGCGCCAAACGCAGCGCCTGATCACCCCTTCGCCTCATCCGCCTGCCTGGAACGACACGCATGACCGACGGTACCGCCCCCTTCCTGATCGCCGATATCGGTGGCACCAACGCCCGCTTCGCCCTGGTCGGTCCGACCGGGGCGCCCTACAATGAACAGGTGCTGCGCTGTGCCGACTATCCCACCTTGCAGGATGCGGCCCTGACCTATCTGAAAATCCAGGATCTGGTGGGCAAGGTACAGACCGCAACCTTCGCCGTCGCCTCCCCCGTCACGGGCGATCTGATCCGCATGACCAATCTGGCCTGGGAATTCTCCATCAAGGCCGTGGCCCAGGATCTGGGCTTCGCGCGGCTCGACCTGATCAATGATTTCACCGCCGTGGCCTTGGGCATCCCCGAACTGACGCCCGATGATTACACCCAGGTGGGTGATGGCGACCCGGTCAGCGGCTCGCCCATCGCGGTGCTGGGGCCGGGCTCCGGCCTGGGCGTCTCGGCCCTGGTGCCTGACAGCGCCGGCCATTTCACGGCGCTGGCGACAGAGGGGGGGCATGTCACCATGGCCCCCATCACCGACCGCGAAAGTGCCGTCCTGGCACAATTGCGCAAACAGTTCGAACATGTTTCCGCCGAACGGCTCGTCTGCGGCCCCGGCCTGGTCAACCTCTATGAAACGCTCAGTTTCCTGGACGGGGTGGAGCCTGAAAAGCTGACCGCCGCTGAGATTTCCGACCGGGCCGTGGGCAAGCGCGACGCAATCTGTGTGGAGGCGCTGGACATGTTCTGCGCCATGCTGGGGGCGGTCGCCGGCAATCTGGCTTTGTCGCTGGGCTCACGTGGCGGCGTCTTTATCGCTGGCGGCATCATCCCCCGCTTCATGGGCTGGTTCCAGCACAGCCGCTTCCGCAAGCGTTTCGTGGAAAAGGGCCGCATGCGGTCTTTCCTGGGGCCCATCCCCACCTATGTCGTCACCCACCCCTACCCGGCCTTCCTGGGCCTGGCCGCCCATGTGCGGCGGCTGGGGCGGTAACTGTGTGACGGGGGTGTGTGACGTCACACCCCTTGCCCGCACATTGCAGGCGCAGGTCAGGTCGCGCCAACGGCGCGCCCTGACAGAACAGGCCTTCGATCCGTCATTGTCAGGGCGCGGGCTTTCGCCTCGACCTGACCCACGGTGCCTGCATCGCCCATCCCTACCCCGCCACGCCCATCGACACGATGAACACCACGAACATGATGCTCGTCGTCAGGGTGATGAACAGCAGCGCCCAGGTCCGCCACAGCGCCCCGAAATTGGACAGGCGATAGGTGCCGCGCAGCTGGAAAAACATATGGACGGGCGGGGCCAGCAGGATCAGCGCGGCGATCAGCCCGTCCTGGCCCGGCGCAAACTTGATCACCAGCGAGATGGTGATGAACAGCAGCGACATGAAGGACAGGGAATAGAGCGAGAAGATGGCATGGTCATACATGGCCACCCCACGCTTCCAGAAGAACAGCAACCACAGAAACGGCAGGGAGATGGGGATCAGCAGCCAGGAGAACTTATAGGCCGTGTTCTGCATCTTATAGAGCAGCAGTTCCGGATTCTTCAGCTTCTTCTTGATCTTCTCCTCAAGCTCCGGGTTACCGAGATTGATGTTCAGATCGTCACCCAGGTTCCGGGTCAGAAGGTCCGAAAGGTTCTCTGTAGCAGCCGGGCCATTGCCAACAACCGTGGGCAGGTCCGGCACCGCCGGCTGTTCCCCCGGCTTGGGCGGGGTCGGCGGCACGATCGCGATGCCGGCCTCCGCCAGGGCGGCATCCATGGCCTCCAGTGATTTCCGGGCCGTCTCCAGGCGCCGCTGCGCCCGGTCGCGCTGCCGGGTCTCGGCCTTGGTATCCTCGCCCGCGCTCAGCGCCTGGGCCAGTTCCGCCTCCGCCTCGGCCAGATCGGCGCGGGCTTCCTCCAGCCCCTGGCGGGCCTGGACCATCGCCTCACGCTGCTGCTCCGCCGGCAGGGCCACGGGCACATTGGTGCTGACGCCCAGCAGGGAGAAGGTCATGAACATGACAAAGACGGAAAACAGGAACATGGCCATGGGCGTCACATACCGCGCCCGGTGGCCATGGATATAATCATAGGTCAGCTTGCCGGGCCTGAATGCCAGCATCGGCAAGGTGCGCCAGGCCTTGCTGTCGAAATGCAGGATACCGTGGAAGAACTCCTCCACGATATGCAGCATGGACCGGTGCAGATGCCCAGCCTGACCACAGGAATGGCAGAAATTGCCTGTCAGGACCGTGCCGCAATTGGCGCATTTGCCATGGGCGCCGTGCCCATGCTTGCCGCTTTCGCCCTCAATGGCCGCGGCCGCCAGCCCAGCCGTGGCCATGGCGCCCACAGATTCGATCCCGTCACTCATCAAATCCCCCCTCGCACCCGCCCACAAGGGTGCCAGGGAAAGCCTATGAAGATCAAGGACAAGCGTCGGGCGACGCCCTTCTACATCACCCCTCAGCTCACCTTAGGGTCCAGCTCGACCTCCTGCCCCTCGCGCAGCCGTTCGGCCCCGCGCACGATCAGGCGGTCGCCGTCACGCACCTCGCCCGTCACCTGCACCCAGTCGCCGATGCTGGTGCCGGTCTTTACCGCCACCCGTTCGGCCTTGTTCTGGGCATTGACGCGGAACAGGAAGGTGCCGTCCCCGCGCAGGACCAGGGCGTCGCGATGCACCGCCACCACCTGTTCCGCCGTGGCCGATGGCAGGCCCACCTTCACCGCCGATCCCACGATCCAAGGCGCCTCGCCGCGCGGCAAGGCCACGCGCACCTCAAAGGTGCGGGACTGCGCCTCGCCGATGGCGATGATGCGGGTGACCTTGCCGCGGGCCGTCTGGCCTTCGATATCCAGCGACACCTCGCTGCCCTCGGCAATATGGCGGGCGATGGAGACGGGCGCCTGGGCGCGCACCTCCACCTGATCGACGGCCACCAGACGGGCCACTTTCGCGCCGGGGGCGGAATATTCACCGATCTCCAGCATGCGCTGGGCCACTTGGCCCCCGAACGGTGCCTTCACCACGGTGCGCTCGATCTCCAGGGCGGTACGGTCGCGGCTGGCCTGGGCGCGGACCAGATCCTGGGCCAGCACGTCGCGGCGGTTGCTGGCCTCCTCCAGCTTGACCAAAGTGGCCGTCCCGCGCTCGGCCAATTGCCGCTGTCGCTCCACCTCGCGCTCCTGGAACGAAAGCTGGCTTTGCAGGCTCTTGATCTGCGCCTCATACTGGCGCAGTTCCAGGCGCAGCAGCCGGTCATCGACCCGCGCCATCGCCTCGCCCGCCGCCAGCTTGGTGCCCGCTTCGGCCACCCAGGTGATCCGCCCCGACACTTCGGCCGCCACATCGGCATCCTGGCGCGACATCACGCTGCCGGGCACCAGCAGCACTGGCGCCATCTGCCGCAGGCTGGCCGCCTCCACCTTCACCCGGGCTGCCGGCTGCGGCGCCGTCTGTGCGGCTGCCGGCAGGGCCATGGCGGACAGCAGCAGCAGGGCGGCAAGCGGGCGATGGAAAGCGTTCATGACCTCAGGCTCCCGTCGATGGGGGAATAGTGCACCCTTGTAATCAAAACCCCGTAACGTGGGGGTTTCGAACTGTAACGGGCGTGTAAAGACACAAAATTGACCAAATCAACCGGGGCCGGCGAACAGACCGGCCCGCCCGCGTCACT
>JAIXTS010000288.1 GCA_027483805.1 Azospirillum sp. | reverse complement strand
GCGGATCTGTCGAGCAACTATGAGACCTTCCTGACGCTGCTGACATCGCAGCTTCAGAATCAGGACCCGTTGCAGCCGACCGACACCGCAGAATTCACCAAGCAGCTGGTGCAATATTCACAGGTGGAGCAGTCCATCAAGACGAACCAGAAGCTGGACGATGTCGTCAGCGCCATCAACAATGGCCAGCCCAATCAGGCCTTGGGGTACATTGGCAAGACGGTGGAGATTCAGTCGAACGGTGTCGCTCTGCAGGACGGCAAGGCCCACATGACCGTCTCCACCGACAAGCCCGCCGCCGATGCGGTGTTCGAGATCACGGACGCCAAGACTGGCAAGGTGGTTCGCACCATGGCGCTCAGCAAATTCGCCGGCACGCAGGATGTGAATTGGGACGGGCTGGACAATAGCGGCAACAAGTTGCCCGACGGTACCTACAAGGGTGTGGCTAAAATAACCGGGTCTGACGGTAAGGAAATCAGTGCCCAGGTGATGAGTTTTGGCCGTGTCACCGGCGTGGATCTGACGGCGGGCGAGCCTTACCTGATGCTGGGCACCTTGCCGATCACCATGACCAATGTGCTGTCCATCAAGAATTGATGCTCTTGGTTGCGACATCCTGACTGTAAGGATTTGTGCTGAGCTTCACGCTTTTTTAAGGGCCGGGCGCTATCGGTAGCTATGTGTATTGCACCAGAGGCGCCCGTCAGATGAAATCGCTCAACACAGCCGCCACCTCCCGCCTGCGGGCGGAATCGGAAGCCGACGCCGTGGGGGTCTCCACCGGTGGCGCCAGCCTGACGCTGGACGACCTGCCTCCGCCCGAGACCCGGCGCTGGGTGATGCGGCGTAAGGCGGAAGTGGTTGCTGGTGTGCGCGCCGGTCTGCTGACAGCGGATGAGGCTTGCCGGCGGTATGATCTGTCGATGGAAGAGTTTCAGTCCTGGCAGGACATGATCGACCGCCACGGGGTCCATGCCCTGCGCGTCACCCGTTTGCAGGATTATCGCCGTCGGGAGGATTGATCGCGGCGGCTCAGCGCAGATTGTCGGCGACGCTGTGCAAGCCCTGGGCCCGAAGCATTTCCTGACGCTGACGCAGGCGCCGGCGCTCTATCGACTGATGGGTACGCTCGCCCCCCAGGATCGTGCCATCATCCCCGGTCAGTGACAAAACCAGATCATCCAGCAGGGCGCCTTCCTGGTCGGGTGTCCGCTGATCCAGCGGCCGGTCGGTATTGATCTCGCGCAGCAGTCGGTCCGCCAGTGCCGCCTGCGTCTGGGGCAGCAACCCTTGCTGGATCAAGGTGGCGATGATCTTCATGGTGGGGTTGGCCAACTTGTCGCCCGCCCCCTTCTTGCACAGGACGACAGCGCCCATCTGTTTCAGGGCCACGCCCAGGTTGGGTTGCGGCGCGAACAGTTCCTGTACCACCTCCGCGAAGATCATGGTGTCGGCCAGGATGCCATCAAGCTGCCGGATCAGACCTGTTTCGATATTGTCCTGGGCCAGCCGCGACAAGGCGTCGACCTTGGCCAGCAGGGAGCGGCATTCGAACAGCCAGACGCTCAACAGGGCGTTCAGCACATAATCATGATGCTCCAGCCCCACCTTCTCCACGATGCGACTGGACACGGCGCCCAGGTCCTGGCCCTTGAACTCCGGAAAATTGCCCCGTTCGGCTGCAAAGGCACGGGCCTTCTGCTGCATCTGGGTGACCAGCGTGTCCAGCAGCTGCATACGCTCCTTCACCGGCACGCCAAGGGCGGCTGCCTGAGCTGATCCCACCCGGTGCAGGCCGGCATTCACCAGGCCCTGGGCATCCTGCAATTTGCGGATATGGCTGAAACTGTGCAGCAGTTCGGTGGTGCAGATATTGTTGCGCTGCATATAGTCGCGCATCACCTGCCCGATGGTGCGGCGGCCGTCGGCCGTGTAAAGATCATCCAGGACCTTGCACACCGCCAGTTCCCCCACCGGGGTGGCGACAACGATGGGCTTTTCCTTGGGCGGGTTGGCGGTCGCCTCATAGACCACGGTTTCTGCCGCCGCCGTTTTCGACAAATGGCGGTGACGAATCACCTTTACCTGATTGGTCTTGGCCATGCGCAGCTGCAGCTGCGCCTCATTGATGGCCTCATCCTCCTCATCACAAAGGGAGTGGAGCTGCCACCTGTCATCCTTCTTGATGAAGACCTCAAAGGTCTTCTTCTTGTTCCAGAAGCTGACCCCGAAAATCATGACCCAAACCCCCTATCCAATTAGTCTTACTCTAATGGATAGGGGCCGTTTGGCAATGACCCAGTTGCGACATGGATCAATCGAACGGATTCGTGCTGCCCTTGCGCAACAGCAGACGGATCGGCACGCCCGGCAGATCCAGATGTTCGCGCATGCCATTGACCAGATAGCGCGAATAATGATCCGGCAGATCCACCGGCTTGCTGACGAACAGCGCAAAAGTCGGCGGCCGGCTCTTCACCTGGGTCATATAGCGGATCTTCAGGCGGCGCCCGTCGACCAGCGGCGGCGGATGGCTTTCCGTCATAGCCGACAACCAGCGGTTCAACGCCGCCGTCGGGATACGGCGGTTCCAGATGCCGTAAGTGGTCACCACCGCGTCGAGCAGATCGGTCAGTTTCTGGCCCTTGAGCGCCGAAATGGCGACAGTCGGGATACCCTTGACCTGCGGAAGAGAGGTCTGCAACCGGTCGGCCATCCGCCGCAGGGCGGCATTCTTGTCCTCCACCGCGTCCCACTTGTTCAGTGCGATGACCAGGGCCCGCCCCTCTTCAACCACCAACCGGGCGATGGTCAGGTCCTGCTTGTCCAGAATGCCGTCGGCATCCAGCACCAGAACCACGACATGGGCCATGCGGATGACACGCAGCGTGTCCTGGTTGGCCATCTTCTCCAGCTTGGCCTCGACCCGCGCCCGCTTGCGCAGGCCGGCCGTATCGACCAGACGGATGGGCCGACCCTTCCATTCCCATTCAACGGCGATGGCGTCACGCGTCATGCCGGCCTCCGGGCCGGTCAGCACACGCTCCTCCTGCACCAGCGCGTTCAGCAGCGTGGACTTGCCCACATTGGGGCGTCCCACGATGGCCAGCTGCAGCGCCTTGGGCTCATCCTCGTCGGCGGCTTCACCCTCTTCACGAATCTCGGCCTCGGCGGCTTCCGCATCGAAAGCCTCTTCTTCCTCGGGTTCGTCCTTGGGCATGAATGGTTCCAGGGCCGTGACCAGATCGGCCATGCCCTCGCCATGCTCGGCCGACAACGGCACGGGTTCCCCCAGGCCCAGCTCGAACGCCTCGATCAGGCCCGGCCGGCTGGCCGCCCCCTCGCATTTATTGGCAACCAGGATGGTGGGCTTGCCGGCCTTGCGCAGCCAGGCGGCAAAATGTTTGTCCATGGCGGTAACGCCGGCCCGCGCATCGATCAGGAACAGGGCGACATCGGCCCGTTCCACCGCGCGTTCCGTCTGGCGGCGCATGCGCGCCTCCAGGCTGTCATCGAACACATCCTCCAAACCAGCCGTGTCGACCACGGTGAATTCCAAGCCCCCGACGCGCCCGTCAGCGGCGCGCCAGTCGCGCGTCACGCCGGGCTGGTCGTCAACCAGGGCGATCTTCTTGCCGACCAGCCGGTTGAACAGGGTGGACTTGCCGACATTCGGTCGCCCGATGATGGCGACCGTCAG
>JAIXTS010000403.1 GCA_027483805.1 Azospirillum sp. | reverse complement strand
GGAGGAGATGACATGCCCAAGGCGCTGCTGTGCAAGGGGTTCGGGCCGCCGGAAAGCCTGGTGCTGGAAGAGGTGGCGGCGTTGCCGCTGGCGGCGGGGGAAGTGCGGATCGCCATCAAGGCGGCGGCGCTGAACTTCGCCGACACGCTGATCATTGAGGGCAAGTATCAGGAAAAGCCACCCTTCCCCTTCACCCCCGGCATGGAATGCGCCGGATTCGTCACGGAGTTGGGCGAGGGCGTGCGCCACCTGAAGGTCGGGCAGCGGGTCATGGCCTTGTCCGCCAAAGGCGCGTTCCGGGAGGAAGCGGTGGTGGAGGCGGGTGCTGTCCTGCCTATTCCCGATGGCATGGAGTTCGCCACTGCCGCCGGCTTCCCCGTCGCCTATGGCACCTCCCACCTGGCCCTGACCGACCGGGCACAGTTGCAGGCGGGGGAAACCTTGCTGGTCCTGGGCGCATCGGGCGGGGTTGGCCTGACAGCGGTGGAAATCGGCAAGGCCATGGGTGCCAGGGTCATCGCGGCCGCATCCTCGCCGGAAAAGCTGGCGGTGGCCAAGGCCCATGGCGCCGATGAGGGCGTCGACTACTCGGCTGAGGACCTGAAAGTGCGCTTGAAGGAACTGGCGCCCAAAGGTGTGGATGTCGTGTTCGATCCGGTGGGTGGGGATTATTTCGACGCCGCTCTGCGTAACATCGCGTGGTGCGGCCGCATCATCACCATCGGCTATGCGGCGGGACGCATCCCGCAGGTGCCGGCCAATCTGCTGCTGGTCAAGAATTGTGCGGTGCTGGGCCTGTTCTGGGGGGCTTACCGCAAGCATGACCCGCAGCGCCTGGGCCAGAGCCTGATGGAACTGCTGGCGCTGTGGGGGGAAGGCAAGCTGCGGCCGCATGTGTCGCACGCACTGCCGATCAAGGACTATGCCCAGGCTTTCCACCTGCTGTCGGGCCGCAAAGCCACGGGCAAGGTGGTGCTGACGCTGGGGTAAGCCCGACTGCCAAGGCCGGCGACCGCCGGCCCGCGCCCCATGGCGCGCGGCGCATAAGGGAAAAACGAAGACTTCCCCAAAAAGAAAACCCCCGCACCGGGCGCCCGGTGCGGGGGTCTTTCATTCAGGCCAGAGCCTCGAACTTACTGGATGCTCTCGCCATGCAGGGCCAGATCCAGACCGTCCCGTTCCGCATCCTCATCAACGCGCAGGCCGGTGATGGCCTTGACGACATAGAGGATGATGGCGGTGGCAACAGCGGACCAGACAACAGTGGCAAGAATGCCCCAGATCTGCGTCCAGACCTGACCGATATTGCCTTCCAGGGCACCAGCGGTCCCGCCGATGGCGGCCTTGGCGAAGACGCCGGTCAGGATGGCACCGACGATACCGCCGACACCATGCACGCCCCAGACATCCAGGCTGTCATCATACTTCAGAGCATGCTTCAGAGAGGTGGAGGCGAAGTAGCAGATGATGCCGGCGGCAAGGCCGATGCCCAGGGCACCGTCAACACCGACGAAACCGGCGGCAGGCGTGATGGCGACCAGACCGGCCACAGCACCGGAAACGGCACCCAGCACGGAGGGCTTGCCCTTCACACCCCATTCCACGAACATCCAGGCCAGCGTGGCCGTGGCGGCGGCGACCTGCGTGACCAGCAGGGCCATACCCGCACGGCCATCAGCGGCAACGGCGGAACCGGCATTGAAGCCGAACCAGCCCACCCACAGCATGGCCGCGCCGATCAGCGACAGGACCAGGTTGTGCGGCTTCATGTCAGAGGTGCCATAGCCCTTGCGCTTGCCCAGAATGATGGCGCACACCAGACCGGCGACGCCAGCATTGATGTGAACGACGGTGCCACCGGCATAGTCCAGGACGCCATCGCCCATCAGGAAGCCGCCGCCCCAGACCCAGTGGCAGACCGGGCTGTAGACGATCAGGGACCACAGTGCCGTGAACAGCAGCAGGGCCGAGAACTTCATGCGGTCAGCGAAAGCGCCTGTGATCAGCGCCGGGGTAATGATGGCGAAGGTCATCTGGAAGGCGATGAACACCGATTCCGGGATGGTACCCGAAAGGCTTCCGACTTCCAGGCCGGATAGGAAGGCCCGGCTCAGATCGCCGATATAGGCGTTGCCCGGCCCGAAAGCGAGGCTGAAGCCGACAACAACCCACAGCACCGAGACCAGGGCGGCGATGGCGAAGCTCTGCATCGCCATGGTCAGGACGTTCAGCTTGCGGACCATGCCGCCATAGAACAGCGCCAGACCAGGAATGGTCATGAACAGCACCAGCGCCGTCGACGTCAGCAGCCAAGCGGTATTGCCGCTGTCCAGCGTCGGGGTCGGTGCCGCGTCCTGAGCGAGGGCCACGCCCGGAACCAACGCCAGGCACGCCGCGAAAAGGGTCTTCAACATACGATTCATCTGGCTCCCCATTCTTGTGGGCACGGGGCCGACCGGCCGCCGCACACGCCGCTACTCCCCTATTCAAAGTCCGTGCCGTTGTGCAAAGCGGCGGAATCCCTACGCTGTCGCGGCCGGACGCCTGATTGGAATCCACCCGGTGAAGCCACGACTCCGCCTGAAAAGAAGCTATATGCCCAAAAAATGTGCTGTTTCTGATGGCGACTTTTTGGGAAAAATCTTGTTAAATCAGTATAATAATTGGAATGCCCCCTTTCGGGGCACCTCGATTCAGCGGCTAAAAATGTGACAGATTAAAAAATAGGCAGACATTCGGGTGCATGTCCTGCTGCGGTGCCGATTGGGGCCGATCCGGGCCTTTCGCCTTTTCGTTGTCTGCCTTGCCCGTGATTGCACACGCAACATACGTATCCAGACGTGACCCGGCACGCAGCATGTGACACCATCCCGGTTGAATATAGCCGCCGGTCGAAGCGGCCGGCACAGCGCGATATTGCCGCGCGACATCAGGGAGGATGGGGAATTGGTGACCAGTCAGTCTGAACAGCGCCTTGACCGCGACCTGCGGCAGGCGCCGCGCCATGCGTTGGCGCTTGTCCTGGCGGGTGGGCGCGGCAGCCGTCTGAAGCAGTTGACCGACCGTCGCGCCAAGCCGGCGGTCCATTTCGGCGGCAAGTTCCGCATCATCGACTTCGCCCTGTCCAACTGCATCAATTCCGGCTTTCGCCGCATCTCTGTGATCACGCAGTACAAGTCGCATTCATTGCTGCGGCATTTGCAGCGCGGCTGGAATTTCCTGCGTGGTGAAATCGGTGAATTCATCGATCTGCTGCCTGCCCAGCAGCGCATTGACGAGACCAGCTGGTATCAGGGCACGGCGGATGCGGTGTACCAGAACCTGGACATCCTGCGCTCGCACAAGGCCGAATGGGTGCTGATCCTGGCCGGCGACCATATTTACAAGATGGATTATGCCAATATGCTGGCCAGCCATATCCGCACCGCTGCGGATGTGACGGTGGGCTGTATCGAGGTGCCGCGCAAGGAAGCGTCCGGCTTCGGCGTGATGCATGTCGATGATGAGAACCGGATTGTCAGCTTCCTCGAAAAGCCGGCCGATCCGCCCGCCATGCCGGGCAAGCCGGATATGGCGCTCGCCTCCATGGGCATCTACATCTTCAATGCCGATTTCCTCTACAGCCATCTGGAACGCGATGCCAGGGACCAGAAGTCCAGCCGCGATTTCGGCAAGGACATCATTCCCTACCTGGTGGAGAACGCGAAGGTCGTGGCCCACCATTTCAACGAAAGCTGTGTGCGCAACCGGGCCCAGCCTGGCAACGCCTATTGGCGGGATGTCGGGACCGTGGATGCCTATTGGGAAGCCAATCTTGACCTGTGCACGGTGTCGCCCGACCTGGATCTCTATGACCGCGAATGGCCGATTTTTACCTATCAGGAACAGTTGCCGCCAGCCAAGTTTGTCTTCGACGATGATGGACGCCGTGGCATGGCGGTGGACAGCATGGTGTCGGCCGGCTGCATCACCTCGGGCTCGCTGGTCCGTCGGTCGCTGCTGTTCAACAAGGTGCGCATCCATTCCTATTGCGAATTGACGGATGCGGTCATCCTGCCGGAGGTGGAGATCAACCGGAATGCACGCCTGACCAAGGTGGTGGTGGATCGCGGCTGCGTCATCCCCGCCGGTCTGGTCGTGGGCGAAAACGCAGAAGAGGATGCACGCCGCTTCTATCGCTCCGAAAATGGTGTGGTATTGATCACCCAGGAAATGCTGGACCGTCTGAAGGGCTGACGGTTGGTCCCTGTCCCACAGGCGCCGGGCGCTGCCGTCCGGTAGCCTGTCTTCACGCGCAAACGGGGGCGGGGGGCAGCGGGGACCTTCCTTCAAGGGTCAAGTTCCATGGCCCTTGGCCGATTGCTGAAAGTGGTTGGTGAGGGGCGATGAAGACCTATCCGGGCAGTTTTGTGCTGGATCCTCTGGGCCGGCGGGTCGTGCTCCACGGCAAATCCGCCTTCGCGGCCCTGCATCGGGCCGGGGCTGTGGCGGCGGCCTGTCTGGACCATGTCACGGCCCACATGCTGCCCGGCGTGACGACAGGGGAGATTGACGAAAGGGTGGCCGCCTTCCTGAAGGCGAACGGCGCCCTGGCGGCGACCTTGGGCTATCACGGCTACCCGAAATCCTGCTGCATCTCCCCCAACCACGTCGTCAATCACGGCATCCCGTCCGACAAGGTGCGGCTGAAGGCGGGTGACATCGTCAATGTTGATGTCACCGCCATCGTCGATGGCTGGTATGGCGATACCAGCCGCATGTATCTGGTGGGAGAGGTTGTGCCCAAGGCCGCCCATCTGGTTCGGAGCACCTATGATGCGATGATGGCCGGTATCCGGCAGGTGGCGCCAGGCCGGCATCTGGGCGATGTCGGCCATGTCATCGAACAGGCCGCAAAGTCTGTCGGCTATTCGACGGTTCGGGATTATGTCGGCCATGGCATCGGCCGCGTTTTTCATGACGCGCCCGACATCATGCATTTCGGCAAGCCGGGGCGCGGCATGAAACTGGTCCCGGGCATGGTCTTCACCATCGAGCCGATGTTCAACCAGGGGGGCGCAGGCCTGCGCACGCTTGCCGATGGCTGGACCAATGTTACCCGTGATCTGTCGCTCTCGGCGCAGTTCGAACATACGGTTGGGGTGACGGAGGAGGGGGTGGAGATCTTCACCCTGTCACCGGCCGGGCTGGATTGTCCGGTTCCCGCCCCCGCCCTTTCCTGATCCGATGCCATCAACAAGTCCGGACCCGATCATGCGTGTTCTGTTTGTCACGTCGGAATGCCTGCCCTATGTGAAGACCGGTGGTCTGGGGGATGTGGCCGGTGCCTTGCCGGCGGCCCTTCGGGCGGAGGGGATGGATGTCCGGACCCTGATTCCCGGATATCCAGGCGTGCTGGAGCGGCTGGAGAATATCAAGCTGCTGCGTGACCTGCGCGGTCTGCCCGGACTGCCATCTGCGGCACCGGCACGGCTGGTGGCGGGCCGGGGGGTGGATGGGGGTATCGTCTATGCCCTGGATATCCCCAGCTTCTTCGGGCGCAAGGGTAATCCTTACCTGGGGCCGGACGGCAAGGACTGGTCTGATAATCATCTGCGCTTCGCAGCCTTGGGACGCGTCGCGGCCCTGATCGGGCTGGCGGGTGACGGGGCGTCGGGGCGGTCGGGGTGGAAGCCGGATGTGCTGCACGGCCATGACTGGCAGGCGGGACTGGCGGCGGCGCACCTGCATTTCCCGCTCTGGCCCCTGGCGGGGGCCAAACGGCCGGGAATGGTTTTCACCATCCATAATCTGGCCTTCCAGGGCCTGTACCCGGCCGACACCGTGCCAACCCTGGGGCTGCCCTGGGACGGATTCACCCCGCAAGGGTTTGAATTCTACAGCCAATTGTCCTTCCTGAAGGCGGGGTTGGTCTATTCGGACCGTCTGACGACGGTCAGCCCGACCTATGCCACCGAAATCCAGGGGGAAATCTTCGGTTTCGGCATGGATGGCCTGCTGCGCGCCCGTGCCGACGTTCTGGACGGTATCCTGAACGGCATCGATACCGACGCCTGGAACCCCGCCCGCGATCCGCAGTTGAGCGCGCAATATGATGCCGGCAGCCTCCCGGCCAAGGAGGCCAACAAGATTGATATCCAGCGGGCCTTCGGCCTTTCGCCCGATATCCACGCCCCCTTGTTTGGTATCGTCAGCCGCCTGACGGACCAGAAGGGCATCGACCTTGTGGTGCAGGCCATTCCGCATATCGTGGCGCGCGGCGGGCAACTGGCCGTGCTGGGCACCGGCACCGCCGCGCTGGAACAGGCGCTGGCGGGCGCCGCGCGACATTATCCCGGCCGGGTTGGGCTGGTCCTGGGCTATGACGAGGCCTTGTCCCACCGTTTGCAGGCGGGCGTGGATGTGCTGATGGTGCCGTCGCGCTTCGAACCCTGTGGCCTGACCCAGATGTACGCCCTGCGTTATGGCACCTTGCCGCTGGTCAGCCGCGTGGGCGGGCTGGCCGATACGGTTACCGATTGCACCGATGATGCCCTGACGGACGGCACGGCAACCGGCTTTACCTTTGGCCCGGTAACCGTGCCGTCGCTGCTGAACGCCATCGACCGCGCCTTTGCCCTGCATCCGCAGACAGACCGCTGGCGGGGGGTGCAGCGTTCGGCCATGGCGCGCGACGTCTCCTGGGGGGCGTCGGCCCGGCATTATGTGGACACATACAGGGCCGCGATGGCGGCGGCGGAGCGGGGGTAAGGTGCAGGTCAGGTAAAGGCGAAAGCCTCGCCCTGACCTGTGTTTACTTCTTGCCGACCAGCGTGCCTGCTCCGCCTTCAGTGAAAATCTCCAGCAGGATGGCGTGCGGCACGCGGCCGTCCAGGATCACCGCCCCTTCCACCCCGCCGACAACGGCGTCGATGCAGGTTTCCAGCTTGGGGATCATGCCGCCCGAGGCAGTGCCATCGGCGATGGCAGCGCGGGCGTCGGACACCGACAATTCCGGCACCAGTTCCTTGTCCTTGTTCAGGAACCCGGCGACGTCGGTCAGCAGCAGCAGACGCGTGGCATCCATGGCGGCGGCGATGGCGCCGGCAGCCGTGTCGGCATTGATGTTATAGGTCTGGCCATCCTCGCCGATGCCGATGGGGGCGATGACGGGGATGAAGCCGGCATGGCGCAGCTTGTGCAAGATCTGCGGATTGATGCGGAACGGCTCTCCCACGAAGCCCAGATCGACGACCCTTTCGATATTGCTGTCGGGGTCACGCTTGGTGCGGGTGGCCTTGCGCGCCTCGATCAGGTCGTCATCCTTGCCCGACAGGCCGATGGCATCGCCACCGGCATCGTTGATCAGGGCCACGATTTCCTTGTTGATGCTGCCGGACAGCACCATTTCGGCGATCTCCATCGTGTCCTTGTCTGTCACGCGCAGGCCGTCGATGAATTCCGACTTGATCTGCAACCGGTCCAGCAGCCTGCCGATCTGCGGCCCGCCACCATGCACGACGATGGGATAGGCGCCCACCTGCTTCAGCAGCACGATGTCATTGGCGAACTGCCGCGCCAGTTCCGGGTTGCCCATGGCATGGCCGCCATATTTGACCACAATGATCTTGCCGTCATAGCGGCGCATATAGGGCAGCGCCTCCGACAGGGTCTGGGCCTTGGCGAGCCATTCCTCGCGGGTCAGCGTCGGGGTGACGGAAACGGT
>JAIXTS010000542.1 GCA_027483805.1 Azospirillum sp. | reverse complement strand
TCAGGACCAGGCCCTGGCGTGGCGTCTGGCTGTTATTGACCAGGGTGATGCGATGGTCAGGCAGGTCCAACTGCGCATGCACCGGCTCCGATGCCTTCTTCACACCATAGAAGGCGCCGTGCGTATCGTAATCATGGGTCAGGATCTGCCACATGGTGCTGGGCCAGGCGGGCTGGGTCATCCACAGCATGCGGCCGGAATGTTTGGTCCACAGCCCGGCATTCATGCCTTCGAAGATGGCGCGGTAGCCTTCATAATTCAGCATCTGGGCCTTGCGTTCGAAATCCTCCAGGCTGGTGGCGGGACCGAACTTTACCGAAATTGCATCCATGAAGGTCTGGGTGGCGCCGTTCCCCGTCTGGTGCCAGTCGTGATAGGCCCAGCTGTCGGAAATGGGCCATAGCTCCGTTTCCGGCATGGTGGCCTTCAGCGCCTCTATCGTGGGGAACGAGGGGGTGCCCAGCTCGATCGAGAAACCCTGGGCATGTTCGGTGAAATAGGTGTCAGGTTCGCGGTAATTATAGGGGCCGCTACCGGCCAGGTTCACACGGTTGGAGGAACCGGTGTAATGGCGGGTGCCATCCTCCGTCCGGATCATCTCGGCCAGCGCCTCGTTCAGGATCGGCTGCGGCACGCCTTCATTGCGGCCAAACCACAGCACGATGGAGGGGTGATGGCGATAACGCCGGACCGTATCGGCGGCATTGGCCATGAACAAGGGTACGTCCTGGGGTTCAAGCTGGTAATCCTGGGTGGAGGCCCAGAAATCGTTCAGCACCATCAGCCCGTACTCATCGGCCAGCTCGAAAAACTCTTCCTGTGTGTTCTGGCCCACCCAATTGCGGATGACGTTAACATGCGCGTCGCGGTGCAGGCGGAAATAGGGTTCCAGCCGGTCCCGCGCCACCCGCTTGCGCCAGTCATCGGTGCCCCAATTGCCGCCGCGGGCCGCGATGCGCACGCCATTGACCTTGATTACCATATGCGGCGACAGACCGGCCGCATCCACCGGCTTCACGGCGGCGGAGTTTTCGGCACCGGGATAAAGCGATGCGGCCCAGCCGTCGGGTACCTTGCGGATGCCGTCATGGCTGACATCGACGATTTTTTCGCCCTTCGCCTTGGCCTCGGTCAGGTCGACCTCCACCCGGCGCAGCGCGCCCTTCTGGTCCATCAGCGACAGCTCATAGGTGACTTCGCGCATGCCGAAGCGGATATCGCGGCTGTCGGAGGGCTGGCCATCGGCGGCCACACTGATCTTCATGTCGTGCAGCGCCGGCTCGCCATAGCCATTGGGCCACCACAGCCTGGGATTCTTCACGGAAAGCGCGGGGAATTCGGTCGGTGACAGGGTGACGGCCCCGCCGCCGGCGGGAATGCTGGCCTGCTTGGTCACGCTGATGCCGGCAAAGCTGGCGGTGACGCTGGCGTTGATGGCTTTGCCTGACAGGTTCCACATCGGGACTGTCACCGTGACATCGGCCTGCGACCCGTCATTGCGGGGCAGGGAGGTGACGATCTGTGTGTCGCCCAGGCGCAGATCACCGGTGGCGCGCAAGGTGACATTGCGCCAAAGCCCGGTATTGCGATCCCGCACCGACGGGATCCAGTCCCACCCCTCCGATGCCACGAAGGTCGGGCCGTCCAGCGCCATGATACCGCCATTCTCACCCACCGCAGAGGTCAGGCTTTCCTCATGCGGGATGCCGGGGCGCGGCGGCGGGCTGACCCGGATGGCCAGGGCATTGGCTTGGCCCGGTTTGGCGATGCCCGTCACGTCGAAACGGCCGCGGATGAAGGCGCCCTTCATCGCCCCCAGCTTCTGGCCGTTCAACCACACCTCGGCCTGGTAATTCACCCCGTTCAGGATCAGCTGCAGGCGCTTTTCCGCCTGATCGGCCGGTACCGTGAATTCCGTGTGGTACCAGTAATCCTGTTTGTTCAGGCTTTCCGGAATGGCCAGATTGTTCAGCCCATAGTCCGGGTCGGGATAGACGCCGCGATCGACCAGGGTGGTCAGCACGGTGCCTGGCACAGTGGCGCTGTACCAGGATCTGGCATCGAAGCCCGGTTGCGACAACGCAACTGGTCCTGCCGCGACCTTCGGCGCTTCCACCAGCTTCCAGGCACCCAGCACCCACTCACCGGCCGTTTTCGGCGCCAGGGCGGGTGTTTCAACCACAGGCTTGGCGATGGGGGCGGAAAATCCGGTCTTGGCCTTGGGCCGGGTCCAGGGGTCCTGCGGGGCAACCTGCCCGTACATCTGCCGCACCTGGACGGGCCAGGTCGGCGCGCCGCTTTCAAAATTGGTCAGTCCGACCACCGGCTTGGCACCCACCAGTCCCTTCACCTCCGCCGCCGAAAGGGCGCGGGGCAGGGCGGAGAAGCCGGCCAGCCGGCCCGCAAAGGGGCTGGCATCGGCAGGCACAAAGGCGGCGGTGCGGCTGCGGCGCGGCGCCAGCTGGATTTGGGCCAGGGCCGTCTGCGTGCGGGCGGCACCGCTGGCCACTTCCTTGCCATCGACATAAAGGCGCACCTTGGCCCCGTCAAAGCTGGCCGCCAGGAAAGCCCATTGCCCTGCCGCCAGCGGCTTGCCGCCGCTGATCAGCGTGTCGCCGGCCAGCAGGGCGGGCCTGCCATCGGTCAATGCCAGGAACCAGGCCGGCGCCGTGCCGTCCGCTGTCGCAAAGCCGCCCAGCAGTGTGCGGCCCTTGCCCCCCGGGGCCTCCGCCTGCACCCAGCCGTAGAGGGTGAAGGGCGCATTGGCCGGTACCGGCGTGCCCGGCGTCTGCTTTTCCTCCAGCTTTGGCTTGGCAATGCCATCACCGCCCGCCGGAAATTCTGCATCAAAGGGACCGAAGCTGCCGGCGCCCAGACCGCCACTGCCGCCCAGTCCCTGCTGCGTCTGGCCCCAGGCCAGCGGCACCGCCAGCCCGATCGCCAGTGTGGTCATCAAGCTGGCCCGCAGCCAGCGCCCTACAACTGCCTTGTTCATCGCCATTTCCTTCCCATAGGCGCCGGCCCGTTTTCCGGGACCTTGATCATGATGCACGCTGCTGATCGCATCGATAGACAGCGATGTCAGGATTAATAAATCAAATTTCATAAATCGGAAAGAGGCGATCTGCCGACCCCTTCGCTTTCACCCTCCTCCTGGTTCCGGATTGCGGGACAGGCATGCCGGGCAGGTACGCTTAGGGATGGACCCGGAAGCGGCGGTGGTCCATCCTGCGGGTCACCAAGAAGCGCGCCACTGCCGCCGGGAGAATTCGGGCACATGACTGCCAAGATCGACATCCGTCACATCCCCCATCCCTCGCCGACGCCCGCCGATGTCCGGGCCACGCGGATCGCCGATCCGGGCTTCGGTAAGATCTTCACCGACCATATGGTTACGGTACGCTGGTCGGCGGAAAAGGGCTGGCACGATGGACAGCTGCGCGCGCGTGAGGCGTTCACCCTGGACCCCGCCGCCGCCGTCCTGCACTACGCCCAGGAAATCTTCGAGGGCATGAAGGCCTATCGCACCAAGGATGGTGAGGTCCTGCTGTTCCGGCCGCTGGAAAATGCCCGGCGCTTCAACCGGTCGGCCGAACGCATGGCCATGCCCGACCTGCCGGAGGAGGTTTTCCTGCAGGCGGTGGAGACGCTGGTCCGCGCCGATGTGGACTGGATTCCCGGTGGCGAGGGCGCCAGCCTTTACCTGCGGCCCTTCATGTTCGCGGATGAAAGCTTCCTGGGTGTGAAGCCGGCCGGCAGCTATATTTTCTGCGTCATCGCCTGCCCCGTGGGCGCCTATTTTAAGGGTGGGGCCAAGCCGGTGTCGGTCTGGGCATCGCAGGATTACACCCGTGCCGCCGCCGGTGGCACCGGTGCTGCCAAATGTGGTGGCAACTATGCCGCCAGCCTGATCGCCCAGGCAGAGGCCATCCGCAATGGCTGTGACCAGGTGGTGTTCCTGGACGCGGCCGAAAAGAAATGGGTGGAGGAACTGGGCGGCATGAACGTGTTTTTTGTCTTTGATGACGGCACGTTGCAGACCCCGCCTTTGACCGGCACCATCCTGCCCGGCATCACCCGCGACAGCATCATCAAGCTGGCCCGCGCCGATGGGCTGACCGTGAACGAAGTGCCTTATTCCTTCGCGCAGTGGCAGGCCGACGCGGCGTCGGGCCGGTTGCGTGAGGTGTTCGCCTGCGGGACCGCTGCGGTGGTGTCGGCCATCGGTACCGTGCGCCACAAGGAAGGCAGCTTCACCATCGGTGGCGGCAGCGACGGGGAAATCACCCGCACCCTGCGGACCCGCCTGACCGCCATTCAGCGGGCCGAGGCGCCGGACCCGATGGGCTGGCGGCATAAAGTATCGGTGTGAAGGTGAGGGGGGGCGACCGCTGTCGCCCCTCCCCTCGTGCTCTACACCATCGGCCAAAAATTTGACCGATGGTACGGCGACTGGGGGGCACGAAATCCTGACCATTGGTCAGGATTTCGTGCTGCCGGTCTTATACCAATCTCCCTTGATCGTGACCGATCCAGGGAGATTTTACGTTTCCTCAGGCGCCGGGCGGGCGCATCCGCGCCCTTGGCTCACGCCGCACGAGCGGCGGGCCGGCGGTCGCCAGCCTCCAATCCGCCTGAAGGTCAACCTTTAGGCGGATTGGTCTTACTCCGCCAGCAGCTTTTCCATCTGGTCCATGGTTGCATCCATGCGACGCACCAGGGCCTGATAGGGGGCGGATGTGGCCATATCCAGGCCGGCCTTCTTCAGCAGCGGGTAGGGATATTCCGACCCGCCGGCCTTCAGTACAGTCAGATAATTATCGCGCGCCTTGGCGCCACCCTTTGAAATCTGCTCGGCAAAATAGGTGCCGGCGGAAATGGAGGTGGCATACTGGTACACATAGAAGGGACGATAGAAGTGCGGGATGAAGGCCCATTCCGCGCAGTATTTCTCGTCGATCTTCATTACGCCTTCGGCGTCGCCATGGTACTTCTTCAGCAGGCCACAATAGATATCCTTCATCTTGGTGCCTGACAGGGCCTCGCCCCGTTCCACCGCGTCATGTGTGGCCAGTTCGAATTCCGCGAACATGGTCTGGCGGAAGAAGGTGCCGCGCAAATTCTCCAGCGACTGGCCCAGATAGAACAGCTTTTCCTGTTTGGTCTTGGCCTTGGACACCAGATAATCGGTCAGCAGCATCTCATTCGTGGTCGATGCGATTTCGGCCATGAACAGGGAATAATTGGCCATTTCATAGGGCTGGGCCTTCTGCGCCAGGGCCGAATGCATGCCATGGCCCCATTCATGGGCATAGGTGGACATGGAATTGTAATCGTCCTGATGGTTCAGGAAGACGTAAGGGTCCACACCATAGGTGCCCCAGTGATAGGCACCGCTATCCTTGCCCTCTGACGGGTAGACATGCATGGTCCGCTTCGCCGTCAGGTCGGCCAGCAGGTCAACATAGTCCTTGCCCAGCGGCTTCACGGCGGCCAGCGTCAGGGTGCGCGACTGGTCCAGGGTGAACTTCTTGTCCAGGTCCACGACCGACGGATAAATGTCGTAATAGTAAAGGTCGGGCAGCTTCAGCATCTTCTGCCGCAGCTTGAAATAGCGGTGCAGGGTCGGCAGGCCCTTGTTCGCCTCCGCCACCAGCGTGCGGTAAACCGTTTCCGGAATGTCGTTATTGGCCAGCGATGCGGCCACGGCGGTCGGGTATCCTCGCAGCTTGGCATCGATGGTTCCGGCCTGGACGGCGGCACTCAGCGTATTGCCCATGGTGGTGGCATACTGGCCGAACTTGTTCCAGAAGGTGTCGAACACAGCCTTGCGCACGGCCCGGTCGGCGTGCTGGCGCAGCGACTGGTAGCCGGATTGGTTCACCTTGCGTGTCGTGCCGTCGGGCAGGGTGATCTCCGGCCAGTCAATATCGGCATTGGCCAGGGCCGAATAGGTATTGCTGGCCGCCCCCAGCACGGGGCCATAGGCAGCCAGGGCCGCTTCCGTTTCCGGGGTCAGGGTATGGGCCTTCAGGCGCAGGATGTCGTTCAGACGGAATGCATGTTTGGACAGGCCGGCATCTTCCTTGATGAAGGCCGCGATCTTGTCGGCGCCCACGGCCTGAATTTCCGGCGACAGCCAGGCGGTGGCCGATTGTGCCTGCGCCGACAGGGCCTGCGCCAGGCTCCAGCGTTCCTGATAGGTGTCGTTGCGGGTGTCGGTCGAATATTGCAGATAGGCATAGACCAGCACCTTCTCCACCGCGTGCCCGATCGTCGACATGCGGTCCATGGCGGCGCGCAGCGTGGCGGAATCCTTGCCCATCGTGCCCTTCAGCGCTTCCAGCGCCGGCAGATCGGCGAGCGCCTGTTTACGGGCCGCATCCCACGCGGCGTCATCCTTGAAGATGGGCGTCAGGTCCCAGACATGGCGCGGGTCGGTCTGGGCCGGCGTGCTGGCCGCCGGCTTTGCATCCAGTGCAGCGGCGGCACCCAATGGGGCCAGCGCCGTGACCAGGGCGATGGCGGAGGCGCCCAGCAGGCGGGCCAAGAGGGGGCGGTGGAATGGCTGCTTCATGGTGTCCCTGTCCCGTGTCGGGGGCCGTATCGCGTGCGGGGCGTCGGCCGTTCGTGGGCTCCGTTATAAATCGACGGCTTAACCAAGCCCGGCGAAAATTTGTAACGGGGTGGTTTCAATGCGCAGCCTCTGCCAGAATGCAACGGCCGCAACCTTCGGACGCTGCCATCATGACTGTCATTCGTGCCTATGCCGCTGCCAAACTGAACCTCTACCTGCATGTGCTGGGGCGGCGGGAGGATGGCTATCACCTGCTGGACAGTCTTGTGGCCTTCGCCAGCGCCCATGATCTGGTGGAGGTGGAAAACACCCCCTATTTCAGCCTGCAGCTCCACGGCCCCAATTCGCTGCCCCTGCTGCTGGAGGATACCGACAGCAATCTGGTCACCAAGGCGGTGAAGCGGCTGGCGGATTCGCTGGGTCGCAAGCCGGAGGTGACGGTGAAGCTGACCAAGAACCTGCCGCTGGCGTCGGGTATCGGCGGCGGGTCCGCTGACGCGGCCGCCACCTTGCGGGCGCTGTGTGCCTTGTGGGAGGTGCCGATTGATCACCCGGCCGTCACCGATCTGGCGGCAAAACTGGGGGCGGACGTGCCTGTCTGTGTCGGCTCCCGCACCGCCTATTTTGGCGGGACGGGCACGGAACTGTCGCCGGCACCGGACCTGCCGGAGGATTGCTGGGTGGTCCTGGTCAATCCCGGCGTGTCCATGCCCACCCCCGCCGTGTTCGAGGCGCGCAACGGCCCCTTTTCCGATGCCGCGCGGCTGACCACATCCTTTGCGGATGTCCGCGCGCTGGCGACCCTGCTGAAGGAGGGGCGGTGCAACGATCTGGCCCCGGCGGCCGAACGGCTGAGCCCTGTCATCACCCAGGTGCTGGCGGCGCTGGATTCGACAACAGGGTGCCTTCTGTCCCGCATGTCGGGCAGCGGCGCCACCTGTTTCGGCCTGTATGTGGATTTCGACCATGCCGTGGCCGCCGCCGAACTGCTGTCGGGTGTGCGCCCCGGCTGGTGGGTGCAGCCGGCGGCCTTGTTGAACGATCTGTCCGGGCTGGAGGTCGAGGAAGGGACAACACTTCTCGACTGGCCGTGAAGACTTGAGATCAGGAGTGAGATCAAATGTCCCGCATTGACGAATCCCGTCGTTTCCTGCCGGTGAACATTGCCGTGCTGACCGTGTCGGACACGCGTGGCCTGTCGGATGACAAATCCGGTGACACGCTGGTGGAACGGCTGACCAGTGATGGCCATGCGTTGGTCGGCCGTGCCATCGTGCGCGACGATGTCCGCGCCATCATTGATCAGCTGCGTCTCTGGATCGACGACCCCGCTGTCGACGTCGTCATCTCCACCGGCGGTACCGGCCTGACGGGCCGCGACGTGACGCCGGAAGCCTTTGAAAGCCTGTTCGAAAAGACGATCAACGGTTTTGGGGAGATGTTCCGCATGCTCTCCTATCAGAAGATCGGCACCTCGGCCTTGCAGTCGCGCGCCACGGGGGGCGTGGCCAAGGGAACCTATCTTTTCGCCTTGCCGGGCAGCCCCAGCGCCTGCCGCGATGGCTGGGACCTGATCTTGAAATGGCAGTTGGACAACCGGCACCGCCCCTGCAACCTGGTGGAGCTGATGCCGCGCCTGCAGGAGAAGTGATTACGCGGGGTGGGGTCCCTGATCGGATTGATTTCATCTAAAATTACGGCCGAACGGCCCGGCGGCATTGAAGGTGGAGGCGAAAACGGGTAACGATTCCGCCGCTGCGAAAGCGGCGGGCCGGATGCGTGTCCGTTCCCGCTTTCGCACCGGAAATTTCAAGGCTGGGCGCAGGAGAGAATTGGCATGACGCGGACCTTCATCTCGATGGCGAAGACGGGTGGGCAGGGCAAGACCCTGACGGCCCAGATGCTCGTGCTGCAGCACGAGCAGAAGGGCGTGCCCGTCAAGCTGGCGGCCGCGGACAGCGACAGCCTGAACCAGCGGTCCAAGTTCGGCCGCCTGTTCCGCAACGTCAAGGAACTGGGCATCGGTGAGGACCTGACCAAGGTCAAAAGCTCCACCGACCCGAATCTGGCCATCAAATACTGGGACGAGTTCGGCCGTACCGTGCTGGAAGGCGGCTATATCATCGATGTCGGCGCCAATGTCGCGGCCGAACTGTTCGCCTGGGCAGAGGCGCGTAATGCCGGCTCCCTGCTGCGCCGCCGGAATTCGCCGCCCATCGATCTGGTGGTGACCACCAAGGCCGAAAGCCAGGCGATTGAGGATGCGCGTGGCCTGATCCAGTACAGCTTCGACAAGAATGAGTGGCTGCCCATCGGCCGCCGCTATGTCGTGCTGAATGAGGTGTCGGGCGGCTTCGGCGCCTATGAAAACGACCCGAACTTCAAGCGTCTGAAGGCCTATCAGGGCATGGGCGTGCATGTCGTCACCATGAAGCGCTGCGAGAGCGACATCTGGAACCTTCTGGAACGGGAACTGATCTCCGTCCGCGAAGCGCTGAAGATGACCGAGGTCGATCTGGAAAAGCGCTTTGGCATTGATGTCTGGACCGGCCATGGCGGCCTGACCGACCTGAAGAGCTGGGCCGACGAGACGCTGGCTTCGTTTGAGAAGGTCGGTCTGGTCCCCGTGCGCGACAGCGGCCATCATGAGGGTGTGGAGGCTGTTGGCGCCGGCTGTTCCTGAAAGGAGCCGGACCCGGTGCCAGCGCCTTCACCGCCTGTCCCGCCGCCCCCTGCACCGGTGCCGCCACGGCATCAACCGCAGCCGGCGGTACGGCATAAGAAGAAGCACCGGCGATGATGCATGGCCCCGTCTTCCGCAATGGGACGGGGTCCATTTCTGGAGGAGGATCGCGGTTTGGTCCGTTTCGAAAATGTCGGGCTTCGCTACGGCAACGGGCCGGAGGTGTTGCGCGACCTCAGTTTCGAACTGGCTCCCGGTTCCTTCCAGTTCCTGACCGGCCCGACGGGGGCCGGCAAATCCAGCCTGTTGAAGCTGCTTTACCTCTCCGAACGCCCATCACGCGGGCTGATCACCCTGTTCGGGGAGCCCTTGTCCAAGGTGCCGCGCGACCGGCTGCATGAGCTGCGCCGTCGCATCGGCGTGGTCTTTCAGGATTTCCGCCTGCTGGACCATATGAGCGCCTATGACAACGTCGCCCTGCCACTGCGCATCGCCGGCCATGGCGAAAAGCATATCAAGGAAGCCGTCACCGAACTGATGGAATGGGTGGGGCTGTCGGACAAGATGGGTGCCCTGCCGGCCACCCTGTCGGGCGGTCAGAAACAGCTGATCGCCATCGCCCGCGCCGTCATCACCAGCCCGTCCCTGATCGTGGCCGACGAACCCACGGGCAATATCGACCGCGACATGTCGATGAAGATCATGCGGCTGTTCATTGAGTTGAACAAGCAGGGCACCACCGTCATCGTTGCCACCCATGACTGGCCCCTGATCGACAAGATCAAGCGCCCCATGCTGGAACTGTTCGAAGGCAAGCTGGCTGAGGCGTCCTGGTGGCTGAAACCCGGTGAAAGCCTGGACGAACCGGTTTGAGAGCCTGTTTCCGCGCAGCCGAAAACAGGTCTACTCCCTCACACCAGACAGATTGCCGACAGCCCGCGCCCGTAATCCGGTTCCTGGCGAAGGCAGGCGCGGCGGTAGCTGAAGAACAGGTCCTCACGGGCCAGCGTGTCCAGCCCCGTACTCTCCACCTGCCCGACCCCGGCGCCCCGCAGCCGTCCGTCCACATAGCCGCCAATGTCGAACATCCAATGGTCGGCCTTTGTCGATGGCCGGAACCGGCCGGCATTCTCCGTATTGATGGCCAGAAACCGCTCCCGGAATTCCGGCCCAACCTCATAGCTGTCCCAGCCGATATGCGGCCCCACACCGGCCAGAATGCGCCCGCGCTGGGCGCCAAGCGCGATCATTGCATCGATGGTGGCTTCCAGCACGCCCGTCACCGCCCCCTTCCACCCCGCATGCGCGGCGCCGATGACGCGGGCCACCGGGTCCACGAACAGGACCGGCACACAATCGGCGGTCAGGATCCCCAGCGCGACGCCCGGCCGATCGGTGACCAGGGCATCGGCCTTCGGCGCCCCGGCATGCGCAAACGGTGCCGTCACCGTCACCACATCGGGGCTGTGCACCTGATAGACACTGGTCAGGGCGTCTGGCGGCAGGCCCAGCAGCTCCATGGCGCGGGCGCGGTTGGCCGTAACATTGGCGGGATCATCGTTCGATCCGTATCCGCAGTTCATTGCGGCCAGGATGCCGGTCGACACGCCATCGGTGCGGGTGAAAAACCCGTGTCGCAGTCCGGGAACAGCGGTCAGATGGTCCAGCGTGATCATGCGCAGTCTCCCGTCGGGGCGGCAAATCCGGCGGGTGTTGGTGCCGCCGGATGGGTGATGGCGATGGCACGGAACAGGCGCCCCATGCTCTGCGTTGAAGTCAGCCGGGTCAGGGCGGCCTGGATATCGGTCTGCTGCGCCGGCGTGGCGCGGGCCGAAAGGGCGGCGGCACGGGCGTCGATGCCCAGCGCGCGCAACAGACCGCCCTGTTCGACACTGGCCCCGATGCCGGGATGCACCCGCGCCCCGGCCTGCCGCGCCGCCTGGCCCAGGGCGGTGAAATCCACATGGGCGGTCAGATCGGCGCTACCTGGATCATCCAGGACCGGCACATATTCATGGGCGCGCAGGGCCTGCAGCGTGTCGCCGATGGCCGGGCCATCATAGCCATAATCGATGATCAGCGCCGCCCCGGTCTGTGCCGACAGGCGCCGCCCGATCTCCGCCGCCACGGCGATGCCAGCGGGGCAGGTCTCGGCAATGGCGCCCGGCGGGATTTCCACCTCCCGGTGCAGCGGCGTCAGCAGGGCGCCGCCGGGCGTTGGATCGAAGGTGAAGGCCAATTGTCCCGCCGGGTTCAGGCCCACCTTCCGTTCCGCCCAGCCGGCCGGGGTGCGGATGAACTGCCGGATGGGCAGCGCATCGAAAAACTCATTGGCGACCAGCAGCATCGGGCCGTCGGGCACAGCGGTCAGGCTGTCATGCCAGGTGGGGGTGAACGCCGCCAGGGCTTCCGCCTGCCGCTGGCGCAGGGTGGGGCTGGTTTCCACCAGATGCAGGCGGATGGCGGCATGGAAGCCCGGCACCCGTGCCGTGGCCCGCAGCGCATCGGCCATCAGGGTGCCCCGCCCCGGCCCTAGTTCCACCAGATGCACGCGCTCGGGGCAGCCCTGGTTAATCCAGCAATCGGCCAGCCAGACGCCCATCATCTCCCCGAACATCTGCGAGATTTCGGGGGCGGTGGTGAAATCGCCCTCTACGCCCAGCGGGTCACGGGTGATGTAATAACCATGCTGCGGATGGCCCAGCGCCTCGCCCATGAAGCTGGCGATGCTGATCGGTCCGGTCAGCGCGATCCGCCGGACCAGCAGGTCTTGCAGAGCCCCCGTCATTTCGGGGCGGCAGGTGCCGCGGCCGGCACCGGCGTGCCAAACGGTGCCCGCAGGACCATCCACACGCCGGCGATCAGCATGGGGATCGACAGCAACTGCCCCATGGTGGTGCCGAACGCCAGGAAGCCCAGCTGTGCATCAGGCTGCCGGAAGAATTCCCCGATCAGTCGTGCAATGGCATAGCCGATCAGGAAGATGCCCGAGAGCGTCCCGGTCCGCGCCCGGATGGTGGGGCTGCGCGCCAGGAAAAAGATGACGGCGAACAACAGCACGCCCTCCAGCCCGGCCTGATACAGCTGGCTGGGATGGCGGGGCAGGCTGTCCGGATCGGTGGGGAAGATCATGGCCCAGGGTACGTCGGTGGGCCGCCCCCACAATTCGGCATTCACAAAATTGGCCAGCCGTCCCAGCAGCAGCCCCACCGGTGCCGCACAGGCCACCAGATCGCCCAGCGCGAAGGGGGAGAAGCCGCGCCGCCAGGAGAACAGCAGAATCGCGGCGATGACACCGGTCAGGCCGCCATGGAACGACATGCCCCCATGCCAGACGCGCAGCGCCTCCAGCGGGTCCTGGAGATAGGTGTCCAGATTATAGAACAGGATGGAGAATAGGCGCCCGCCGATCAGGATTCCGCCCGCCGCCCAGACGACAAAGTCGCCGAGATCATCTTCGGTGGGCCGCAGCCCGCTGTTGCGGGCCAGCCGGACGCAGTACCAGAGCGCAAAGGCGATACCGGCGGCATAGGCCAGCCCATACCATTTGATGGAGATTGGACCCAGGGCCAGCGCCACCGGATCCAGGTCGGGGAAGGGGATGGCGAAAATCATGCGATATCCCGTCACATTCCATCCCCGGCGGGGAGGACGCGACCTATATAAAGGGTTGGGGACGATGGCGGCAAGGCGCGGGGCACTTTCGGGTTCCTTAACCGCCAGCACCGCCATGGGCGGGTTTCTGGGTACCAGATACCCGCCCAATGCCATGGACAGAGCTGCACCCTATCCCCATAATGCGGCGCTTTTTTGAAGGGGACCCGCCATGCAGGTGGATAACAAGCTGTTCGATGATCTGGCCCGTGTCGCCAGCGGTGCCATGGGCGCGATCTCCGGCATCCGGGGAGAGGTCGAAGGCCAGATTCGCCAGCAGTTCGAACGTATCCTGGCCCAGATGGACGTCGTCAGCCGGGAGGAATTCGAGGCGGTGAAGGCCGTCGCCGCCGAGGCGCGCGCCCGGCAGGAGGCCCTGGAGGAAAAGCTGGCAGCCCTGGAGGCCAAGCTTTCCAAGGATTCCGAGGGCTGACATCGTTTCGGCCGCGGCCGGAGAGCAGATCGGTTTTGTTTCACGAAACGGCAAGGAACCGGAATCCGGTTGCGCCTGCGAAATGGCGCTGGCACCGTATTGCTGGTGGTTCCAACGCCGACAGGGCCACAATATCTGGATGCTCCGATATGTGGCCCGCCGTATCGCCTGGGGGATGGCGCTGCGGAAGGGAATTGGGAGTGAGGGGGACGGCATGACGGCCTTGAATATCGAGACCCAGGGGTCGACGCACAATCCGCTGGACATGCTGGAAGAGATGGTTGTCGCCCAGGAATGGCCCTTCGACCGCGTCTCCGAGGAGGAGATGGTGGTGGAGATCAATGGCCGCTGGTGCGAATACCGCCTGTTCTTCATGTGGCAGACGGAAGTCAGTGCGATGCAGTTCTCCTGCCAGTACGACATGAAGGTGCCGCCGGGCCGCAAGGCGGCCGTGGCCGAGCTGCTGGCCGAGATCAATCCCAAGATGTGGCTGGGCCATTTCGATGTCTGCCACGACCAGCATACGCCCATGTTCCGTCAGACCACGCTGCTGCGCGGTGCCCGTGCCGCCAGTGCCGAGCAGTTAGAGGACCTGATGGACATCGCCATGTCGGAATGCGAGCGTTTCTATCCGGCCTTCCAGTTCGTGATCTGGGGCGGCAAGACACCGGCAGAGGCCGTGTCTGCGGCCATTCTGGACACGGTCGGCGAGGCCTGACCAACCGGGCGGGGTTCTCAAAACGCCGGGGATGCACCCCGCGACCCCGCCGGACAAGAAGGGGGAACACCGGATGAGTGCGAGTTTGCTGCTGGTCGGGTGCGGTAAGATGGGCGGGGCCATGCTGGCCGGCTGGAAGGCCGCTGGCGCTGCTGGCGCTGTGGTGGTGGTGGAGCCGTTCGGCGCGCCCAGGGGCCTGCCCGCCGATGTCCTGGTCGTCAAGGACGCGGCCGAGATTCCGGCCGATTTTGCGCCCGACGCCATCATCCTGGCTGTAAAGCCGCAGATGATGGATCAGGCCCTGCCTTCCTATGCCCGCTACGCTGGTTCGGCCCTGTTCCTGTCCATCGCGGCCGGCAAGCCCATCGCCTATTTCGAAAAGCATCTGGGCGCCGGTGCTGCAATCGTCCGCGCCATGCCCAACACGCCGGCCGCCGTGGGGCGCGGTATCAGCGCTGCCGTGCCCAATGCCCATGCCAGCGACACCCAGAAGGCATTGGCCCGCACGCTGCTCTCCGCCGTGGGCGAGGTGGCCTGGGTTGCCGATGAAAAGCTGCTGGATGCCGTGACGGCCCTGTCGGGCAGCGGCCCGGCCTATGTCTTCCTGCTGGTGGAAACCATGGCCAAGGCCGGTGTCGCCGCGGGCCTGCCGCCTGACCTGTCGATGCAACTGGCGCGCGCCACCGTCATGGGATCGGGCGAGTTGCTGCGACAGAGCCACGAATCGGCCGAACAGTTGCGCCGCAACGTCACCAGCCCCAAGGGCACGACGGAAGCAGCCTTGAATGTGCTGATGGCCGACGGACCGGGGGGGATGCAGGACCTGCTGACCCGCGCCATCGCCGCCGGTACGGCGCGGTCACGCGAACTGGCTGGTTAAAAACATTATAGGGAGTAAGTTTGGGATGGCCGGACCGTTGAGCCCCAGTGCACAGAAGATACAGAACCTTCTGAACGATCTGGGCCATCCCATCCATGTCCTGGAATTTGCCGCCTCGACCCGCACCTCTGCCGAAGCAGCGGCGGCCATCGGGTGTGAGGTGGCACAGATCGCCAAATCGATCATGTTCCGCACCCGCGATACGGGCCGGCCCGTGCTGGTCGTCACCTCCGGCAGCAACCGCGTGAACGAGGCGGCGGTGATCCGTCATCTGGGGGCGGCGCTGGGTGGCGAAAAACTGGCCAAGGCCGATGCCGATTTTGTGCGGCAGAAGACGGGGTATCCGATCGGCGGGGTCCCGCCGCTGGGCCATAATGTGCCGCCCCTCACCCTGTTCGACCGCGACCTCTTGAACTTCACCACCGTCTGGGCCGCCGCCGGCACGCCCAACACCGTCTTCCCCATCGCGCCCGATGCGCTGGCCGGCATCGTGGGTGGGGTGGTGGCAGAGGTGGTTTGAGGCGGAACGTTCACATGAGTTTGTTAAAGTCCGTTCCCCGCCGCAGGCCGGGGCCTAAGGGGTCGCGGGCTAAACCCTTATCGCTGTGTCGATCAACGCTGCCGAACGCTGTGATGTCTGGCCCCTGGATCCCGGCTTGTCGCCAGGACGACGGGCGAAGATGTTTCAGCTCTAACCTGACGGTCACCAAGGGTCGCTCGCTGTCCGGATTGCTGACTTTGTTGCCTGATTTTGCTAAGCTACCCCTCATAAACCCCGCATCCACGCCCCCTCCCATTCGGAGCCAGCGGCTTTCGGAGCGGGCGGAGCTTGGACTCTGAAACACACTTTTGTTTTTTGTCGCATGTGGTTGCATCGGCGGGATTTCAGGGGCTTTTCTACGCTGATTGGATGGATGGGATTGTCCGGGTGCCTGGGCACTTTAATTGAAAGCGTTTGAACCGACCACATCCCTAGGTGCAGATTTGGGGCGAAGCGTGGTTGGGATGGCAAGTAACAACGTTCGTGGGCTGAGGTCGCGCCGTGTATAACGATATTCAACGGCTGTTGGGCTCTGGGCTGGGCTATTACGGTGTGGGTCTGGTAGCGCTTGTTGTTGTCTTCACCGCTCTTGAACCATCTCCATCAGCGGGGCTGGGGATTGCAATGCGGCTTTTATTCTGGACCGCGCATATTGGCAGCGGGCTTGTTTGCCTGATTTTATGCCAGTCCGCCCTGTTGCGGATGGGCTTCCTGGTACGGCAGCCGGCCTGGGTTCGCGTGGCCGTGGCCGGTGCTGCCGGCGCGCTGGTCTTCACTCCCATCGCACTGGGATTGGAAGGGCTGTTCCCGGTCATAGATGATGACCCGGACACCCCTGGTATGGGGTTGGTCGCGGCGCTTGCGGGTGAGTTTTTTGACCTTGTCATCCCCTTCACCGGCAGTTGGCTGCTGCTGAACGCGCCAAAACTGGTTCAGGCAGGAACGCCGCGCGCAGCCGAATGGACGCCCGCGCCAGCGCCAGAGGGAAAGGCGGCGACGGCGGAGCAGGCAGAACAGCCGGAACAGGCGGAACAGCCCGACCCGCAGGTAACAGCACCCCTGGAATCCCTGCTGCACCGCATCCCGCGAAGCCTGGGCACAGAGATCATGGCCCTGTCGGCGGAGCTGCACTATCTGCGGGTCCGCACGACAAGGGGCGAGACCCTGATCCTCTACAGCTTCGGCCAGGCGATGAAGGAAATGGAGGGGACGAAGGGAATGCAGATTCACCGGTCACATTGGGTCGCCCTCGATCATGTCACGGCGCTCGACACGACGGCTGAAAGGCTGACCTGTGTGCTGCGGGGCGGATTGAGCCTTCCTGTCAGCCGTCCCTATCGACCCGGCCTGCGCGCCGCCCTTCGCTCAACGCTTGGGTGACCCTCCGGTCCGACCATCGGTCGAATTCATGTCGATCCGTGCAGGGCCAATGTCGATTGGTGCAATACCCTGGCAGCGGCCATTGTCGGGACGCGGGGCCAACCTCTATTCGACTGCCCATCGTTTTGTTGAAAGGGCATGGCAATGATGTTTACCCGCTTCCCGGTCTATGCGGTTGCGTTTCTTTCCCTCGCGACTCTTCTGCCTGGCGCTGCCCAGGCGGAGGGGTTGTACCTCAAGGCCTTGGGGGGCCTCTCATCCCTTCAGGATGCGTCCGCGCAGCGCCAGGGCGTCATCAGCACGCAGGGTTCTTACAAGACTGGTTTTGCGGCCGGCAGTGCTGTCGGATATGGGCTGACACCCAATTTTTCCACGGAGCTGGAATTCCTGGTGCGGAAGTCCAAGCTGGATAAGTTCGATGCCGCGCAACTCGGCACCAGTGGCGACTACGCGTCGGTGATCGTTTCACTGAATGCGCTCTACACCTTTGACGGCTGGTCCACGGGCGCCAACAGCCGTTATCGTCCCTTCGTTGGGTTTGGTCTGGGTCTGGTCGATGAGACTGATTTCGATGTGAAAGGCGGCACTGCCCCGCAGGAGTATGAAGCCTTCAGCGAACTGGCGTGGCAGGCCCGTGCCGGGGTTGACTGGGAAGTCAACAAGGACTGGTCGCTGACGGCAGAACTCCGTTATCTGGACGCGGGCACCCCGTCACTGGAGGCACAAAGAAGTGGGCCGGACTTGAAGGCTGGATACAGCACCGTAGACCTGCTGGTCGGGGTGACATACCGCTTCTGATCGCGCCCAGCAGCACGGCCGTTGCGGTGACGAAGGAAGCCCCGGGGATGTCTCGCCGGGGCTTCCTCTATCTTTCGTCGCTGCATCGGCCCGGTACAGGGCGTCCCCCTTCACTCCGCCGGGATCAGCCGGCGGGGGGCTGCCAGACGCTGGGGCAGGGTGCAGCGGGCCTTGTCCATGACGTTTGCCAACCGCTCCGCGGCGCGCGACAGGCGCTCGGGGCTGAAGGCGGCATAACCCAGGACGACAGCACCCGGATCACCGGCGATGGTGTGCACACGCCGACAGGCCGACAGGGCGGGCAGGCTGATCCGCGCCTGCGCGGCCAGCGCCGACAGGCTGCTGTCGTCCACGCCAAGGCTGGGTGACAGTCGACCCACTAGGTGCAGACCGGAACCGGCGGCCTCGACGGTGATGGCGCCGGACCAATGGCGTTCGGCCGCGAACAGCAGTGCCTGCTGTCGCTCGGCATAAAGCCGGCGGGTGCGGCGCATGTGGCTGGCATAATGGCCTTCCGTCAGGAAGTCATGCACCGCCATCTGTTCGGGCAAGGGCACATGCAGCCCCATGCGGGCGCGCAGGGCCTGCGCCGCCCCGATCAGGGATGACGGGACCACCAGCCAGGCCAGACGCAGGGCCGGCACCAGCGTATTGTCCAGCGCGCCCAGATGCAGCACACGTTCGTTCTCGTCCAGCCCCTGAAGGGCGGGCAGGGGGCGGCCCGTGTAGCGGTAGCCGCCATCGCGGTCATCTTCCAGCAGCCAGGCCCCGCTGCGCCGCGCCCAGGCCAGCACCGCCATGCGGCGGCGCAGCGGCATGGTGCCGCCCATCGGGAACTGCCAGCCCGGCGTGACCAGGGCCAGCCGCGCATCGGGGGCCAGCCGCGCACCGCGTTCCGGGTCGATCCCGTCCGCATCGACCGGCACATGGGCGATATTGTAGCCGCGATGCGCAAAGGTCAGTGCCTGCAACGGGCAGCCCGGCTCTTCCAGCCACACGGTGTCGCCCGCCGTCAGCAGCAGGGTGGCGACAAATTCCAGGCCGGACCGGCGGTCGGGCAGGATCAGGATCTGTTCGGGATCACAGGCAATGCCCCGGCTGGTCTGCAGATGCCCGGCCAGCACGCGGCGCAGGGCGGTCCAGCCGCCGGACGTATCGTTGCCCAGCAGCAGACCGCCGGCATCGCGCCAGCGCTTGGCCAGCAGCCGGCGCCAGGTGTCGATATCAAACTGGTCATAGGCGGGGACGCCGGGTTCAAAAGGCAGCAGTTCCGCACCGGCGGCCGGCACGGGCACCGCGGGTTTTGGCGTCGCGACGGGGGCGCGTGTGGCGGCACTGGGTGCCAGCCGCACGGCCGGTGCCATGGCGTCGTCGGGCAGGCTGCGGCAGACAAAGGTGCCAGACCCGATCCGCGCTTCAAGATATCCTTCCGCCGTCAGCCGGTCGACCGCCGCCACCACCGTGTTGCGCGAGACGCCAAGGTCGGTGGCCAGTGTCCGGGTCGAAGGCAGCCGTTCGCCCGGGCGGATGGCGCCATTGACGATGGCGCCGCGCAGCCGGTCAAACAGACGCTGCTGCAGCGGCGTACCGTCGGAACCGTCGAACAGGGAAAGCAGGGGGCCTTGGCTCAATTTCATGGGCGGATACCTCGGGTGATCAACCGGGCTTCATTCCAGACCTCGGTCGGAACGGCGCCCCGCTGACGTTCCGTGGATGACGGGAAGGTGGGGTAAGCCGGCGGGCCGGGCGTGATGGGGTCGCCCAATGGCCCGCCGGCCAACCTCGGAGCGGCCGGACAACCGGGGAAGGCCGCTCCACCATCGCCGGCGACGGGGCGTGCCGGCGATGATCTCGAAATGACTGGGGTCAGCTGCCGACCTGGCCGGTGGCGGCGTCGATCTTCAGGGTGGCAAAGCGGATGCCGTCGGCGGACTTCAGTTCCACCAGGAACTGGCCATCCTTCTGACGGACGTCACCCACCCGGCCGAAACGGTAATTGTTGGTCTTCAACCAGGTCTTGGCGATGTCACGGGCCTCGGCACTGGTGACGGGCTCGGTACGGGCGACGGTGGCGGCGGGCTCCTTTGCCGCGACCTGGGCGCTGTCGCTGGCATGGGCGGCGGTGACGCCAAGGGCTGCGACGAAGGCGAGGGCGATCAGGGTGCGCATTGGTGCTTCCTCTTCAATCTCTGCATTTCGGGCTGCCGGTTGCTTCCGGCGACGAAGCCATCTGAACACCCCCGTTTTACCGGTGCATGACGATGAACAGGCTGTTGTGAAACACTGTGTTTCCAAGGGCCTCAGACGTTACAGTGTGGTAACAACATGCCCATCGGCAGCCCGGCTGCCCTTCGATTATGATGGCGCCATGACCGAGAGCAGCACACACCTCCTGGTCGTCGATGACGACCGTGAAATCCGCGATCTGCTGA
>JAIXTS010000136.1 GCA_027483805.1 Azospirillum sp. | reverse complement strand
TTCCAGCATCGGGAACTTGCGGATTTCCTGGAGATAGCGGCTGAGGCTGCTTTCCGAGCTGACGACCGGAATGGCGGGAACGGAAGCGGTCATGTTAACCCCCTTGCATAAGGCTGGTTTGCGCCATCGGCCCAACCGGCACCGACAGCGATGATATGGTCCTGAACGGACACGACATGTGCCCGTCCAGACGTGGCCCGGTCATCATGCGCGGCGGCATTATAACACCTCCAGCGCATGAATTAAGCCCTGGAAATCATCCGGTAACACGGTTTCAAAGCGCACCTTGGTGCCTGTGGCCGGATGGATGAACTCAATGGCGGCGGCGTGCAGCGCCTGTCGCGGAAATGTTTCCAGCGCCTGTTTGGCCGCGTCGGACAGGCCGCGCGTGCGCCCCTGCCGGACACGGCCATAGACGGGGTCGCCGACCAGCGGATGGCCCACATGGGTCATATGCACCCGGATCTGGTGGGTGCGGCCCGTCAGCAGCTTGCATTCGATCAGGGCCGCCGACGGCCCCAGGGCCCGCAGCGTGCTGTAGCGCGTGATCGCCACCTTGCCGCCCCGGTCCAGCACGGCCATGCGTTTGCGGTCCGTCGGGTGGCGGCCGATATTGGCGTTGACCTCTGCGCTGCGCGGGTGGGGCACGGCCCAGACCACGGCCTGGTAGGTGCGCGACAGGGAGCGGTCGGCAAACTGCGCCGACAGGGCCTGATGCGCGCGGTCGGTCTTGGCCACGACCATCAGGCCGCTGGTGTCCTTGTCCAGCCGGTGGACGATGCCCGGCCGGCGCACACCGCCAATGCCCGACAGCCGGTCCCCGCAATGATGCAGCAGGGCATTGACCAGCGTCCCGTCGGGATTGCCGGCCGCCGGATGCACCACCATGCCCGCCGGCTTGTCGATGACCAGCAGGTCTTCATCCTCATGGAGGATCGACAGCGGAATATCCTGGGGCACGGGCAGGGCCGGCGCACTGGCGGGAACATGCACACGATAGGTCTGGCCGGCTTTGACCCGGCGGGACGCGTCGTCTATGGTCTGCCCACTTGTGGTGACATGCCCCTGATCGATCAGGGCGCGCAGGCGGGACCGCGACAGGCCGGCAGCGGCCAGCAGATCCGCCAGCGCCTTGTCCAGACGGTCCCCGTCCATGTTGCCATCGATGATGGCGTCATGGTCGGCGGGGCCGGTACCCTGGACAGGGGCAACATCGGCGGCGGGCAGGAATTCCTCGTCGCACAGATCGTCATCCAGGTCGAATTCCAGGCCGGCGGGCGGAATATCCGTCCGGCCGGTGGCCTTCAACTGGGGATTTGCCGAACGTGCAGGCACTGAAAAACATCCTTATCATCGGGGCCGTGATCATCGCGGCCGGGTTCGCGTTCCTGGGCTATGAAGTCTATAAACGCTCCACGGACCCCAATCATCCGCGCACGTTTTCGGCCCGCTTCGGCATGCAGGAGAAAACCCCCGATGCCGTGCCGCCCACACCGTCCGCCGTGCCATTCGCCCCGCCGGCCCCGGTGCCGGTGAAGGCGCCCTTGCCGCAGCAGGCTGTGACCTTGCCGCCGGGGGCGGTCCTGCTGCCCGGCATTGCGGCGGTGGATGGCCGCATCGCCGTTCAGGTGAAGCTGACCGACGGTCGCACACAGGTGCTGCTTGTCGATCCGGCCACGGGCGAACATGCGGTCCTGGTGACATCCCCGCCGTGATCCTGGTCACAATAGAACCGATTCCAACGGGAAATGGTCGTTAAATGAATTTCATGTCCGACAATGTGACGGGGGCCGCGCCGGAAATCCTGGAAGCCGTCGTCAAGGCGAATGAAGGGACGGCGTCATCCTATGGCAATGATGACTGGACCAAACGGCTGACACAGCGCCTGTCGGACCTGTTCGACCGCGACGTCGCCGTCTTTCCGGTGGCCACCGGTACGGCGGCCAATGCCCTGGCCCTGGCGGCGCTGACCCCGCCCTGGGGCAGCATTTATTGCCATGCCGAAGCGCATATCCAGGCCGATGAATGCGGCGCGCCGGAAATGTTCACGGGCGGGGCCAAGCTGGTCACCCTGCCGGGCGATCATGGTAAGCTGACGCCCGGCGCGCTGTCAGCGGCCCTGGGCCGTGTCCATAAGGGCTTTGTGCATGTGGTGCAGCCGGCGGCGCTGTCGCTGAGCCAGTTGACCGAATGCGGCACGGCCTACAGCCCGGTGGAGGTGGCGGCCCTGACGGATGTTGCCCGGCATCACGGCCTGCGGGTGCATATGGATGGCGCGCGGTTTGCCAATGCCGTTGCCTCGCTGGGCTGTTCACCCGCCGACATCACCTGGCGGGCGGGTGTGGACGTTCTGTCCTTTGGCGCCACCAAGAATGGGGCGCTGGGGGCGGAGGCGGTGGTGTTCTTCGACCGCGAACTGTCGGAGAATTTCGGCTATCGCCGCAAGCGCGCCGCCCACCTGTTCTCCAAGATGCGGTTCCTGTCGGCGCAGTTGGAAGCCTATGTGACCGACGGGCTGTGGTTGCGGCTGGCCGGGCATGCCAACCGCATGGCAATGCGGCTGGCCGACGGTCTGTTGGCCCTGCCCGGCGCGCATCTGGCCCATCCGGTTGATGGCAACGAACTGTTCGTGGCCTTGCCGGAACCGGTGATCGCGGGGCTGGAGGCGGCGGGCTTTGGCTTCTACCGCTGGGATGGCGCCGTCGTGCGGCTGGTCACCGCCTGGAACAGCGACGAGGCGGCGGTGGATGCGCTGCTGGCGGCGGCGCGGCGGCTGGCGGGGTGATCTATCCCCCCCATCCTCCCAACGGATATTCCTGAAGGATGTGGTAGGTCGCCCCTGACCGGCCCAGCACGCTTTCATAGAGGCAATAGCGATCGACCGTAAAAGGCCCTGCCTGGAACAGGCCGTTGGCGCCCATGTAGTGCGCCAGTTTGGCCGGCGGCGTGTCGGTCAGATAGGCCAGCGTCACATGCGGGCTGTATTTGCGCTGTTCGGCCGGCCGGCCCGCGCGGACCAGGGCGGATTCGACCTTGGCCTGCAGGTGCAGCAGCGGGTCGCTGTCCGCCACACCGGCCCACAGCGCGTGCTGTTTATGACCGCTGCCGAAGCTGCCCAGGCCCGACAGGGAGAGGGGGAAGGCAGGGCCGGTCACCAGGTCCAGCGCCTCATCCACATCATGGGCCGCGCCCTCGTCGATCTCACCCAGAAAGCGCAGGGTCAGGTGATAATTCGGCGGCGGCACCCACCGGGCACCGGGCAGGCCCGACGCCAGACTGGACAGCCGCTCCACCACCGATTCCGGCATCGCAATGCCGACGAACAGGCGCAACATCGAAACCTCAGGGGCAGGGGTTCGGGTTGGCGGCATGCACCGCGTCAAGCGCCGCCAGCACCGCCGCCGACAGAGTCAGTGACCCGGCATCGATGGCGATCTTCAGGTGATCCAGGGTCGTGGCGCCGATGATCGTGCTGGTCACGAAGGACCGGGAGACGACAAAGGCGATGGCCATGGCCGCAGGATCCAGCCCATGATCGCGGGCAATGGACAGGTATTCGCGGGTGGCCGCATTGCCACGCGCCAGATCATAGCGCGACTTGCGATGATCGACCGCACGGCGGGACCCGGTCGGGACGATCCCGTCCAGGTATTTGCCGGTCAGGGTGCCGGCGGCCAGGGGTGAATAGGCCAGCATCGACACATCCTCGCGCAGCGCCACCTCTGACAATCCGATCTCGAAGGTGCGGTTCAGCAGGGAATAGGGGTTCTGGATGCTGGCAATGCGGGGCAGGCCCAGATGGTCCGCCGCCGCGACATAGCGCATGGTGCCCCAGGGTGTCTCGTTCGACACGCCGACATGCCGCACCTTGCCCGCCTTGATCAGGTCGGCAAAGACGGCCAGCGTCTCCTCAATCGGCACCTCGCCCGGCTGGGCCGCCGGATGGGCCACGGTGCGGCCAAACCGGTCGGCCTGCCGGTCGGGCCAGTGCAACTGATACAGGTCGATATGGTCGGTACGCAGGCGGCGAAGGCTGGCCTCCACCGCTTCCATGATATTCTTCCGGTCGGCCCGCGCCTTGCCGCCGCGCAGGTAATCCATGCCCGACCCGTCACCCACCACCTTGCTGGCCAGCAGCACCTCGTTGCGCCGTCCGGTGCGGGCGAACCAGTCGCCGATGATCTCCTCTGTCCGGCCATAAGTGGCGGGGGTTGGCGGGGCGGAATACATCTCCGCCGTGTCCCAGAAGAACAGGCCATGGTCCAAGGCCATGTCCATCTGGGCAAAGCCCTCTTCGGGTGTGTTCTGACGGCCCCAGGTCATGGTGCCAAGGCAAAGGGCGGGCACCTGAAGGTCGGTACGGCCAAGGCGGCGGCGTGTCATATCGTGATCTCGGTTGCGGAACTTTGGGCGCCAAGATGGGCGCTGCCGGCCGCCGCGCCAAGCCAGAATCGTGTTGCGCTGCGTCAGCCAAAGAAATGCTGATAGGCCAGGTCGGTCCGCACCTCATACTCATTTTCGAACGACAGGACACGCCGGGCCCAGTCCTTCTGGCTATCCAGCACCTTTTTGAAGAAGGGGTCGGTCGATTTGGCGGCGATCACCTTGTCCCAGGCGGCCAGTTGTGCGGCCAGCACGCTGTCCGGGGTTTTTACTACCGTCACCCCCGCCTGCTTCAGCGCGGCCAGATCGCGGGAATAGCGGTCCATCGCCTTCCATGACATGTCGGCAGAACAGCTTTCCGCCGCCACGCGCAGAATGGTGCGTAATTCCGCCGGCAGGCTGTCGAACCTGGTTCGGTTGAAGATGATCTCGAACATCTCTGCCGACTGGTGATAGCTGCCCACCATGTAGGTCTTGGTCACGTCCTGGAAGCCCAGCGCCCTGTCAGAGCTGGGATTGTTGAATTCCGCGCCGTCCAGCAGGCCGCGATCCAGCGCCGGCACGATGTCGCCGGCGCCCATGATGGTGACGGCCACCCCCATCTCCCGGCTGAGGTCGGCGGCCAGACCCACGGTGCGGTAGCGCAGGCCGCGCAGATCATCGGGCCCGGTGATTTCCCGGTTGAACCAGCCCAGCGGCTGGCTGGGCATGGGGCCGGTCAGGAAGCCGACAAGGTTCAGCTTCAAAATCTGCTGTACCAGTTCGTCATATAGCGCCTGTCCGCCGCCATATTTGATCCAGCCCAGCATGTGGTTGGCTTTCCAGCCCAGGGCGGGCGGGGTGCCGAACAGCGAAAAGGCGGGGTTCTTGCCATACCAGTAGGCCGTGACCCCATGCCCGCCATCCAGGCCGCCCGATGCCACCGCGTCCTGCAATTGCAGCGGTCCCACCACCGCGCCGGAGGGCAGCATGTCCAGCCGCAGGCGGCCGCCGGCCAGCTCGTTGACGGTACGGGCATAGTCGCCGGCGAATTCATGGAAAATGTCGCGAGCGGGCCAGGTTGACTGGAACCGCAGTGTCACGGTCTGGGCGCGCGAGACATTTGGCATGGCGATGCCGGCGGCCACCACCCCCGTGGCGGCCCCGCCGACCCCGGCCAGGAACCGCCGGCGCGATGCCCGCCCCGGCTGTTCAACCTTGGTGGGTGCAGGGGGCTGGCTGTTCTGGGGCATGCGCTGGAAACTCCCGACTGAAATCGCTGTACCACCATGGCCGCGCGGGGCATTGGCGGGCCAGATGGTAAACGCAGAATTAAGATCGTTCAAATTCCGGTGCGTTGCGAAAGAGAATCTCGCGGTCGCACAAATAGTTCGGGCGCAGACCGGGCACCATTTCATGCTGACCTGACCGGATGAACCATGCCGGCGCCACCGTACAGGCCCCACCCGCGCGAATTTGCCCACCCCGCTGTACGTGCTTTTGTGCTAAGCCTTCTCTGTTGCTTTCGTATGGAGCCTGCTGCCAGTGACCTCGCCCACCGAAAACGGACGCGACAATGCGCGTCCTGCTGCCTCCAACGCCGTAACGGCGGATGAAAAGATCCAATACAGCACCATGATCCCCTTCATTCTGGTCCATGTCGCCTGTCTGGGCGCCATCTGGACCGGTGTGGCCTGGCAGGATGTGGTGCTGGCCCTGGTCCTTTATGGTGCCCGGATGTTCGGCATCACGGGCGGTTACCATCGCTATTTCTCACACCGGTCCTATAAGACCGGCCGCATCATGCAGTTCCTGCTGGCCTTCCTGGCGCAAAGCTCGGCCCAGCGCGGGGCCCTGTGGTGGGCAGCGACACATCGCCACCATCATAAATATTCCGATACCGAACATGACGTGCATTCGCCGCGTCATAAGGGCTTCTTTTATTCGCACATGGGCTGGATCTTTACCGAAAAGCACAATGGCGCGGATTACAAGACCATCGGCGATCTGACCAAGTTCCCGGAACTGGTCTGGCTGGACAAATATTACTATCTGCCGCCGGTCGTGATGGGCTTCACCGTCTGGGCGCTGTTCGGCTGGTCGGGTCTGGTGGTCGGTTTCCTGTGGAGCACGGTCGCGCTCTACCACGCCACCTTCTGCATCAACTCGCTGGCCCATGTCATGGGGCGTCCCCGCTACCTGACCGGCGATGACAGCCGCAACAACTGGGCCCTGGCCATTGCGACCATGGGCGAAGGCTGGCACAACAACCACCATCACTATCAGTCCGCCGCCCGCCAGGGTTTCCGTTGGTGGGAGATCGACACCTCCTATTACATCATCAAGGCCCTGCAGGCCGTGGGTCTGGTCTGGGACGTGCATGAGCCGCCGATATCGGTGGTCCGCAACGAACAGCGCCTGGGCACCAAGGTCATCGAGGCCGCCGCCGCCCAGTTGGCCGCCAGCTTTCAGGTGGAAAAGCTGACCCAGCAGGTGCGTGAGGCGCTGGCCCACACGCCGACCCTGGCGGAGATTGAGGAACGGGTGCGTCAGGCCCGCGATCAGGCCAAGGTGCGGGTGGAGGCACTGGTCGCCAATATCCAGCTGCCGCATCTGCCGACGACCGAGGAACTGCGCCAGCGTGCCAGCAGCATGTTTGTGCGCACCCCCAGCATGGACGACATTGTGGAGCGCGCCCGGCAGATCCTGGTGGCCAATATCTGTACGCGGCTGGTCGCCCATCCGGCCTGACCCCACAGGCCCGGAGCCATGGCGTATGGCTCCGGGCCTTTGCACTGTCCCTCTATCGCCGGGCGCTGCATGGTACTTTTGTTACCGTTTGGTGCCGGGGTTCCCGTGGTCCGCCGCATATCCGACCCGTTGAATTGCCACGGGCTTTCCGCTTCCCCTGACCGGGGCGGGACGCTAAGTTACGGACCAGGGGCGCCTTTAGACGATATGGAATTGACGAGCATGACCCGTTTCACGACCAGCCTGTTGCTGTCAGCGGCCCTGATTGCCGCGCCGGCAACTGCCTTTGCCCAGCAGGCTCCCGCTACGCCGGCCGCCCCGGCGGCTGACGCTCCCCGCGTCACCGGCGCCGCCGCCGGCGCCGGCAAGGCCTCCTTTTTCGCTTCCGGCAACCTGATCCCGCTGGCCGGTGTCGCCGCCGTTGCAGCGGCCGGTGTTCTCGCCGCCACTTTGGGTGGTGGTGACGACGAAAGCGGCCCGCCGACCAGCACGGCCACCACCACGGCCACGACGACCGCGACCAGCACCCGCTAAACGCTTGTATCGTCAGGATTTCTGGAAAACCCCGCCATCCCTGGATGGCGGGGTTTTCTTCTTTTGAAGCGCCCGGAGGAAACGACACCATGGACCAGACCGACGATCTTGAGATTTTCGTGGTGACCACCCCCGGTCTGGAACCGGCCTTATGCGCCGAAATGCAGGAAAAGGGCTTTGCCACGCCGGTCCTGGCCAAGGGCGGCGTCACCACGCGCGGCCCCTGGCGCGAGGTTTGGCGCGCCAATCTGGAACTGCGCGGTGCCGCCCGGGTGCTGGCCCGTATCGGATCGTTCCGCGCCATGCACCTGGCGCAGCTGGACAAGCGTGCGCGCAAGTTCCCCTGGGCGCAGGTACTGCGCACCGATGTGCCGGTGCGGGTGGAAGCCAGCTGCAACAAGTCACGCATCTATCACGCCGGGGCCGCCGCCCAGCGCATCGCCAAGGCCATCGCGGAGGAACTGGGCGCCCCGGTCACCAAGGATGCCGAACTGGTCGTAAAGGCGCGCATTGATGACGATCTCTGCACCTTTTCCATCGATACATCGGGGGAGGGGCTGCATAAGCGTGGGTACAAGGAAGCGGTGAACAAGGCGCCGATGCGGGAGAATCTGGCGGCAATGTTCATGCGCCAGTGCGGGTATGCCGGCACGGAACCGGTGGTCGATCCCATGTGCGGGTCGGGCACCTTTGTCATCGAAGCGGCCTGCATCGCCGCAGGTCTGCCCGCCGGCCGGGGCCGGTCCTTCGCCTTTGAACAGCTGGCCAGCTTTGATCCGGCCGCCTGGGCCGCCCTGTGCGGGGTCGGCGGTGCGGCCGACACGGCCCTGCGATTTTACGGTAGTGACCGCGATGCCGGTGCGGTGAAGATGAGCCAGGCCAATGCCGACCGCGCCGGCGTCGGCGCCATCACCACCTTCCGCGCCCATGCGATCAGTGATCTGGAACCACCGGAAGGCCCGCCGGGCCTGGTGATCGTGAACCCGCCCTATGGGGGTCGCATTGGCGATACGCGCCAGCTTTACGGTCTGTACGGCGCCTTCGGCAAGGTGATGCTGAACCGGTTCCGGGGCTGGCGCGTGGGCATGATCACCAATGAGGCCGCCCTGGCCAAGGTCACTGAACTGCCCTTCCTGCCCACCCTGCCGCCCATTTCCCATGGTGGGCTGCCGGTGACGCTGTATCGGACGGGTGTACTGCGCGGGGCGTGATCGCCCCTTGCAAAGACATAAAGATATCTTTATATCTTGATCCGAACAGATCGTGGATCGGATCGGATGGAATTCCTGTTGAATGCGCTGAAGGCGGCGGCGGAACCGACGCGGTTGCGGCTTCTGTCGCTCTGCGCCCACGGGGAGTTGACCGTCACGGAGCTGACCCAGATTCTGGGGCAGAGCCAGCCGCGCGTCTCCCGCCACCTGAAACTTCTGTGCGAGGCGGGGCTGCTGGAACGGTTCCGGGAAGGCATCTGGGCCTATTACCGGCTGGCCCAGCGCGGGCCGGTGGCGGAACTGGCCCGGACGCTTGTGGATGCGATCCCCGCTGATGATGACGGGTTGGCGCTGGACCTGGAGCGCCTTGACCTGATCAAGCAGGGACGGCGCGAAGCGGCGGACAAGTATTTCAGCGAAAATGCCGCCCGTTGGCACGAAATCCGTGGTCTGCATGTGCCCGAGCGTGACGTGGAGGCGGCGTTGCTGTCGCTGCTGCCCACGGCCGGCGTGGAGGACCTGCTGGATGTCGGCACCGGCACCGGCCGAATCCTTGAACTGTTCGGCGACCGGATTATGCGCGGCCTGGGGGTCGATGCCTCGCGCGAGATGCTGGCCATCGCGCGGGTCAATCTGGAACAGGCAGGCCTGCGCCATTGCCAGGTGCGGCTGGGTGACATGTACCAGCTGGCGCTGCCGGGGCAGAGCCAGGATGCCGTGATCTTCCATCAGGTGCTGCATTATGCCGAGGAACCGGCCGATGCCATCGCCGAGGCCGCCCGCGTGCTGCGGGCCGGCGGCACCATGCTGGTGGTCGATTTTGCCCGCCATGACCTTGAATATCTGCGCGAACTGCATGCGCATCGCCGTCTCGGCTTCACGGATGAGGAAGTCACGGGCTGGCTGCGCCGCGCCGGCATGCGCCCTGAACCCGCCGTCACCCTGCCGGGTGATCCACTGACCGTCTGCATCTGGCGGGCCACCCGCACCGATGCCCCCGCCACGCGGACCCGTCCGCTGGCCGCCGCCTGAAGGAACAGTTTCGATGAGCCTGAGCGACCTGATGGATGCCGCCGCCAACCCGGCCCCGCTGATCA
>JAIXTS010000339.1 GCA_027483805.1 Azospirillum sp. | reverse complement strand
TCCGGCCCGATGCAAACCCGCCACCACACCATCAACATTCTGACCAACCCGCCCGGCAATACCAACCAGATCGACCTCTGGTACGATGATACCGGCCAATGGGTCGGCCTGGCCTTTGTGGCGAAGGGCCAGAAAATCACCTACGTCATGGACAGCGTACCCGTGCCGCCACAACCCGCCCCGCAATCGGCCGCGACACCGTGAGTGATGCTGTCCGTCTGGTTCTGGGCGATCAGCTGTCGCGCAACTTGGCCAGCCTGCGCGGGCTGGATAAGGACCAGGATGTCGTCCTGCTGGCCGAGGTGATGGCGGAGGCCACCTATGTCCCCCATCACCCCCAGAAAATCGCCTTCCTGTTCAGCGCCATGCGCCATTTTGCCGAAGAGCTGCGGGCGGATGGCATACTGGTCGATTACATCCGCCTGGATGACCCCGACAATACCGGCACCCTGGGCGGTGAGCTGTCCCGTGCCATTGCCCGGCATGGAGCATGCCGAGCCATCGTCACCTTTCCTGGTGAATGGCGCGTCTGGAAACAGATGCGGCAATGGCAGCAGGATTTTGCCGTGCCGGTGGAGGTGAAGGAGGATGACCGCTTCTTCTGCCCCATCGCCCGCTTCCGCGCCTGGGCCGACGGGCGCAAGCAACTGCGCATGGAGTTCTTTTACCGGGAGATGCGGCGCGACCATCAGATCCTGCTGACCAAGGATGGGCAGCCCGAAGGCGGGCAGTGGAATTTCGACGCCGAAAACCGCAAGGCGCTGCCCAAGGGCCTGAACATCCCCGCGCCTTATCGGGAGGAGCCGGACGCCATCACGGCAGAAGTCCTGGCCCTGGTGGCATCGCGGTTCGCGGGCCATTTCGGCAAACTGGACGGGTTCTTCTATGCCGTCACGGCGGCGGGGGCTGCACGGGCGCTGGACCATTTCATCCACCATGGCCTGCCTTTGTTCGGGGACTATCAGGACGCGATGGCGATGGGCCAGGAGACCCTGTTCCATTCCATCCTGTCGCCTTACATCAATGCCGGCCTTCTGGACCCGCGAAAGGTTGTGGCGGCAGCGGAAGAAGCCTGGCGGCAGGGCCACGCGCCCTTGAACGCCGTGGAGGGGTTTATCCGGCAGATCCTGGGCTGGCGGGAATATGTGCGTGGCATCTACTGGCTGAAAATGCCCGGCTATGCCGACACCAACGCCCTGAATGCCCACCGCCCGCTGCCCGATTTCTATTGGACGGGGCGCACCGAGATGAACTGCCTGGCCCAGGTCATCGGGCAGACGGAACGGCTGGCCTATGCCCACCATATCCAGCGCCTGATGGTGACGGGCAATTTTGCCCTGCTGCTGGGGGTGGAGCCGGCCCACATCGAGGAATGGTATCTGGCCGTCTATGCCGATGCCTATGAGTGGGTGGAACTGCCCAATGTCCATGGCATGGTAATGCATGCCGATGGCGGCTATCTGGGCAGCAAGCCCTATGCGGCCAGCGGCAAATATATCCAGCGCATGTCGGATTACTGCACCAAGTGCCGCTATGATGTGAAAGAAACCACCGCCCCTACCGCCTGCCCCTTCAACGCGCTCTACTGGAATTTCCTGATGGAGAATGAGGGCAGGCTGCGCGGCAATCCCCGCATGGGGCTGGTCTATAAGGGCCTGGACGGTATGGACCCTGCCAAGCGGGACGCCATCCGGTCCCAGGCCGGGCGGTTCATCGCGGGGCTGGTGCCCGCCTATCCGGCCACAGGAACGGAGCCGATATGACAAGCCTGCACACACCCACCCAAGCCGACGGCGTTGCCTGGGTCACCGGTGCGTCTTCCGGGATCGGGGAACATGTGGCGATGGCCCTTGCGGCGGAGGGCTGGACCGTACTGGCCAGCGCGCGGCGAGCCGAGTCGCTGGCCGCCCTGGCCGAACGGGCGCCGGGGCCGGGGCGGATCATCCCCGTGGCGCTGGACATCACCGATGCCGACGGGGTGAAGGCGGCCCTGGCCCCGCATGGCCCGGTGGCGCTGGCCGTGCTGAATGCCGGCACCTATCAGCCCGATGAGGCGAAAAGCCTGGACCCCACCACCTTCGCCCGTACCATTGATGTCAACCTGATCGGCACCGTCAATTGTCTGGCCGCCATCCTGCCTGGCATGATCGACCGGCGCCGCGGACAGGTGGCCATCGTCTCCAGCGTGGCCGGGTATCGCGGCCTTCCGCGCTCCCTGGCCTATGGCGCGTCCAAGGCGGCGTTGAACAACATGGCGGAAAGCCTGAAGCTGGATGTGGAGCGCTATGGCATCAAGGTGCAGCTGGTCTGCCCCGGCTTCATCAAGACGCCCCTGACCGACAAGAACGACTTTCCCATGCCCTTCCTGATGCCGGTGGAGAAGGCGGCGGCGCGGCTGGTGGCCGGACTGAAAAGCCACGCGTTCCAGATAACGTTCCCGCGTCGCTTTACATGGCCGCTTCTGCTGTTGCGCCGTTTTCCCGATGCGCTGTATTTCATGATGGTCCGTGGAACCGTGCCGAAGTAAGCGCCGGGAATGGACCTTCAGGAAACGGCTTGGATCAGGAAACGCATGGGATCGGTAAATGGACAGGTTCCGGTGGAGCAGGCGCTGGCCGCCTATATCCGCTTTTATCAGGAACTGCGGCCCGACAATCTGGCGCGGCTGGACAGGCTTGCGGTGCCCGATGTGCATTTTAAGGACCCGTTCAACGATTTCCGCTCCCGCGACCGGATGAAGGACGTGTTTGCCCGCATGTTCGACCTGCTGGAACAGCCGCGTTTTATCGTGCGCGACCATGCCCTGTCCGAACAGACGGCCTATTTGCGCTGGGGCTTCGTTTTCCGCCGCAAGGGACAGCCCCGGCCCAGCACGATCGAGGGCATGTCGGAGGTGCGGTTCGATCTGGCCGGCCATGTCACCAGCCATATCGACCATTGGGACGCGGCCGAACAATTCTATGAAAAGCTGCCCGCGCTGGGCTGGGTGCTGCGCAAGATCAAGGCCTATATGGCGGATTAGCGCTTGTCGCGGGACAGGCGAGCGCATACCTCCCTATGCCGCACCTGCGAAACAGCCCTGAGCCGCCATCATGAGCCTGCCCCCCAGCCTTGAACTGGTCCGCACCGTCGCCGATCTGCGCGCCAAGGTTTCCGGTTGGGGCCAAGCGGGGCTGCGCACCGCCCTGGTCCCGACCATGGGCGCCCTGCATGACGGGCACCTGACGCTGGTGCGCCGGGGCCGGGAACTGGCCGACCGGGTGGTGGCTACGGTTTTTGTGAACCCCACGCAGTTCGGCCCGAACGAAGATTTCAGCCGCTATCCCCGGGACGAGGCCGGCGACGCCGCCAAGCTGGTCAGTGCCGGCTGCGACCTGCTGTTCGCGCCCACCGTGGATGTCATGTATCCGGCCGGTTTTGCCACCAGCATCGATGTCGGCCCCGTCACCACCCGCTGGGAAGGCGCCTTCCGCCCCGGCCATTTCCAGGGCGTGGCCACCGTGGTGACCAAGCTGCTGTTGCAGGCCGGCGCCGATGTCGCCTGTTTCGGGGAAAAGGATTACCAGCAGCTCTGCACCATCCGCCAACTGGTGCGCGACCTGGATATCCCCGTGCAGATCGAAGGCGTGCCGACGGTGCGCGAAGCCGACGGCCTGGCCCTGTCATCCCGCAATGCCTATCTGTCATCCGAACAGCGGCAGGTCGCGGCACAGTTGAACCGCATCATGCGCGACGTGATCGCCCGGCTGCACGGGGGAGAGGCGGTGGCGCCGGTCCTGTCGGCGGGCACACAGGCCCTGCTGGATGCCGGTTTCACCGCCGTCGATTACCTGGCCCTGGTCGACGCTCTGACCCTGGAACCCCTGCCCGAACCCGCCCCCGGGCGCCTGATCTGCACGGCCCGGCTGGGCGGGGTGCGGCTGCTGGACAATATGGCGGTGTGAGTCTTTGCAACTGCTGTAGGTCAGGTCGTGCGCGATGCGCGAGCCCTGACAGAAATGGCTTTCATTGCGATGCTGTCAGGGCGCGGCTTGTGCCGCGACCTGACCTATGCAAGCAGCCTGCCGCAATGGTCTGAGAACGGGGGGCGCGACCCGCTGGCCCGCCCCCTCTGCCCTTACCACACGCCCGTGTTGGGCATGCTGGTCCAGGGTTCCGCCGGGGGCAGCGAGCCGCCCTTCTGCAGCAGCTCGATCGAGATATTGTCAGGCGAGCGGATGAACGCCATGCGGCCGTCGCGCGGGGGGCGGTTGATGGTGACACCCTTGTCCATCAGCGACTGGCAGGTGGCATGGATATCATCCACCTCGAACGCCAGATGGCCGAAATTGCGCCCGCCCGT
>JAIXTS010000426.1 GCA_027483805.1 Azospirillum sp. | reverse complement strand
CAGGCCCGCCTTGCGGCGGTGGGTATTTCGGAACTGGAGCGGGCGAAGGGATTCGAACCCTCGACCCCAACCTTGGCAAGGTTGTGCTCTACCCCTGAGCTACGCCCGCCCATTTCCGAAGTCCATCCGGGTCGTCCCCGGCGGTGAGCGCGGAATATAGCCATCAAACTTTGCCATGCAAGGACTTTTTTTGCCCTCCTGGCGGCTTTTTGCCGAAACGCTTCTCTTATCCGTGCATGGCACCCCATCGGGAGGTTTGCCGCCGGGCCATGGTCGCTCTATATAAGCCAGTGATGATCCCCGCATGCCGGGGCCGATGATTGATCACCCGATCCAGGAACAGCAACCCCATGTTCTCGCCGACACCTTCGCCCCAGCCCAAGCCCGCCGCAACCGACCTGATCAAGGATGGCAGCGACGCCGGTTTCATGGCCGATGTCATCGAGGCGTCGCAGCAGGTGCCCGTCATCGTCGATTTCTGGGCCACCTGGTGCGGCCCCTGCAAGACGCTGGGCCCCATCCTGGAAAAGGCCGTCACCGCCGCCAAGGGTGCGGTGAAGCTGGTGAAGATCGACACCGACAAACATCCGGCCGTGGCCGGTCAGTTGCGTGTGCAGTCGATCCCCACCGTCTATGCCTTTTTCCAGGGCCGTCCTGTGGACGGGTTCCAGGGGGCGCTGCCGGAAAGCCAGATCAAGGCCTTCATCGAACGGCTGGTGAAACTGTCGGGCGGTACCGGTGCCATCGACATCGCCGCCATCCTGGCCGAGGCCAAGGCCATGCTGGATGAGGGTAACGCCCAGGAAGCCGCCGCCATCTATCAGGAAGTGCTGGCGGAGGAGCCGGAGAACGCCGCCGCCTATGCCGGCATCATCCGCTGCCTGCTGGCCTTGGGTGAGGCCGATGCCGCCAAAGGCATGATCGCCGACGCCCCTGCCGGTATCGCCAAGTCAGCCGACCTTGCGGCTGTGAAGTCACAGATCGAGCTGGCTGAACAGGCCGCCAAGGCGGGCCCCCTGGACGACCTGAAGGCGGCCGTCACAGCCGACCCGGCCAACAACCAGGCTCGCTATGATTACGCCCTGGCGCTTTATGCCGCCGGCCGCAATGACGAGGCGGTGGAAGCGCTGCTGGACATCGTGAAGCGCGACCGGGAATGGAATGACAAGGCGGCCCGCGCCCAGCTCCTGAAAATCTTCGAGGCGCTGGGTCCGATGGACAGGCTGGTCATCCAGGCCCGCCGCAAACTGTCATCGCTGCTGTTCGCATGAGCCAGAATCCGTTCGACCTGCCCCATGACCAGCTGCCGGAAACCATCCCCGTCTTTCCCCTGACGGGGGTGCTCCTGCTGCCGCGCGGGAAACTGCCGCTCAATATCTTCGAGCCGCGCTATCTCAACATGGTGCAGGACGCGTTGGCCACGAATCGGATGATCGGCATGGTCCAGCCCCGTGATGGCGGGCCCGGGGCCAACCCGCCGCTTTATGATATCGGCTGTGCCGGCCGCATCACCAGCTTCAGCGAGACCGAGGATGGCCGGTTCCTGATCACCCTCACGGGGGTCAGCCGGTTCCGTATCGTGCAGGAGATGGCGACCACACGTTTCTATCGGCGGGTTGTCGCCGACTGGGCGGGTTTCGCCACCGATTTGAACGATGACGCCCCCTGCGACGTCGACCGCGGCCGCCTGGACGGGGTCTTGCGTGCCTATTTCAAGCAGCAGGGGATCAGCGCCAACTGGGATTCGGTGGCGCAGGCGCCGCTGGACCGGCTGGTCACCTCGCTGGCCATGATCTGCCCCTTCGACGCCCCGGAAAAACAGGCGCTGCTGGAAAGCCCCGACCTGAACGCCCGGGCCCAGCTGTTGCTGGCCCTGGTCGAAATGGCGGTGCATGAGGATGGCGAGGGCAGCAGCGGCTCCCGTCACTGATTGAATGTCGACCTTGAGACTTGCCTCAAAAGGACTCTGTAATGACCGACGCCACCAGCCCGACCGACAATGCCCGCGTCGATCCCCGCCTGCTGGAAATCCTGGTCTGCCCCCTGACCAAGGGGCCGCTGCGCTATGACGCTGGCGCGCAGGAACTGATCTCCGATCAGGCCAAGCTGGCCTACCCGATCCGTGACGGCATTCCCATCATGCTGGTGGATGAGGCGCGTCGCCTGGATGACGCCGCCTGAGATGGCCGACGAACGGTTTGCCAGCGAGGCGGCAGGGTCCAGCCATTGGCCCACGGAGCTGCGCCTGAACCGGGCGGAACGGTTGCTGTCCGTCCGCTTCGATGATGGCAGCCATTTTGACCTGCCGGCAGAGTTCCTGCGGGTGGAAAGCCCGTCTGCGGAGGTGCAGGGCCATACGCCGGCGCAAAAGCAGCTGGTGCAGGGCAAGCGTCTGGTGGGCATCACCCGGATCGACCCTGTGGGCAATTACGCCGTCCGCCTGACATTCGATGACGGACATGACAGCGGCATCTACAGCTGGACGCTGCTGCATCGGCTGGGTCGGGACCATGAAACCCTGTGGCAGGCCTATCTCGCGGCGCTCGCCGCACGCGGTCTGGGGCGCGGCTGATCGGGGCAATCAGCCGGCGTGATTGTCCACGAACCGGTACCCGATGCCCGGTTCCGTCTGCACAAACACCGGCGCGTTCGGATCATCCTCGATCTTCTGGCGCAGCTGGCGGACATAAACACGCAGATATTGCACCTCCTCCGCCTTGGCCGGCCCCCAGACCTCCTTCAGAATCTGGGCATGGGTCAGGATGCGGCCCGCATGCTGGGCCAGAAGCCGCAGCAGGTCGAATTCGGTGGGCGACAGGTGCAGGCGCTTTCCCGCCTTCTGCACATGCCGGTTGATCATGTCGATCTCCAGATCGCCGGCGGTCAGCAAGGGGCGGCCCCCCACCTGCTGGATGGCATGACGCTGGGCTGTGCGGATGCGGGCCATCAGCTCTCCGGCGCTGAAAGGCTTGGTCACGTAATCATCAGCACCCAGGTCCAGTGCCAGGATCTTGTCCTGCTCGCGGTCGCGGCTCGACAGCACGATCAGCGGCACCGGGCGCTGCCGCTTCAGCGTCGGGATCAAATCCAGCCCATCCATATCGGGCAGGCCCAGATCCAGCAGGATCAGTTCGGGCAGCGACTGGCGCGCCGCGATCAAGGCCTGGGAGGCGGATGTGGCCTCGACCATCTCCCAGCCTTCCGGGGTGATGATGGATTTCAGCAGGCGGCGGATCGCCACCTCATCTTCCACGACCAGAAGGCGGTGGGGCCGCGTCATGCCGTTGCCTCCTCAATCACGCGATCGCCGCGCGGGTCCACGGACAGGGTCATTTCCAGGCACGCCCCCGGCTCTCCATCGGCCCGGTCGCGCACCGTCAGGGTGCCGCCCATGGCTTCCACAAAACCGCGCGCAATAGCAAGGCCCAGGCCCGTGCCGGCGGTGCGGTGATCCTTCGCTTCCACCCGGAAGAACTTGTCGAAGATGCGGGCCCGCGCTTCCTCTGGAATGCCCGGCCCCTCATCCTCCACCCGCAGCTTCACATGGGCGGCGTCCTTTTGGGCCTGGACCCGCACGGCGCTGCCATGGGGGGCATATTTACCGGCATTGTCCAGAAGGTTGAACAGGGCCTGTTCCAGCAGCAGGTGATCGCCCTGCACCAGCGGCAGGTCCCCCGGCATGCGGATTTCCACCATATGGCCGGTCAGCACCGGCCCCGCCCGGCGCACAGCCCCCGACACCACATCCGCCAGATCAATGGGTTCGCGCTTCAGATCCAGGGCGCCGGCCTCCAGCCGCGTCATGTCCAGCAGGTTGCGGACGAATCGCGCCATGCGCTCTGCCTCGCCATGCAGCGTGTCCAGCATGGACGCCGTCTCCACCGGGTCCAGCCGTCCCTGGCCCGCCTTCAGGCCCGTGACGGTGCCGATGATGGCGGCCAGCGGCGTGCGCAGATCATGGGAGAGCGAAGTCAGCATGGCCGAGCGCAGCCGTTCCGTCTCGCTTTCAAGCTTGGCCTGATCGATGGCGCGAACCAGCTTCACCCGCTCGATCGCCACCGATGCCTGATCCAGCAGCGCATCCAGCAGGCGCCTTTCGTCGGGTGTCAGCAGCGGGCCGGTTCCGGCATCATCGCGGCCGATGCCGGCCACGGCGACGGTGGCACGTTCGGTCCGCAGCGGCAGGTAGAGACGCTGTGTGCCGGGCAGGGTGGCGGCCCCGCGTCCCGCCGGCTTGCCATTCTCGAAGGCCCAGACGGCGGCGGCATGGTCGGCATTGGAAATCTGATCATCGGGCGGGTAGGCCGATGCCGGATACAGGCTGGCGGCATTGTCGTCATCCGCCGGCAGCATCAGGACCACGCGCAGTTTCAGCATCAGGGCAATCTGATGGCTGGCCGCCCACAGAAGATCGTCCATATCGCCGATCCCCGCCAGCTTGCTGGCAAAGGCCGACAATTGGGCCGTTGTGCGGGCGCGGATGCGGGCAATTTCCGCCTGTTCGCGTACCCGCGCGGTCAACCGGCTGGCCAGCATGGCAACGCCGGTGAAAAACACCAGCGACCAGATATTGGCCGGATCGCCGACAGAGAAGGTGTAGAGCGGCGGCAGGAAAAAGAAGTTATAGGCGGCGACGGACAGCACCGCCGTGAACAGCGATGGCAGGAACCCGTGCAGAACGGCACTGCCCAGCACCGCCATCAGGAACACCAAGCTGATATTCTGCACGCCCAGCCACTCATCCACCAGCACGCCGGCGCCCAGTGCCAGAGCGGTGAAGAGCGTGCCCGCCAGATAGGCCTTGTAGTCGGCCGATCGTACCGGCGCGCGTGTCGTCACGCGCCGGGCGGCGTTACTGTCGGGGTCGGGCTGCTCGCTGGCGATGACATGGACGGAGATGCCCGTGGCCCGGCGCAGCAGATCATGCACCACCGACCCGTTCACCATCTCGAACCAGCGCGAGCGCTGTGATTTGCCGATGATGATCTGGGTGATGTTATGGGCATGCGCAAAGGTGACCAGCGCCTCTGTCACGGTCCGTCCCGGCAGGGTCAGCGCCTCCCCACCCAGCTGTTCGGCCAGGCGCAGGGCGTCGGCCACCCGGTCACGCGCCGCCTCGTCCAGACGCTGATGGCGGGCGGTTTCCACATAGATGGCGGTGAAGGGCGCCTTCAACCGGTCGGACATGCGCTTGGCATGGCGGATCATGCCGCCCGTGGCGGGATCGTCGGAGATGCAGACCAGTAGACGGTCGCCCGCCGCCCAGGGCCCGGCGATGGCATGGCTGCGCATATAGGTGACCATTTGGTCATCCACGCGCTGCGCCGTACGCCGGAGCGCCAGTTCGCGCAAGGCCGTCAGATTGCCGGGGGAGAAGTAATGTTTCAGGGCGCGCTGGGCCTGATCGCGGACATAGACCTTGCCCTCTCCCAACCGCTTGATCAGGTCGGCGGGCGTCAGGTCGATGACCTCCACCTCGTCCGCACTGTCGATCACCTGATCGGGCACCGTCTCGCGCACCCGGATGCGGGTGATGCGGGCCACGACATCGTTCAGGCTTTCGATATGCTGAACGTTCAGCGTGGTCAGCACATCAATGCCGGCGTCGCGCAATTCCTCCACGTCGGAATGGCGCTTGGCATGGCGGCTGCCGGGCGCATTGGTGTGGGCCAGCTCATCCACCAGCACCAT
>JAIXTS010000005.1 GCA_027483805.1 Azospirillum sp. | reverse complement strand
TCCTTGGCATAGGCCGTATGGGTGTGGCCGACCGACCGCCACCACAGGGTGGTCACCGGTGAGGCCATCTGGTGGTAGTCGACGGCTAGGTTGGGCACGGCATAGGCCATGTCCGACGCGCCCTCCACCGCCGCCGCGTCAATGCCGTCCTTGATCATGAACTGTGCGAACGGGGTGCCGGCGATGAAGGACTGGGTCACGATGGCCTGTTCCCAGGCCACCAGCTTGCCTTCCTTGTCCAGCCCACCCTTGATGCGGTGGACGACCATGGGACGGTAACGGCCACCCTGGATATCATCCTCACGCGTCCAGACCAGATGGACGGGCACCTTCCTGCCCTTGGCCGCCAGCGCCTTGGCGACCAACGCCACCTCTGCGACATAATCAGCGTTGGGCGTGGCACGGCGGCCAAAGCTGCCGCCGGCCCAGAGCGTGTTGATCTTCACCTTGTCCGGCGTTGTGCCCAGGATGGCAGCGACAACCGGCTGTTCAATGCCCTGGAACTGCGACCCGGCCCAGATCTCCGCCCCGCCATCGGCCGTGATCTCCAGCGTGGCGTTCAGCGGCTCCATCGGCGCATGGGCCAGATAGGGGAAGCTGTATTCCGCCTCGATCACCTTGGCGGCGGTCTTGAAGGCGGTACCTGTGTCACCCTTGCGGGCGGCCTTGGTGCCGGGCTTTTGGGCCTGGGCACGGTATTCGGCCAGCATCTGGTCGGTGCCGCGCATTTCGGCCTTGCTGTCATCCCACTGGATGGACAGCGCCTCGCGGCCCTTGATGGCGGCCCAGGTATTCTTGGCCACCACGGCGACCCCGACCGGCAGGGTCAGCACATCGATCACGCCGGGAACGGCGCGGGCCGCCTTGTCGTCCACCGACTTGACGGTGCCGCCGAAACGCGGGCTGCGGGCAAGAACCGCCGTGACTTGGTTCGGACGCCGAATATCCATGGCGAAGATGGCGGTGCCATTGGTCTTCGACACATGGTCCAGACGGTGCAGCGTCTCATTCCCGATCAGGCTGTACTGGCCGGGTTCCTTCAGCGTTACCTTGGCGGGGATCGGCTGCTTCGACGCAGCCTCCGCCAACTGGCCGAAGGTGGCCGATTTGCCCGACGCCTTGTGACTGACCACCCCCTTGGCGACGGTGATCTGGTCGGCCGGCACCTTCCACTGCGCAGCGGCGGCATTCACCAGCATGGTGCGGGCGGCCGCACCGGCCATCCGCAGTTCATCCCAGCTGTTGGCGACGGCCGTGGAGCCGCCGGTACCCTGGATGCCGAAGAAATGATTGCCATACAGCTTGCTGTCGGCGGGCGCATGCTCACCGCGCATCTGGGACCAGTCGGCATCCAGCTCTTCGGCCACGATAGTGGTCAGGCCGGTCATGATGCCCTGGCCCTTGTCCAGATGCTTGACCAGCACGGTGACGGTATTGTCCTTGGCCACGCGCACGAACAGGTTCGGGCGCGGATCGGCGGGGCCGACAATGCCGGGTGCGGCAGGCTCCGCCGCAAACGACCCCAGCGGGACCACGGCGCCGATGATCAGGGCGCCGCCGGTACCCTTCAGGAAGGTGCGGCGGCTGGGGGCGGGTTCGGCCACGTTGGACGCGGCCTGGCGCAGCAATTGACGCAGCATCATGGCTCAGGTCCTCGCCAGCTTGGCAGCCACTTTTACGGCCGACTTGATCCGCACATAGGTGGCGCAGCGGCAGACATTGCCATCCATCGCCGCTTCAATGTCTGCATCGGTCGGGTTCGGGTTTTCGGTGATCAGGGCCGTGGCGGCCATGACCTGACCCGACTGGCAGTAGCCGCACTGCACCACGTCCAGATCGGCCCAGGCCTTCTGCACGGCGGCGGCCGCCTTGCCGGACAGGCCCTCAATCGTGGTGATCTTGGCCCCCACCGCGGCCGAGGCCGGCAACTGGCAGGACCGGGTCGGCTGACCATCCAGATGGACCGTGCAGGCGCCGCATTGCGCCACACCGCAGCCGAACTTCGTGCCCGTCATATTTAATTCGTCACGCAGGACCCACAGAAGCGGCATGTCCTCCGGCACGTCCACTTCGCGGACCTTGCCGTTGATGTCGAGGCTAATCATCACTCACCCCAATCAAGAATGAAAATTCCGCAGGCCCTCGCCAAGCCTGCATTCGAACGGAAGGATGATCCCCCAGCGCTTGGCGGTCTTCCAGATTTTGATCATTTCAACCGATCACATGATGACATGGTGCCTGTTGGCGAATACGTAATATCGTCATGGATATATCGCTGATGTCTTGGCAATCGCAGGCGCGGTAAAAATGGGTGTCAGCGGCTCTTTCCGCCTGCAAGTCTAATCATCTATACTCACCGGAAGATGAAGTCCGGGTGGGGGCAGGGGTGGCGGCGCGCGTTTGCACGGTGGCCTTTCAAGGCATAGATGTGCTGGACATCGACGTCCAGGTACAGATGACGGGAGGGCCGATCGCCTTCACTGTGGTCGGCCTTCCCGATAAGGCGGTGGGGGAAAGCCGGGAGCGGGTGCGCGGCGCCCTGCATGCGCTGGGCATTGCGCTGCCGGCGCAGCGCCTGATGGTCAATCTGGCGCCGGCCGATGTGCTGAAGGAAGGCTCTCACTTCGACCTTCCCATTGCGCTGGCCCTGCTGGTCATGATGGGCATCCTGCCCGACGATATGCTGGCAGGATACCAGTCGCTGGGCGAACTGGGGCTGGACGGGTCCATCTCCCCGGTCGCTGGTGTGCTGCCCGCCGCCATCAACGCCCTGGCCGGCGGCAAGGGCCTGATCTGCCCCGCCGCCAGCGGGGGGGAGGCGGCCTGGGCCGGCGACGGGCTGGACATCCTGGCCCCGTCCTCGCTTCTGTCCCTGATCAACCATTTCAAGGGCACGCAGGTCCTGTCCCGGCCGGAACCGAAGCTGCAAACCGACATACCCGGCAGCATCAAGGATCTGCGCGACGTCAAGGGGCAGGAGACGGCCAAGCGCGTGCTGGAGATCGCGGCCAGCGGCGGCCACAACCTGCTGATGCTGGGGCCGCCCGGCTCGGGCAAATCCATGCTGGCCTCGCGCCTGCCGGGCCTGCTGCCGTCGCTGGACCCGGCGGAGGCGCTGGAAGTCTCCATGGTCCATTCCATTGCCGGCGGGCTGGAGGGCGGACGCCTGATCCGCACCCGACCCTTCCGCGAGGTCCATCATTCCGCCACCCTGGCGGCCATGGTCGGCGGCGGCACCCGTGCCCGGCCCGGCGAGATCAGCCTGGCCCATCACGGCGTGCTGTTCCTGGACGAATTGCCGGAATTCGCGCGCGGTACGCTGGAGGCGCTGCGCCAGCCGCTGGAAACCGGCCGCGCCACCGTCAGCCGCGCCAACCACCATGTCACCTACCCGGCGCGGTTCCAACTGGTGGCCGCCATGAATCCCTGCCGCTGCGGTCATCTGGACGATGCCGCCCTGGCCTGTGGCCGGGCGCCGAAATGCGCCAGCGATTACCAGTCGAAGATCAGCGGCCCGCTGTTCGACCGCATCGACCTGCATGTTGATGTGCCCGCCGTCAGCGCCGCCGACCTGTCCCTGCCGCCGCCGCGCGAAGGCACGGCGGAGGTGGCGGCCCGCGTCGCAAGGGCGCGGGAAATCCAGCGCGCCCGCTATCATAAGCTGCTGCCCCCCGGCCATCCGCCCATCCGCAGCAATGCCGAGGCCGATGGCGAGGTGCTGGAACAGGTGGCCGGACCCGATCCGCAGGGAAGGCAATTGCTGACCGACGCGGCGGAACGCCTGAAACTGTCGGCCCGTGGCTATCACCGCGTCCTGCGCGTGGCCCGCACCCTGGCCGACATGGACGGCGCCGACGGCGTCCGCCGCATCCATGTGGCCGAGGCGCTCTCCTACCGCCGGGTGG
>JAIXTS010000011.1 GCA_027483805.1 Azospirillum sp. | reverse complement strand
TATACGCTGCAGGTGGGCCGCGAGGCAATGGAGCACCGCCTGGCGATGCTGGCCAACTCCCATGCCGAACTGTCCGGCAAGCTGGACGCCTTCCTCAACGGAAATGCCGCCGACATGGGCATATTCACTGGCGATACCTGGAATGGCCGGGACGCCATGGCCCTCATCAACAATGACCCATCCATGCGCGATATGATCAAGCAATGGATTGAGCAAGGGGCTTTCCAGAAATTGCTAGCGTTGTGGGTCAATGGGCTGGTGGTCGACTGGAGCATCGTCAACAATGTCGCTGCACCACACCGAATCTTTCAGCGTGTTGCTCTGCCAACCTATCCTTTTGCCCAGGAACGCTGCTGGCGACCTCTGGAGCTTCGCGATCTGTTGCAGTCTGCTGATTCGCCGTCATCACCGGTGGTCGGCCTGCCGATCCAAAGAAGTGAAACGGCAGATGGTATCGGGTTGTACCAGGAGGAATGGCGGATCAAGCCGCTGCCGGCATCCGATGCAAGCGGCAGGATAAAGCGGGTGATCATATTCCTTTCGGATGGAGGTATGAGGAAAGAACTGCTTCGGGCCCTATCCTCAATGGACCCAAGCATTTACCCGGTTTTCGTTTCCTATGGAGAAGCCAACTCGGAGGCCGGATGGGAAGGCGGTTATCACCTCGTTCTGGATGGAACGGTGGACGACCTTTCCATATTACAGCAGATTCATGCGGAGCATGGCCCCAGCGACGCGGTCTGGTACCTCGGTGCTGTCGAGGATGCTGGCCTTGCTGGCAAGCATGCACCGATCATTGCGCTGATCCGGGCCTTTTCCACGCCAGAGTTGAGAAAAACACGACTATTGTTGGCCGGCGAATACGGCAACGGCTTGCAACGGTCGCATCTGGAATCATGGATCGGCTATGCCCGATCTGTGGGACATGCTGTACCGGATATGCAGGTTGCCGTTGTGCTCGCGCAGGCAGAGGAAGGCACGTCTCTTGCTCGGCGGATGGGGCGATGGGCTGAGTGGTTGCGCAATGAGACATTGGCGACCGATGCCGAACCCGTACTCTACATCGATGAGCAGAGACAGGTATGTCATGTGCATCCCATCGACCTGTTGGATGATGGAACGCCATCTCGGTTCCGCGAAGGTGGGGCATATCTGATCACCGGGGGGGCAGGCGGGTTTGGCACGGTCGTGGCCACTTATCTGGCGGAACGGTATGGCGCACGGCTGATTTTGACGGGGCGGTCAGCCCCTGATGTTGATACGGCGGCATTGACAACCCGGTTGGAGGCGCTTGGGGGCAAGGCCTTGTACGTGGCCGCGGATGTCAGCGATCGCGCATTGATGACAATGGTCATCAATGCAGCGGTTTCCCGTTTCGGTGGACTGGATGGCGTGATCCACGCGGCTGGTCTACAGGGAACGACTAGCGTGCTGGCAGGGGAAATTGAGGTAGTTGAAAGCGTCCTTCGTGCCAAAATCGAAGGTACTTTGTGTCTGCTAGAGGCGCTGCAAGGGCGGGAGTTGGACTTCGTCTGCCATTTCTCGTCGCTGTCGGCGGTTCTGGGTGACTTTGGCTCGTGCGGTTATGCCGTGGGTAACCGGTTCCAGATGGCCCATGCCCGCTACGTGTCTGGTCAGTCGCTCACGGTCTGTTGGCCACTGCTGGAGGACGGGGGCATGTCCCTCCCAACTGCGGGTGCGACCTCGCTCTATCTCAAAGCAAGTGGACAGCGGGCGATGACAGCCCTTGAAGCCATAAACACGCTGGAGCAATTGCTCAGCAGTCTGGAGGAGGTGGATCACGCCATCGTAACCGTGGGCGACATCGGGCGCATCAGCGGGATGATGGAGCGGATTGGACTGTCGGCGCCGTCAGATACCCGGCATGAACAACAATATATACAGTTTGGGGAGCGTCGGGCATGAGCCGCAAGCGGAAGTTCACGGCTGAACTGGTTTCCTTGGCCAGCGACCTCCTGAAGCTGGATCCAGAGCGGATCAGGCTCGACGAGAATTTGGCCGAATTCGGGTTCGATTCCATTCTTCTTGCGGAGTTCGCCAGGGTAATCAGTGATCGTTTCGGTTTGGATGTTCTGCCGAGTGTGTTTTTTAGTCACCCGACCATGCGAACACTGGCGGAGTATCTTTTCCAACGGCAGGCCGAGATAGTGCAAGAAATGGACATCGCCGCGCTCGTAACGGCAACGCCTGCGACCGCGCCAGATGCTGTTGACGCTCCCATAAGGCAACCGGACCGGAAGGTCGAGGCATCGCCTGGCGTTGGCGATATGCCGGCAACGTCTGGCCAGTGTCGACCCCGGCGTCCTGTTAGAACGATCCCCTTGCCGCGCGAGGCGGAAATATCTCCTTTGCAGGAGCCGGTGCGACCTTCTGCTTCTGCTGTCGGGCCGGAGCCCATAGCCATCACCGGTATCAGTGGCCGGTTCCCGAATGCGCGCACGGTGGACGAACTGTGGTCCATCTTGTCGGAAGGCCGGGATGCTGTCGGAGAAATTCCGCCCGAACGTTTCGATTGGCGCCCTTATTATGCTGAAGGCTCTCCACAGCCCGGCAAGATGAACAGCCGATGGCTCGGTGCGGTGCCAGGAGTTGCGGAATTCGATCCCCTGTTCTTTGAAATCTCCCCGCATGAGGCGGAATTGATGGATCCCCGGCAGCGGATATTGCTGCAGGAAGCCTATCGTGCTTTGGAGGCGGCAGGCTACGGTCGGGCTCAGCTTGATCGCGATCGCATAGGCATGTTCGTCGGTGTTGAGCAGGGCGAGTATCAATCGCTTCTTGCCACAGCAGGCATAGCTGGATCGCCCACTGGGAATCATGATGGGATATTGGCGGCGCGTCTCAGCTACTTCTTGAACCTGCGTGGCCCCGTGATGGCCATCAACACGGCTTGTTCCTCGGGTCTGGTGGCATTGCATCAGGCTTGCCTCAGCTTGAATGCAGGGGAGAGTGATGCGGCGCTGGTAGCTGCCGTAAACCTCGTCCTCACACCCCAGATGTTTATCGCTATGAGTGCAGCGGGTATGCTTTCTCCGACGGGAAAATGTCATGCCTTCGGTCGTAAGGCCGACGGCATGGTTCCGGCAGAGGCGGCTGTTGCTCTGGTGCTCAAGCGACTCTCAAAGGCCGAAGCCGATGGCGATGTCATCTTGGCCGTGATCCCGGCCAGCGGCATCAATTATGATGGCAGGACCAATGGTCTGACGGCCCCTAACGGTGCGGCCCAGTCGGCGCTTATTTCCGATGTGCTGCACAAAGCTGGCCTTGCTCCGCGCGATCTTGGGCATATCATCACCCATGGCACCGGTACGCGTCTCGGTGACCCTGTCGAAGTGAATGCCCTTCGTGAGGTATTCAAGGGTATTGAAGCTGATGAACCCTTCTGTGCCCTGACATCGACCAAGAGTAATCTTGGCCACAGCTTCGCAGCGTCGGGTTTGGTGAGCATGGTGGCGCTGATTCAATCCATGCGCCATGAGAAAATACCGCCCAGCCTGCATTGTGGGGAACTCAACGACTATATCGATTGGGCACGAAGCCCATTTTATGTGAACCGTGAGGCGCGCGCTTGGTTGCAGCCGTTGGGAAAACCCAGATTTGGAGCCGTCAGCGCGTTCGGTATGAGTGGTACAAACGCCCATGTGGTGGTGGGCAGCTATGAGAAGGTAACGGAGGGAGGGCTGCATTGCCTTCATCGTGCTCCCTGCTATCTTCTTGTATTGTCGGCCAAGTCCGAGGAGGCATTGCGTGCCCGAGCTGCTGACCTCGCTGCCACCTTGCGTGGAATGCAAGATGGAACGGTCGATCTGTTCGCTGTCGCCTACACGTTGTTGGATCATCGGGAGCATTTCGCATTCCGGCATGCTGTCGTCGCGACTGATCTGAATGATGCTTTGGCGCTGCTCGACAAATGCGTGATGGGGCGGAAGGATCCGTCGATCCATAGCAACAAGGTGGCCGGGGATTTCACAGAGAAGCCGGTCCTGTCTGCCTTTGCCATGGATATTGTCAGCCGGCTGCCTGGCTTGCTGGATGATGCGACAGCGTTCCGGGATGCCCTTGATGGCATTGCTGACCTTTACCGCCAGGGATACCGGGTCACTTGGAGCGCAATGGGGGGGAGGGCTCTTCCTTGCCGTGTTTCCTTGCCTTGTTATCCTTTTTCTGGAGAGCGGTACTGGGTTGATGGCGGCGCTGCCGGTGCCGTCGTGCCGTCGGTTTCGGTTGGGGTTCTGCATCCGCTGCTGCACCGGAATGTTTCCGGGCTTGACGGTGTTCGTTATGTGTCGCGCCTGAGCGGTTCGGAGGCATTCCTGTCGGACCATGTTGTTCTGGGGGAGCGCGTTCTGCCGGGTGCCGCGCAGTTGGAGGCGCTGCGTGCCGCGGTTGCGGATGCGTGCGGTCTGCGGGGTGATGGCTTTCTCGTGCTTGGTGAGGTTGTGTTCGTGCGGCCCGTGGTCGCGGGTCATTCCGGCCTTGAGCTTGAGGTTCGTGTGCGGGGCGAGGATGACGGCTCGGTTCGCTGCGAGATCTGGAGCGGAGAGGGTGGGGCCGCAGTGCTGTGCAGCCAGGCGCGGGCCTGGCCTGGGCTGGCGCCTGGGTCTGGGTCTGTTGCTGATGTGGTCGGCCTGAGGGAGGCGGGGTCGGTTGAGATTGCCGGACCTGCGCTGTATGCGGCGTTTGGGGATATGGGGCTTGATTACGGCCCGACGCACCGGACGGTGTCGGTCCTTTGGCCTGGGAGCATGGTTTCGGTTGGTCGGCTGGAGGCTGTTGGAGGTGGCGCGGGGTGCGTGCTGCATCCGGGTGTGCTGGATGGTGCGTTGCAGGCTGCGGCTGGTCTTGGCTGGCCCGGCTCCGTGTCTGGTGGGTCGACGCCGGTGCCGTTTGCGCTTGAGCGTCTGGAGGTTCTGGGGTCGACGCCTGAGCGGGGCTGGGCTGTTGCTCGGCTGTCGGGCGACGGCGCGGTGCGTCGTGTCGATGTGGATGTGCTGGACGAGGATGGGTCGGTGCGGCTGCGCCTGCTGGGCTTCGCCTCGCGCACCATGGCCGGCCAGCCCCGTGTGGCGGCT
>JAIXTS010000499.1 GCA_027483805.1 Azospirillum sp. | reverse complement strand
GTTCCGGCGGGCACGTCGATATCCAGAATGCCGCCAGCGGCGGAGACAATGCCCGGACGATGCGCCTGCAACAGCCACTGATCCAGACCGGCACTGAAATCATCAGCATGGATGACCTCCCCCAGCGACAGGCCGGCGGGCGCTGCCATGGCGGGACGAACAGCAGCCAGCGCGGCAGCGCTGGCAAGGAAGGTGCGGCGGCGCATAGGGTCAGAACCTGAGAGGACGCAAGGTGGAACCGGCATTCACCGGAAGTTCAAACAGACCGCCCGGCCCCACCAATGTGGCAGCCTGACAAAGTTTCGGCCACCAGAGCAGCAGGCGTGCCGCCTTCTCCAGGGTCGTCAGCTTGGCCCAGGCCGGTGCCAGGAAATAGGCTGTCACACCGCTGCGGTGAAGGGCCAGTCGTTCTGCGGGACGGCGCATGATCATCTGGTCCAGCGTCAGCATAGACCAGCCTCCATCCTCTCCCAAGGCCCCCAGCCAGTCGATATCGGGTGTATTGGCGGGAAACCGGTCGCGCAACGCAGCGACGATATGGCCATCTGCGGCCACCAGCGTATGGACAGAACGCGCCATGACGGGCGGAAGGTTGTTGTCCAGCATCAGCTTCACGCGGTCAGCCGCCTTTCAAAGGCAACAGCATTGCGAACGGCGGACACAGACACCTCGTAAAGCCTGGCGACCTGCTCCACCGTCCCTTCCACCACAACCGCATCAGCCAATGCGCGGGTTGTGACACCGGCATCGGCGATGATGGGGCGGCCGAAAGCTTGGGCCGGGTCCAGAACGATGGGTTTTGTCCTGCCGACGGGCCACCAGCGGCTGGCAGCGCCCGTATCATCAAAATCCAGGTCCTTCAGGCTGGGTTCGAGCATGCGGTTCAACGCATATTGCCGCTTCAGAAGGTCGATCAGAACAGGTTCGGTCCCGTCCGCCAGTTCACCGGCAACGCGCAGGAAAATTGACCTTCCGTCGGTCCTGAACCGAGCTGTGGCAAAGGGGTGATGCACGCCCGTCACCTCCTGGGCCACGCCCAGTGCCTTGCGGATGGCTTGCAGCGACAGACCGGCCTTGGTGAAGGCGTCCACGAAGCGCAATTCCAACAGGTCGCGGAACCCAAGCTCCACTTCCTTGCCCAGACGCGGCACCTGCGGCTGCCACAGCGGGTCTGACCAGTGGCGCTCACCACCCCGTTGATAGGCATAGCCCAGCAGCCAACGGCGAATGCGTGCCGCCGGCACACCGATCAGCTTTTCAGCTTCCGGTGCCGTATACAGGCCGATGCCGATGAGGTCTGGGCCGTCCGTCTTTGCCGCCACAAAATTCATACCGCCACCGTTCAAGCGCACTTGGAAAGGATAGGGCGGAAACTTCGGGGACGCAATCACCCCCCACCCTTCTCCGCCCTAAGCCGTGCCCAGTAATCCAGGCGCTTCTTTACTTCGCGTTCGAACCCGCGTTCCACCGGGCGATAGAAGGCGCGCCGTCCCATCTCCTCGGGGAAATAGTTCTGGCCGCTGAAACCCTCTGCCGTGTCATGGTCGTAGTTATAGCCATGGCCATAGCCCAGTTGCTTCATCAGCTTGGTGGGTGCGTTCAGAATATGTTTGGGCGGGGACAGGCTGCCCGTCTCCTTGGCAGCGCGCACGGCCTCCTTATAGGCGCTATAGGCGGCGTTGGATTTGGGTGCGGTGCCCAGATAGATGACCAGCTGGGCAATGGCCAGTTCTCCCTCCGGGCTGCCCAGCCGTTCATAGGCATCCCAGGCCGCCGTGGCCTGGGTCAGGGCCGCCGGATCGGCCATGCCGATATCCTCCACTGCGAACCTTGTCAGGCGGCGGGCGATATAGCGCGGGTCCTCTCCCCCTGCCAGCATGCGGGCATACCAGTAGAGGGCCGCGTCCGTGTCCGACCCGCGCAACGACTTATGCAGGGCTGAAATCAGGTTGTAATGCCCCTCCTGCGCCTTGTCATAAAGCGGCATGCGCCGCTGCACCGCGCTGGCCAGGGCATTGGTATCCAGCAGCTTGTCGGCCGGCAGCGCGAACATTTCTTCGCACAGGTTCAGGCAGTAGCGCCCGTCACCATCGGCCAGCGCTTTCACCGACGCGCGGGCATCCGCGTCCAGCGGCAGGGGCCGCCCCTCCTCCGCCTCCGATCGTTGCAGCAGTTTTTCCAAGGCGGCATCGTCCAGCCGGTTCAGCACGAATACCTGGGCCCGCGACAGCAGGGCGGCGTTCAGTTCAAAGCTGGGATTCTCCGTCGTCGCGCCCACCAGCGTGACGGTCCCATCCTCCACATAGGGCAGGAAACCATCCTGCTGCGACCGGTTGAACCGGTGGATCTCATCAATGAACAGCAGCGTGCCCTGCCCGCCCAGGCGCCGTGCCTTGGCTGCTTCAAAGACCTTCCGCAGGTCGGCCACACCGCTGAAAATGGCGGAAAGCGGTTCGAAATGCAGGTCGGTGGTCTGGGCCAGCAGCCGGGCCAGCGTGGTCTTGCCACAGCCGGGCGGCCCCCAGAGGATCATGGAGACCAGACGCCGCGACCCGATCATGCGGCCGATGGGGCCGTCAGGCCGCAGCAGATGGTCCTGGCCCACCATCTGATCCAGGCTTTGCGGCCGCAACCGGTCGGCCAGCGGCCGGGGCGCCTGTGCTTCAAACAAACCCGACACTTGGCAAATCCCCGCGCAGCCGAACCCGTTCCGTTCCGTTCCCATTATCCCAGATGGGAACGACGCGGCGCAATGTTCAAGCTCACGACGGCGGCTGGGTCTGTCCGGCGGGCTGTGCCGGCGGCGGCGTGGCCGCTTCCTGCCGCGCGGTGCGGTAATTGTCCAGGAAGCTGCGGAACAGGTCGATTTCCGTAATGCGCTGGCGGATGGTATTGGCATCGGCTAGCCCGGCCGACTCCTCCGGCCGCGTCAGCAGGCGGAAAAAGGTCGCATCCTTGGTCTTTTCCATCGCAGGTCCGAAATCCCGGCGCAGCGCGTCCAGCCCGGCATTGTCCCCGGCCAGCGACAGGGCCGTGGCCCGGTTCACAACCAGACTGGAAACCTGCGGGTCCAGGGCCGTACCGGGCGCCGGCGGCGGACCAATCACATCGGCCAGGGCCTGGGCCGCCGCCTTCCACTGTTTGTCGCGCATGGCGATGTCGATACGCAGCAGGTTGGCGTTGCGCGACTGATCGGCGGCCAGCAACTGAACCGCCTCCGCCCCCTTGTCGATCTGCGACAGGGCGCGGGCGCGCAGCAGCTTGCGTTCCTCTGCCAGTTCCGGCGTGATCTCGGGCACGATGCTCTTGTCCAGTGCGGCCACCGCTTCCTGCGGATTGCCGTCCAGCAGGCGGATGCCCGCCAGGCGGGTGCCGACCTGGGCCTTTTCCAGTCCCGCGAGCCGGTATTGCACCTGATGGTCCAACAGTTGCGCGGCGCGGTCCAGCAGGTCGATTTCCACCAGCCTTTCGGCCAGCTTGCGGATGATGCGGTCACCATCGGGGCCGGGCGGCGTCAGTTCCCGATATTGTTCGTAAAGCCCCATGGCCTCCAGCGGCGTCATCTTCGCCGCCCCGTCCTTGGCGAACAGGTCGGTGAAGGTCCGCGTCATGTCAGCCGCGATTTCCTTCGCCTCCGGCGTATCGGGGAAGTCGGATATGGTCTGGCGCATCGTGTCAAAGGCGCGCGGGTAATCCCCGGCGATGGCATGCACCTCCCCGATGCGGCGCAGGTTCGACAGTTCCAGCGCATCGCCACGCCAGGCAAAGCGCATTTCTTCCATCTGCTTGGCCGCGACCTTGGGGTCCATTTTTCCCGCCGCCAAGGCCGTGTCGATGTAATCGCGCTTGGCCCGCATGGAATAGAGCCGGTCACGGCCATCGCGCGCCCGCTTGAAATAGGTCAGGGCCTTGTCATTGTCGCCCAGGGCACGGAAGACCGAACCGCGGAAATACTGGACCGCCGCCGCCTGATTGCCGTCTTCCCCACCGCGCTTGGCAACACGATCCATGGTCAGGGCAGCCGCCTCCGGCTGGTTGACGCGCAGCGCGGCATCCGCCGCCGCCAGGGCAAGGCCGGTGTAGAATGGCTCGGGATAGCGGTCCAACAGGTCCTTCGACGCCTGGAAACCCGCATGGGCGCCGGTATAATCACCCTGCCCGGCCAGCGCCGCCGCGCGCCAGAGCGCCGCATCCGGCTCACCGGCCAGTTGCCGGTTCGACAGATCGGCCAGACCACCGGCAAAATCCCCGGTCAGCACCCGCCCGATGCCGCGGATGGCCAGAAATTCCGGCCGACGATCGACATCGGGCTGCAGGGATTGCACGCGGGTCAGCATGCCCAGCGCCTCATACCCCATGCCATTGGCCAGATAGAATCGGGCGATATCCAGCCGACCGCGGGTTTTCTCTGCTTCCGGCAGGTTGGCCAGCCGGTCCCAACGCACCTGACGGGTCTTGACATAATCCTTGACCGGAACCTGTCCCCAGCGCTTGAAATCGAACAGTTTTTCCTGTTCGACGGGCGGCGGCGGCGGCGGGATCGCCGCCACGACATCCGATGGCGGCGACAGGCGCAGACCGCCGGGCACCGTCACTTCCAGCCCCTCACGCACGGGCTGTACCGACAGCCGGTCATCCAGGGGCCGGATGACCACGCCCTGCAGGGTGGGCAGGAACTGCACCTCGGTATAGCGCAGTGGCGCCTCGACATGCTGACCGGGCAAGGGCAGGGGCACGACGGACAGCGTGTCGCCGACGACGGGGTCCTTGAAAATGATGATCCGTTCCGCCTCCACCGCCGGAACCACCAGACGGGCGCCAAGGGCAAATTCCGGGTCGGGACGGGGCTGGATCGTGCTGCCGGAAGCGGGCTTGTCCAGCGTTTCGCTGGTCCGCGACAGAACCACCTGCCAGGCGGTGCCGTCGCGTTTCACCGCTGCCTGCAGCACGGCGGGCATGGGCAACCGGAAACCGCTTCCCCCCTCCACCGCGACCGGTTCCACCGTCACCTGCAACTCCGGCGGGACCGCCGGGGTGGTCTCCGGCGGGACCGGATCGCCGAACAGCACGTAAAGATAGCCGGCCCGTTCAAAGATGGCCGCCGTCCGCGCCACCTTCGGATCGAAGGACAGCATGACCGGCGTCATCACCGGTTCCGATGGGCCCGCCGCTGCCGATACACCGGGGGCCGGCGGTGGCACGACCGGGGGGGGCACCACCGGCGCCGCTGTCGCGGCCTGTTGCAGCACGGGCGCGGGTGTTATGGCCGGTGTCGGTGTCGGTGTCGGTGGTGCCGGCGTTGTGGTCGCGGCCGGAACCAGCGGCGTCGGCGCCCCGGACGCAGCGGCAGCCGGAGCCGGGGTGGCGGCACTGGCCGCAGCGTTATTGGCCGGGGCGGCATTGCCGCGCAGCTGATAAAGCGGCGCGCCTTCCTTGGCCGGCCGGGGATCGGCGGGCCGGGGTGGCGCCTGCTGTACCGCTGCTGGTGCCGGTCCCGGACTGGCGGCGGCGGTCTGCGGCGCGGGCGTGGCCTGTGCAGCGGGGGCCGCTTTGGCGCCGGGCGGCGGCTTGTCCAGGATGTCCAGCACGACGCGGGCACCGGCGCGGCTATGCTTGATGCCTGCCCCGGCGGGAATATCGAACCGCACGGTGACCGACCCATCGGCAGCCACCTGGGCCAATCCGTTGATACGGCTGGGCCTGGCGCGCAGAACAGCGGCCAGATCGATCTGGGCAGCGACCGGAAACCGGACGCTGACCGACGCACCGTTCTGTTCAACGCTGTAAGGAACTTCGCGCGGCCAGTCGAAGACCAGGCGGCTGTAATCCGGATGCACGCCGCTGCGGACCGGCACACGGGGGGCGGCGACTGCTGTCGGCGCTGCGCTGGCGGTCGCCGGGGCCGGCTGCTGGGACCGGGCGGCATCCGGCAGCAGGGCCACGGTGGCAACCGACAGGGCCAGCGTCCCGATCAGAAGACGGGACGTCCTCATGACCCGCCCCCATGTTCGCGCACCACCAGATCGACCCGTCGGGCCTCGGCCTTAACATCGCCACCCGACTGGCCGTCACCATGGCCGCGCACGGTAATGTCCCGCAGATATCCCGCCTCCCGCAGGGCATTGGCCACGGACTGGGCGCGGGCCAGCGACAATTCCCAATTGCTGGGCCAGCGGGCACCGGCCGGCGATGCATCGGCATGGCCGACCACATCCAGGGCGTTGCCGATATTGGCGGCCACACCGCCCATCAGGAACAGGACGCGTCGCCCGCTTTCCGACAGCGCGGCATCGCCCGGCGCGAACAGCAGGTCCGACGGCATGGACAGAATCAGGGTCCCATCGATGCGGGCGATGCGCATGTCGGCCAGTTCCGGATTGGCCGACATCTGGCTTTCGAAGACACGTCCCAGATAGCCCAGTTCAATCGCCTTGCCGCGATCCAGGCTGGCGGCGGAAAAGGCCGCCTCCGGCCGCTGCTCCCCCACCTGGGCGGGGTCGGCCCCCGGCACGCCGGCCGCCAGCGCCTTGTACCGGGCGGGATCGGGTTCCGACATGGCATAGAGCATCACAAAAAAGGTCAGCAGCAGGCAGATCAGATCGGAGAAGGTGACCAGCCACGCCTTGCCCGACGCAGAGGCCGGCGACGCGAAGCTGAACGGCGATACGGGCCGGTGCGCCGTCATTGCGCGCCCTCCCCCGCCTGGACGGTGAACAGCAGACGCACCTGCCCCGTCTCCGCGCCGCTTTCCAGGCCGACGGACAGCGATGCGGGATCGGCACCCAGCGCCGTCACGGCACGGGCCAGCACCCCGGCCCGCGTCATCAGCGCCGACGGGTCCGCCGCCCCCTTGGTGGCGAACAGGAATTCCGCCCGCACCAGCACGCCATGCGGGCGCCGCTCCAGCGTACGGGCCATGCGGTCCATCAGGGCCTGATGGCTGGGCCGGACGGCGCTGCCATCGGCCAGAAACAGGTTGGCGGCCGGCAGCGCCACGACCAGGGTACCCGTCTCTGTGCCGGCTTCCACCTTGGCCAGCGGCAACTGGGCGCGGATCAGGTCCCCCAGATCCTGCACGGCCCGCGCGGCATCGCGCCGGGAATGCTGCCGGTCGCCCGCAGCCCCTGTCAGCAGCGCCTGGGTGGAGAAGGCCTGATCGACGCTGCGGATGACGGCGCCCACCTTCTCGTCATGGAAATGCGAGATGGAATTCAGCAGGATAAAAAAGGCCAGCAGCAGGATGAACACGCCAAGATAGAGCAAGGTCGCCCCATCCCCGCCCTCGTCACGGTCGCGGGACGCGCCGAACCGCAGGGGAACCACCATATCAGGGTCGGTGTTGCCGGATGTGTGCGTCTCGGGCATTCAACCTCAATCGAACAGGCTGTCGATGAAGGCCTGGTCGATGCCCGCACCGGGCATGGACGGGCCGTTCAGCAGCTTGGTATCGGACGGCGTTTCGGCGGCGGCCGCTGTTTCCATGGCCGGGTGGCGGCGTTGCACCTCCTCGCCCAGGGCCACAAGCAGGGCCTCCACCTTCTGTTCGATATGTTTCAGGGCGCGGACCACCTTGGTGATACGCTGGCCCGTAATGTCCTGAAAATTGCAGGCCTCATAGATGCCCGTGGTGATGTCCATCAGCTTGTTGGACACTTCCACCGGCACATCGCCGGCCAGCGCCATCATCTGGTCACAGGCATCCATAATGCGGTTGGTGGCATCCTCCGTCGCCCCGACAACGGCGTCCAGCTCATCGGTGGCCAGCGGGATATGCTCGGAATGGATATCGGCCGGCTGGATGCTGGCGATTTCTTTCTTCGCATTATTGATGAACCGGGCCAGCCCCTCCAGCTCCGCATAGACATGCAGATCATGCTGCCCCATGTCGCCGCCCATGGAGGACAGGACCGACGCAACGATGGTCGCCACTTCTTCACGCGAAAGCGGCTGACGCGCCTCGGCGCGGGCATTGTCCAGCCGTTCGTGCAGAACGGGATCGGCGGCAGTGGCGGTGCGGAACATCGGAACACCTTCGAAGCGCGATTACATCAGGGCCGGCTTGGCGCCGGGAACGGGGGAACAGGCTCCCCCCGGGCCTTCATACAATCATTCGGGCACGGTGGGCAGCCTCTTCCGTGCAGCCAGAAGTATGGTGACCTCCTGCGCCCGCTTTTCGTCCATGGCGGCGAAAACCGGGGCGACCTTGGCCTCCTTCATCCGGCTGATCACGTTCAGCAGCACATTATTCTCTAGATTATTGAAGATTTTAGCGGCATCGGCCGGCTTCATCGTCTCGTAGATCTTCACCAGACTGTCCAGTTGCGCCTGTTGCTCGGCGTTGGCCTGGGTCAGCAGGCCCTGGATTTCCTTCTTCAGGTTCTGCAATTCGGTGATCTTTTGATCGAATCGTGTCTCCGCCGCCGTCAGCATGGCCTCACGCTGATCCAGTTCGCGGGCACGATTATCGAGCTGTTCACGCCGCTCCTGCAGGCGCTGCAGCAGTTCCACCTCGGTCGGCGTGAAACCCTGGCCGGGCGTGCCGGACGGGGCGGGGCTGGAGGCATTGGCAGGGGGGGCGCCATGGTCACCACTGGCCGCGGGTGCCTGACCCGCCCCGCCACCGGCCGCCGCTGGCGTCTGTGGGGCCGAATGCTGTTGCTCCTGCGCGGCTTCGGCCACCTGGACCGGTGCGGCGGGCACTGCCGAAGGCGGGGCCGGCACGGCGACAGACGCTGGCGGCCTTGCCTCGGGAAGACCCTGCGGCACACTTTCCTCCGCCACCGACGCGGGGATCAGGGACAGACCCTTGCCCGTGGTCACGGTCAGCCAGATATCACCGACCTTGAACCCCAGAACCAGCGTCGCCACAAAAATCGTCGCCGGCAGCAGGCCCGGCCGCATCAGGGCGCGGCGCGGCTTGGCCGGCTTGGACGGTGTCGCCGGTCGTGCGCTCGGGCGGGCGCCGGGCTTGGCCGCCTGTTTTACCGCCGGCTTCGCACCGGCGGCTGGTTTTGCTGCCGGCTTGGCGGCGGACTGGGTGGGGGCGTTGGTCATTGCCGCAGATTCTCCAGTGCCTGCAACAATTCCTTCTCCGCGCGGGACCGGGGTTCAGCTCCGGCGGCTGTCGGGGTTGCCTGGCTGCTGGACTGCGGTGGCTGTGCGGCCGGACGCGGCGCCGCCGGCGCGGGCGCCCCGACGGGACGGGACGCAACGGGGCTGGGCGCCGTCTGTGCCGCCGGCCCGGCATTCATCACCGCTGCCCGTGCCTTGCCAGATGCGGCTTCCAGCCGGTTGGCCAGACCGTCCGCCGACTGCACGATCAGTTCCATCTCCTCTTTCAGGGTCTGGGCACGCTGGATCAGGCTTGACAGGTTTTCCCCCGATTCCTGGGCGGTTTTGCGCATGCCTTTGACAGAACTGTCGGCCTGGGCGGTGGCTTCGGCAAAGCCTTTCACCAGTTCCTCCAGTTCCGCCCGGCTTTCCTTCACGGCCGACAATTGCCGGTTCAGGCGCAGGGCATAGATGATCGTGGCCACCAGAAGGCCGACGATGGCCACATCCAGCATCAGGGACAGGATGGAGGCGATCATGGCTGCGACTCCGGTTTGGGGGATTCCTTGTCGATACGGACGGCGATGTTACCACCCTTGCGGCCCATCCGGCCCAGGAACATCGGCACGTCACCGCAGCGCAGTTCAATCGTTTCGTCCGGGGCCACGTTCAGCAGAACGCGGCTGCCGACGCGCCAGGCCATCACCTCGCTGAGCGGCAGGACAATCTCGTCCAGCACGGCCGACAGATGCACGTCGGTCATCCACAGCTCTGACGCCAGGTGGGTTTCCCAGATAGAGTCGCGGCCGAACTTTTCACCCATGAACATCTGCAACAGCAGTTCGCGCACGGGTTCCAGGGTGGCATAGGGGATCAGCAGTTCCAGGCGCCCGCCGCGATCTTCCATGTCGATGCGCAGCTTGACCAGCACGGCGGCATTGGCCTGTCGCGCGATCGTGGCAAAACGCGGGTTGGTTTCCAGCCGGTCGAAACGGAAGGTCACGGGCGACAGCGGATCAAATGCGGCCGACAGGTCCGACAGGACCACATGCACCATGCGCTCGACCAGGTTGCGCTCGATGGTCGTATAGGGCCGGCCTTCGATGCGCATGGCCGCCGTGCCGCGGCGCCCGCCCAGCAGCACGTCCACGATGGAGTAGATCAGGGCCGAGTCGATGACCATCAGGCCGTAATTGTCCCATTCCTCGGCCTTGAACACGGCCAGCATGGCGGGAAGCGGGATGGAGTTCAGGTAATCGCCGAAACGCACCGAGCTGATCTGGTCCAGCGAAACCTCGACATTGTCGGAGGTGAAATTACGCAAGGATGTCGACATCATGCGCACGAGGCGGTCGAACACCACCTCCAGCATGGGCAGACGTTCGTAATTGACCAGGGCGGAGTTCACCAGCGCCATGACGCCGGTATTGTCGCCGTCGCCGGCGCCATCCTTGTCAAAGCCCAGCAGACTGTCGATTTCGTCCTGGTTCAGAACGCGCGTGGCCCCACCGCCACCGCCGCCGCCCATGTCACCAAAGGCGTCGCCAGCCCCTTCATCCGCCATGGCGGCCCATTCGGCCGCCATGCGTTCTTCTTCACTCAGCTCCTCGGGCCCGGCCATCACGCTTCCCCTTGCATCATTGCTGGACCAGGAATTCCTTGATCAACACATCCTTCACCTTGATCGGGGCCACCGCCGTGTTCACGCGCAGCTGCAGCTCCTCACGCAGGCGGTACATGCCGGCCGATCCGCGCAGATCATCCACCTTCAGCTCCCGCAGATAGACCTGGAAAGCGTCCGTGATGCGCGGCATGGCCAGGTCGACGGCGGCTTTCTCCTCCGGGCGGTTCAGTTCGACCGATATGCCCAGCTTCAGCAGCGTGGCCCGGCGTTCGCCCGTGTTCAGGTTGACCAGCATGTCGGGAATATCAGCATAGACCGGCGGCCCCTTATACTCGGGCAGCTCGGGTTCCTTCTGCTCTTCCTCCACATGCTCGCCCTCACCCTCATGCTTCTTGCCCAGTAGACCGTCCAGCGCGCCGGTGAAAAACGCAGCCGCCGCCCCTGCCACGATCAGCAAAACGGGCAACACAATGAACAGGACGATTTTCTTGCCGCTCAGCTTTTTGCGCGGCAATTCGGCATCGGTTGAACCGCCGCCATCGGTCTCCATTGACGTCACCCTGTCCGGCCCCAGAACCGACACGCGTATACAGAATTCCCGTCCGGGCACAGCCAAGGGATTCCGGCATCGCTGTCGAACCGGAATGATACCAAGCCGATTCAGCGCTTTCCATGGATTTGCGGGGGCACAGGAAGGAATTCCGTATAATTCGACGCAAAGCCATTTTTCTGCCCGGTGATACCCAGGTCAGGGATTCCTGAACTCGCGATCCAGGTCGGTTGGCCGCCACTCAGGTCAGCATGTCCTTTTCAGTCCGCTCCTGGTCCGGCCGGTGTCTTTCGGATAGGCTGAAGGCCATCTATCGTCACGGCCATCGCATTCTAACCCGGAGCATGAAATGTCCGCCCGTGATACCGCCCTGCTGGTCGTCGATGTCCAGGAAAGTTTCCGCCAGCGTGCCTATTGGCGGGAGGAGGAGGCGCAGCCCTTTTTCGGCCGTATCCAGGCCCTGATCGACGGCGCGGCGGCGGCAGGCCTGCCCATCGCCCAGATTTTCCATGTCGATCCGGAGGGGCCGTTCTCCCGGGCGTCGGGCCATGTGAGGTTGCTGTCCCCCGTCCACCTCACGCCCGACGCCGTGTTCGAAAAGGCGCGTCACAGCGCTCTGGTGGGCAGTGGCCTGGATGTCTGGCTGGTGGCCAGGGGTATCCGCCGTGTCATTGTCTGTGGCATCCGCACCGAACAATGCTGCGAGACGACAACCCGGCATGCCAGCGACCTGGGATATGAGGTCGATTACGTGACCGAAGCGACCTTGACCTTCTCCATGACGGATGCTGCGGGCCGTACCTGGCCCGCTGACGAGATCAAGGCGCGGACCGAACTGGTCCTGGCCGGCCGTTTTGCCACCATCACCAGCGTGGAACAGGCCCTGGCGCGGGCCGTGGTTGAGGGTTCGGCGCAGGAGGCGGCCTGATGACCGGTTGTAGTGGTCGGACGCCCGAAACGGTGCCGGTTTATGTCGTGCTGCCGCCAAGGGCCATGCTGCTGGATGTGGCGGGTCCGACGGAGGTCCTGCGCCGCGCCGGCGTTGAACAGGACGGGCTGGCATTTGCGCTGAACTTTGTGGGGCCACTGCCGGAAATGGCCAGTTCGGTGGGGCTGGTCCTGTCGCACATCGCCCCCCTGCCCGACCGGTTGCCGCCCGATGCCATCATCATGCTGTCGGGCAATATCGACCCGCTGCCGGGCCAGGATGTGCGGGCCGACAATGTGCAGGAACAGGTGATCGTCGACTGGCTGCGCCGGACGGTGCGGCCCGGCCATCTTCTGCTCTGCATCTGCTCCGGTTCCATCATTGCGGCGCGCGCCGGCCTGATGGAAGGCCGGGCCTGCACCACGCATCACAGTTCCTATGATGCATTGCGCCAGGCCAGCGCTGCCGCCCGCGTGGTGGAGAATCGCCTGTTTGTGGAAGATGGCAATTGCTGGAGCAGTGCCGGCATCACCGCGGGCATCGATCTGGCCCTGCACTTTGTCGCGCGGCGCTGCGGCCCTGGCGTGGCGGCGGCCGTGGCCCGGTATCTTGTTGTCTATATGCGTCGTACAGGTGCCGACCCGCAGCTTTCCCCCTGGCTGGAAGGACGCAACCATCTGCATCCCGCCATCCATCGTGTGCAGGATGCCATCGCCAACGACCCGGCGCGCGACTGGTCGCTGACCACCCTGGCCGATATTGCCCATGCCAGCCCCCGCCACCTGTCGCGGCTGTTCCGCGAACATGCGGGCATGACGGTGCCGGATTATGTGAACCGTCTGCGGGTCGGACTGGCCCGGCGGATGATCGAGAATTCGCGCCTGGACATGGAGGCGGTGGCCGAACGCGCCGGCTTTGGATCGACGCGGCAGTTGCGCCGCGCCTGGGGCCGCCTGCATGACGCCCCGCCCAGTGCGGCACGCCGGACAGGCTAGGGGGTTGCAATGGCACCCATGGGCGCTTCACCATGGCGGCACCCTGAAACAGGACGCCACAATCATGACGCATCTGGGAAATTCCGCTGGCAGCCGCGACATTGCCTACCACCTCCACCCCTATACGAACCTGAAGCTGCATGAGCGTGTGGGCCCGTTGGTGATTGCCTCGGGCAAGGGGGTGACCGTCACGGATGAGGCGGGCAAGGACTATATCGAGGGGGTGGCCGGTCTCTGGTGTACCAGCCTGGGCTTTGATGAGCCGCGCCTGGTCGACGCCGCCATCCGGCAGATGCGCACCCTGCCCTTCTATCACGCCTTCGCCCACAAATCGCATGAACCCGCGATTGATCTGGCCGAACGGCTGATCGCCCTGGCCCCGGTTCCGATGAGCAAGGTGTTTTTTGCCTGCTCCGGGTCAGAGGCCAATGACACGGCGGTCAAGCTGATCTGGTACTATAACAACGCACTCGGCCGCCCGCAGAAAAAGAAGATCATCGCCCGGCAGAAGGCCTATCACGGCGTGACGGTGGCGGCAGCCAGCCTGACCGGTCTGCCCAACTGTCACCGCGATTTCGACCTGCCCATCGCCGGCATCCTGCATACCGACTGCCCCCACCATTACCGGTTCGGCCTGGAGGGGGAGAGCGAGGCGGATTTTGCCACCCGTCTGGCCGACAATCTGGAGGCGCTGATCCTGCGCGAAGGGCCGGACACGGTGGCCGCGTTCTTTGCCGAACCTGTCATGGGGGCCGGCGGTGTCATCCTGCCGCCCGCCACATATTTCGGAAAGATCCAGGCGGTCTTGAAGAAATATGACGTTCTGCTGGTTGCGGATGAGGTGATCTGCGGCTATGGCCGCACCGGCAACATGTGGGGCAGCCAGACCTATGGCATGCAACCGGATATCCTGACCTCGGCCAAGGCGCTGACCTCCGCCTATCTCCCGCTGTCGGCGGTTCTGGTGTCGGATGCCATCTATCAGGCCTGCGTGGATGAAAGCGCCAAGATCGGCACCTTCGGCCATGGCTACACCTATTCCGGCCATCCGGTCAGTTGCGCTGTGGCCCTTGAAACCCTGAAGATTTACGAAGAACGGGACATTATCGGCCATGTCCGCGCCATGGCGCCGCGCCTGCAACAGGGGCTGCGCGCCTTCCGCGACCATCCGCTGGTGGGCGAAGTGCGGGGCATCGGGCTCATCGGCGGGGTGGAGCTTGTGGCCGACAAGGCCGCCAAGCGGCCCTTCGACCCGGCCCTGGGTGTCGGTGCCAAACTGGTCTCCTTCAGCCATCAGCATGGCGCCATCCTGCGGCCCATCGGTGACAGTATCGGCTTCTCCCCGCCTTTGATCATCCAGGAGGAGGAGATCGACACCCTGCTGTTCCGCTTCGAAAAATCGCTGGCCGATATGGCGGACTGGCTGGTGCGCGAGGGGGTGAAGGTCGGTTGAGGGGCGCTGCTCTGCCTCCTTCATTCCCCCTTCATGACTGACTTTTTGTCCCACCCATGCTATGGTTCAGGCCATCAACGCCAGAGCCGCACCCGCCCCGTTTGTCGCCACCATCCTGCGGAACGCCATCGGTTTTGGCTCTGAAACACGGCCCTGTTTGATGTTCCACAGCGTTGCACAGGCGACATTCGCCGCGGTCGCAGGCCCCAACTTGCGTCCGCACCGTAGCCATGCGCGGAATGCCTCTTGGAGCCAACCATGAATTGACCGAAATCAACGCGGTCTTCATCGTTCTGCGACAGGGTGGCGAACAGTCGCCCCGTCCGTAATGTCCGGGGACGGCGCGACAAGCCGTCGCGTGGGGTTTTGCCGACGATACCTTTGAAGTAATAAACAGGGGTGGACAAACGGCACGACCAGCGTGACATTCCCAACAGTGGCGTAAACGGGACAACGGCCCATGGATTACGAGAATTTTTTCAAGAGCCAGATTGACGGCCTGAAGCGTGAAGGCCGTTACCGCGTTTTCGCCGATCTGGAACGCCGCGTGGGTGAATTCCCGACCGCCACCTTCCATGGGGAAGATGCACCGCCCAAGGATGTCACCGTCTGGTGCTCCAACGATTATCTGGGCATGGGGCAACACCCCGTGGTCATTGGCTCCATGGTCGACAGCCTGCACAAGTGCGGGGCCGGCGCCGGGGGTACGCGCAACATTTCCGGTACCAATCACTACCATGTGATGCTGGAACGCGAACTGGCCGATCTGCATGGCAAGGAAGCGTCCCTGCTGTTCACCTCGGGCTATATCAGCAACGAGGCGACGCTTTCCACTCTGCCGCGCATCCTGCCCAACTGCGTCGTCTTTTCCGACGCGCTGAACCATAATTCGATGATTGAGGGCATCCGTCACTCTGGCGCGGAAAAGCATATTTTCCGCCATAATGACGTGGCCCATCTGGATGCTCTGCTGTCGCGCTACCCGAAGAACCAGCCCAAGCTGGTGGCGTTTGAGAGCGTCTATTCCATGGATGGCGACATCGCCCCCATCAAGGAATTGTGCGACGTGGCCGACCGTCATGGCGCCATGACCTATCTGGACGAAGTGCATGCCGTCGGCATGTATGGTCAGCGTGGTGCCGGTGTGGCGGAACGGGAAGGTGTGATGGATCGCCTGACCGTGATCGAAGGCACGCTGGGCAAGGCCTACGGCGTCATGGGTGGCTATATCACCGGCTCTACGGCCCTGGTCGATTGCGTGCGCAGCTTCGCCCCGTCCTTCATTTTCACCACCTCGCTGGCTCCGGTGCTGGCCGCCGGCGCGCTGGCCTCTGTCATGTTCCTAAAGGAACATAATGAAATCCGCATCCGGCATCAGGAACGTGCCGCCACGCTGAAGCGCCGTCTGGCCCAGGCCGGGTTGCCCGTCATGCCCTCGGTCAGCCATATCGTGCCGCTGCTGGTCGGGGACGCACATCTGTGCAAGCAGGCCAGTGATGACCTGCTGCGCTACCATGACATCTATGTGCAGCCGATCAATTACCCGACGGTGCCACGCGGTACCGAACGGCTGCGCCTGACCCCGACCCCCTTCCACGATGACCGCAAGATGGACCATCTGGTCGATGCCCTGCTGTCAGTGTGGAAGAACCTGGAATTGAAGCGCGCCGCCTGACGGCCGGCAGGGTTGCCGTTGCCGCAAGGCCCGGATGCCCTCCTGCATCCGGGCCTTCTGCTTTTCCGGCATGGGCGCTGTAACCCATCGGTTATCCCGCCGCACTTGATGCGGGCAGGGTCGGCGGGGTACAGGGATATGTGTTGCGGACAGAAGGAATAACAGGATGGCCGAAGTCGACATGGATGAGCTGCTTGAACAGCTCAAGTCGGAGTTCAGCGACTATATCAGCGACCGGCTGTCCTCCATCTACGGCACACTGGACCAGGTCAAGTCCGGCGTCGCCAAGGGCAGTGACGCGCTTCGCGAGCTGCGCCGCGAAATCCATTCGCTGAAGGGAGCCGGCTCCACCTTCGGCTACCCGATCGTCTCCCTGATCGCGCAGCGACTGGAGACCTATTGCTCCGACCTGAAGGATCTGGACGAAAAGCAGGTCGCTGAAATCCAGATTTTCGCCGACCGCATCGCGGAAATGGCGGAACTGGAAGAACAGCCCGACATTGCGGCCACCAACCAGATCATCCGCCGCCTGCCCACCCGCTTTGAATTTGACATCACCGATGTCGAGGTGCGGGATATCGAAATCATGCTGGTCACACCCAACAAGCTGGTGGCGCGCAAGGCAGCGGGCGAACTGGCAGCCTGTGGATTCCGCGTGAATATCGTGTCCGACCCGATCGAGGCCATCTCCATCGCGGTGCGCATGCCGCCGGACATGCTGATCGCGTCGGCGGTCATGGATGGGCTGGGCGGTATCGACCTGATCCGGGGCCTGCGCGCCATGTCGGTGACAAGCCATGTGCCCGCCGCCCTGATGACCAGCATGGGCGCGGATCAGTTGAAGGGTGTGCCGGCCGATGCCGGGATCATCCGTCTGGGTGCGACATTTGGCGATGACATTGCTGCGACGATTACCCGTTTCAATCTGGGGTGACCATCCCCATATCCCGCGTTGGAATCATGAAGGGATGGCTTGCCGCCACCCCCCTTCATATTCCGGTAACCCGCGCAGGGTATAGAAGGCCGGCGGACATAGCGTTCCGTCGGGATGAAGGTTGATCCGTGGATACGCAATTGCCGCCCGAACCCGACGGTCTGGAACAGGTCAGCATCTTTTCGCACGCAGGTCCCGGTAAGACGGAACCGAAGCGCACCACGGACGTTGTTCTTGAAACAATTGAACGGGTTGAGGGCGAGCGGATCAGCATCGGGCAACTGATCGATGGTCTGGGCGAACGGGCCTATGGCATCCTGATGTTGCTGTTTGCGCTGCCGACGATCCTGCCGGCACCGCCCGGCATGTCCGCCGTCACCGGCATGCCGATCGTGGTCTTCTCCATGCAGTTGATGATCGGGCATCCCCATCCCTGGTTGCCCGCCTTCCTGCGCCGCCGCAGCATCCTGCGCACCGACCTGATGGCGGTCCTGACCAAGGCCGAACCGTGGCTGCGGCGGGTAGAGCGTATCACCCGGCCCCGTTTCACCCATCTGGTGGATGGAAAGATGGAACGTGTGGCCGGTCTGGTGGTGTTCTTCCTGTCCATCGTGCTGATCCTGCCCATCTTCATGGGCAATATCTTTCCCTCCATCGCCATTGCACTGATCGCACTGGCCCTGATGGAAAGGGACGGGATTGCCCTGATCGCCGGCTATATCTCTGCTGTGGCCAGCACCGTCATCGCCTTCGGCTTCATCGTTCTGACCTTCAAGATCATGCTGTACGCGGTGCATGAATTCCTGGGGCTGTAACATTGAGGTCAAGAGATCTTGACCTCAGTATCCGCACCGACTGGCGCGGCGGCGGCTCGTGCCGCCGAAGTCAGTAAGTTCTGACGAGTCAGAACTTACTGACAAGCGTTTAGGCCACAGGGGTTACTGTTGCCGCCGGGGGCCGGGCCGGCGTAGCATCTTTGGGTTATTCTCCCGAACAGGTCCCGTGATGCAGAGCTTTCCCCGCACCCGCCCGCGCCGCAACCGTGTCGATGGCTGGACCCGCCGCATGGTGGCGGAAAACCACCTGACGGTGAACGACCTGATCTGGCCGATCTTTGCGGTGGACGGCATGAACCAGCGCCAACCCATCGCCAGCATGCCGGGGGTGGAGCGTCTATCGCTCGACCTGCTGGTTCCGGCGGTGGCAGCAGCGCGTGAACTGGGCATTCCCTGCGTGGCCCTGTTCCCCGTCCTGCCCCTGGACAAGAAGGACCCGGAAGGGCGCGAGTCGGGCAATCCCGACAACCTGATGTGCCGGGCCATCCGCGCCATCAAGCGGGAGGTCCCCGATATCGGTATCCTGGGCGACGTGGCGTTGGACCCCTATACCAGCCATGGCCATGACGGCATCGTGAGGGACGGCTATGTCCTGAATGAGGAGACGGTGCAGGCGCTTGTCTGGCAGGCGATGGTCCAGGCCGATGCCGGCTGTGACATTGTTGCGCCGTCCGACATGATGGATGGGCGTATCGGCGCCATCCGTGACGCGTTGGAGGACCGGGGGCACGGTCTGACCCGCATCTGCGCCTACGCCGCCAAATATGCCTCCGCCTTCTATGGCCCCTTCCGCGACGCGGTCCAGACGGGCGGTCTGCTGAAGGGCGACAAGAAGACCTATCAGATGGACCCCGCCAACAGCGATGAGGCGCTGCGTGAGGTGGCGATGGATATCGCTGAAGGGGCGGACATGGTGATGGTGAAGCCGGGCCTGCCCTATCTGGACATCATCCGCCGGGTGAAGGGCGAATTCCGGGTCCCCACCTTCGCCTATCATGTCAGCGGTGAATACGCGATGCTGAAGGCGGCTGCGGCCAATGGCTGGCTGAACTATGATGCGGCCCTGCTGGAAACCCTGCTGAGTTTCAAGCGGGCCGGCACGGACGCGATCCTGACCTATGGCGCCGTCGATGCCGCAAGGCTGCTGCGGTCCGGCGGGTAAGCAAAATCCTGTTGGGGGCAGGCGAAAACCTGCCCCCGAAGACCTGTCAGCCGCGCTTCAGGGCGGAACGTCCGGGATAGACCGACGCCACACCCAGGCCTTCCTCGATGCGGATCAACTGGTTGTACTTGGCGATCCGGTCGGAGCGGGAGAGCGAGCCGGTCTTGATCTGGCCGCAATTGGTGGCGACGGCCAGGTCTGCGATGGTGCTGTCCTCAGTCTCGCCCGAACGGTGAGACAGGACAGCGGTGTAGCCGGCATTCTGCGCGATGCGGACGGCTTCCAGCGTCTCCGTCAGGGTGCCGATCTGGTTGACCTTCACCAGGATGGAGTTGCCCACGCCTTTCTGGATGCCATCGGACAGGCGGACCGGGTTGGTGACGAACAGATCGTCGCCAACCAGCTGCACCTTGCCGCCGATCGTATCGGTCAGCAGCTTCCAGCCTTCCCAATCATCCTCGGCCATGCCGTCCTCGATGGATACGATCGGGTACTTCGAGACCAGATCGGCCCAATAGGCGACCATTTCGGCGGGCGTCAGGCTCTTGCCCTCGCCTTCCAGCTCATACTTGCCGTTCTTGAAGAATTCGGTCGACGCGGCGTCGAGCGCCAGCAGCACATTCTCACCGGCCTTGTAACCGGCATCGGAAATGGCGGCGACGATGAAATCCAGCGCCTCGGTGGTGGAGGACAGGTTGGGGGCAAAGCCGCCCTCGTCACCCACGGCGGTATTGTGGCCGGCGGCCTTCAGCTTCTTCTTCAGGGCATGGAAAATCTCAGCGCCCACGCGGATGGCTTCGGCGCAGGTTTCCGCACCGACCGGCACCACCATGAATTCCTGGATGTCGATCGGGTTGTCGGCATGCGCGCCGCCATTGATGATGTTCATCATCGGCACCGGCAGGATTCGCGCATTCGCACCACCGATATAGCGGTAGAGCGGCAGGTCCAGCTCATCGGCGGATGCCTTGGCGACGGCCATGGACACGCCCAGGATGGCGTTGGCGCCCAGACGGCCTTTGTTCGGCGTCCCATCCAGGTCGATCATGGCCTGATCGATGGCGACCTGATCGGTCGATTCCAGACCCACCAGCGTGTCGGCGATCTCGCCGTTCACGGCCTCAACGGCCTTCAGTACACCCTTGCCCAGGTAGCGATTCTTGTCGCCATCGCGCAGTTCGACGGCTTCATGCGCACCGGTCGAGGCGCCCGACGGAACGGCAGCCCGACCGAAGGCACCGGATTCCAGGCGGACCTCGACCTCGACGGTCGGGTTGCCGCGGCTGTCCAGAATTTCGCGCGCGTGAATGTCGATGATGGCGGACATGGGGCCTCTCTCTTCCGTGGGCTTGGATGCCGTGAACCCGATAAGGGTAAAGACGGGATGAAGGGCATAACGCCAGATACCGCCCCTCGACAAGGGACGCTTTTGCTACCCCGATGTGCCGGACGGTTCGGCGGGCCTTGTTGCACTGGTCGGGATGGTGGCCGCCAATTGCCGCTTCGCCCCCTGCACACCTGCATAGAAGGCGGAAAGCAAGGAGAAATCGGCTTCCATGCTGTCGGTCGGCGTGACCGGATCACCGATACGAACCGTGCGCGTCGTATAATCCAGCGAGACAGGTATGATCTGAACGCCGGCCTGTCGCGCAATATGCCAAAAGCCCGTCTTCCATCCCGCACCCGGTTTCGGGTTGCGCGTGCCCTCAGGCGCGATGCCGATCACCAGACGCTCGGCGGCCTTGAAGGCGGCCACACTTTCGCCCACGACACCATGCGCCGAACGCCGGTCGACCGGCAGGATATCACACCAGCGCATGATCGGGGCCAGCGGCCCCTTGAACAAGGTATGCTTACCCAGGATGTGGATGCGCACGCCTGTGGACAGAATAGTCCCCATGGCAATGAAGAAATCAAAGTTGGAGCTGTGCGGGGCGCCGATGGCGACAAACTTCTCCAGATCCGGAAAGGCCCCTGAAATGCGCCAGCCCATCAGGCGCATCAACACGCGACCGACGAAACGCGAAAAGGGGCCACCCCGCCGCGGCGTGCGGGTTCCCTGGGTTTTATGTGACATGGTTTGCGTCTTCCTCAACCATGGCAGGGTAAAACCCGGCCTTTTGTTATAGGTCGATGGTGGTGAAGCGACAGCGCTTTGTCAAAGGTGCGGAAGGTCAGAGGATGACCGGATCGGCCTTCGCGATGCGGTCGAACGCCAAAAGCGTGGTCAGAACGCCTTCCATCTGATCCAGCGGCACCATGTTGGGTCCGTCGCTGGGGGCGCTGTCGGGGTTCTCATGCGTTTCCATGAACACCGCGGCCACACCGATGGCGATGGCGGCACGGGCCAGGACGGGCACGAATTCACGCTGGCCGCCGCTGCTGTTCCCCTGCCCGCCCGGCTGCTGCACCGAATGGGTGGCGTCATAGACGACGGGATATCCTGTCTGCGCCATGATGGGCAGGGAGCGCATGTCGCTGACCAGCGTGTTGTACCCGAAGCTGGCCCCGCGTTCGCACATCAGGATGTTGTTGTTGCCGGTGGAGGCGATCTTGGCGGCGACATTCTTCATGTCCCACGGCGCCAGGAACTGCCCCTTCTTCACATTAATGGCTTTGCCCGTTTCGCCCGCTGCCAGCAGCAGGTCGGTCTGCCGGCACAGGAAGGCGGGGATCTGGAGCACATCCACCACCGCGGCCACTGGCGCACATTGATCGGCCGAATGGATGTCGGTCAGGACGGGGCAGCCGAACGTGGCCCGAATATCAGCCAGGATCGGCAGCGACTTATCCATGCCC
>JAIXTS010000412.1 GCA_027483805.1 Azospirillum sp. | reverse complement strand
TACTCCGTCTTAAGACGCGGGAGAGTAGGTCGCTGCCAGGTCTAGTAATGGCAAGAAAATACCAAATCGTCTTCTCGACACAAACTCCGGCCTAGCCGAAAACAACCGGGCCGCCCTCAAGCGGCCTTTTTGCTTCGATAAAATGCCGGAAATACAAGGGCTGCCGTATCTCTCCCATGGAGCAGCCCAGCCAAACCGCAGAAGGCAAAGCCTTCGAGGACCGGCAAACAAAAAATCCGGGCTGCCACAAAAGCCCAATGCAAATACCGCGGGGTGGAGCAGCCCGGTAGCTCGTCAGGCTCATAACCTGAAGGCCGCAGGTTCAAATCCTGCCCCCGCATCCATACACTAAGCCGCTGATTCTCAACAGGAATCAGCGGCTTTTTGCTGTCTGCAAAGACCACCCCAAAACATCGCCTAGCTACCATATAGCTACCAGATGAAAGTGAAAATGAGCGTAGTTGGCGCCATGCTGTAGCGCGGCGAGCGATTTGACACCAGTTTGCGGGCAATTTGACACCACATTCCACCCCCGACAGCAGGGGTAGAATGTGGTGTCAGACCTATTCACATATCCAAGAACCTGCCGGGCTATTCAGCCCGAACCTTGACCCAGATCGGCCCGTGGTCGATCCACGCCCGCTGGCAGTGATCCGGCCCGTTGAAGGGCTTGTTCAGGCAGTCGATCACGGCAACCAGTAACGGCCCTCTGGCCGCCCCTCGCCGGTGTAACTCGAACGATCCGGCGCTTAGGGTAACTTCTCTGTCCCCGGTACCTATCAGAACGTTCAGCAGGCAGCTTGCAAGAGACGCCAGCTCTCCGACCCGCCGGATTAGCTCTGCCATCATTTCGTCGCCGCCTGCCGGAAGATCGCGTCGATACCATCGCTATCCAGCTGCAGCAGCCCTGTGGCCATCCCGATCAGATAGGGGCTGTCACGCTCCATCCGCTCGGCCGCCCAGCGCTCTTGCAGCACCCTGTCACCGCTCGCAGCCACAACACCATCCACGAAGTCCAGCACGTTCCCAGCTCCGCTTTCGGGCGGGGCCGGCAGCTCTGCCAGGACCAGGCGCAGCTGCGTGCGACTTACAACGGCCGGCACCGGGGGCGGTTGGAGCGGCCAGGATGCTGCCTCAGCTGGCGACAAGTCCCGCACGCTCCAGGCGGCGCCATCCCAATCGGCGGTTTGGGCCAACGGGAGCAGGGGCGGGACAGGCGGCAGGTACAGGGACCAGCCTGCCTCCTCCACCCCGCTCTCATCAAGCAGCAGCGCACCGCCGCGCGTGCGCAGCATGTGTTGCAGGTCATCATCACCGCCGACATCGGCCAGTAGCTGCCCTGCCGCGACCCAGGCGGCCAGGGCGGGATTGTCGATCGCCACCGCCTCCCCGTCCGGGCCGGCGATCAGCATGGTGGCAGGCGGCGGCTCCTGCGCGGCCAGCCTTGCCGCTGCCTCCACCGCTTCCGCCCGCGCGGCAATACCGGCCACGGCCCGGTTGCCGGCGATGGCGGCGGCCACGGCGGCAGGATCGGCGCTGCCCAGCACCAGGGCAGGGTCAACACATCGTGGCTGCCCCCCCAACATCGACCAGACAGACAGATATCGGCCGCCGCTATAAAGGCCGGTGCCGATGTCATCGCTACGCGGCATAGGATGACTCCTCACTGATACGGGTGATGACGATCCGGGCGGTCCAGACCATGCGGGTGGCCGCCACACCCGTGACGCGCGGGGTCACGGTCTGGGCGGCAGTATCGACCGACAGGCTCACGTCCATTCCGGCAGTGGTCTCTTGGTCCGCGCCGATGGTCTGGATGGACCCGGCGAGCGTGACATCGCCACCGGCATCCCGGATGTACCGGGCCAAACGGCGATAGGTGCCGCCCTGGGTGGACGACGCCCCATAGGTGCGGGCCTGCACCGTCACGTCCAGGGTCACCGCTTCCCGCTCGCCAATGGGGACGCGCGGGTTAAGGTCCGTGGGCGTGGCGTCGGTGGTGATCCCGCGCAGCGTGATCACCTGCGGGTCACCCGCCGACCTGGGCGCGGGCGGTCCCGCCGGGGCCAGCCGATCCCGCGCAATCACGCTGTCGGAGATGATCCCGGCATTGGCCGATGTGCCGATCAGCAGATGCGGCCCAGATGCCGACAGGGCCGTGATTGCGTCATTGCCGATGGCCGCCCCGCCGCTGGTGCCGTCCAGATATTGGACCCGGCCCAGACCGGCAAAAACCGAAACCCCGTCACTGGTGCCCACGGCCAGGGTGCCATTGCTGTCATTGGTCGCCAACGCCGTCACATTGTTCGAGACGCCACCAAGGGTCGCCGCCGTGCCGCCGATGATCAGTGCCCGCTCATCATCGTACATTTTGCGTATTTGGGCCGGAGTGGGCGCATAGGCGGCCACGCGGGCAAGGGCAATCTGGGTACCTGCGGGGCTGGCCCCTGTGCCAGTGACCTGACTGCCGATATACATCACGGCATTGGGGGCTGTCAGGTCGGCGGTCGTCCCTGTCAAGGACCCCACCATCGCCCCGTTATGCCACATTTCAATTCTCGTGCCCCGTCGACACCCGTCAATACATGTCCAGGTATTGCTCGGGATATTGGGCATGCCGACCAGGTTGCCGCTCGGCGTCACAAACTCGCAGCCCACGTCAACGCCTGCGTTTAGACGCCACTGGGTGACCGTGCCGGTTCCATCGGTTGTGCGGCCAATCAGCCGCCCATTGCCGGCTGGCATATTAACCCAGACCCGGACCCAAAAGTCACCGGCCTAGTCAAAGTCCGGATGCGGCGGCATGGATAGACGGTGTGCCGCGCCCCATGTGGCACTCACCGCAGCCAGTCCGCAAGCCAGCGCTGTCCGTGACACCGTGCCGTTAACCACCAGACCACGGCCCTTGTAGCTGCGGTCAGGCAGGGCGAGACGAACAGATAGGTTGTCGAATATCGCAGTCTCTCCGGGTACGGTCCCGCTGTGGAAAAGCCGGACAAAGACAGCTGCACTGCCCGCTGTGAACTGGCCCAAGAACACGGTGGATGTAGCGGATGACGAGAGGTTGAGCAGTACAGGCCCGCCTGTGCTGCCGTCTGAGACGTGAAGGTTCAGGTTACCCGTCGTCGTGCCCTTTGCAGCCTCCACCTGGACAGAGTAAGTCTGTCCAGGTGTTACTGCGACTGGCATATCGGCTACGGCATTCCCCGCCGCATTGCGGCTCACCACCAACTGACTTGCACTGGTGGACAGGGTTGCATTGACAGATGTCAACCCCGCCGTCCCGCTGCTGAAATCCCCATTGACCGCCAACTCGACGGACCCGGTGACATTGCCTGTCGCGGTGTCGCAGAGCCAAGCCCCACGGATGTCTCCAGGCTGCCAGCCGGTAGCGTAGCTGTTGGTGACATAGGCCACCATCCCGTTCACGATGTTTGACGGGTCTTCTGCCAACAGGCTGAGGCGGTCATCGCAAGCGCCGGCCCAGCCCCCAGCCACAGCGAGGGTCTGGCGCAGGTTGTTTGCCGAACCACCAACAAATGACGGGATGTTGGTCCGCGAGTACACGCCCTGACGCCACGCGGTCCGGCTCAGGTCGGCATAAGGGATAGGGCCAACGTCTGCCTGCGACGACGTCCCGAAGGCATACTGGATAACCATCCTGCCGTTGGCCGCGATTTGCACCGCACCGAAATCAGCCCCGGTAATGTCGTAGACCGCACCCCACGGATGGATCACTGACACCCCGGCAGTGGTTGCCACGGCCACCGTCGGGATCGGCAGACCAGCACTGTCCAGCGGTGCGCCGGGAATCACGCGGGCATGGACGGCATTCATTTGGACACTCGCCGTTCCATCTTTAATCCGCCCCGATCCAGCAGAGCTGAGAGTCGTTGTTGCTCGGCTTGCAATACCGCCCCTTACCAAACTCCATCCACCCGGCGGGCCGAAGCGCTCAATCGTGTCACCTACAAAGTTGATTTCGTGACCTCGACCGTCGCTACCCGTGTTTGTTACAACCCAGACCCGGCCATTAAGTGCGTGAACCGACTTAAGTCCTTGCGGATGTCCCCACCAAGTTGCGGTCGACGGGAAGGCCATCCATATACGGGGCACACCGTTGGCATCTAGGTCGTGGGCGTCATAGATGATCAACACGTTGCCAATGCTTGTGGCTTGACCGACGATCAGCGCCACCGTCGGGAACCTACGCCGTGCGCCACGGGTTGCCGTGTTCAGCGCCTCCCAATACCAGGACCCGCCTTGTCGTTCCGTCCACGCCCCGCCATCACTGTCCAGGCGAGTGTCATAAATATGGACCGCCACCACATCCGCAGCGGTGACCAGCGACTTTGTGAGCGCCCCATAGGCCAGCCCCGTGGCCGTGCCGGTGCCGGCCGACCCCACCAGGGCCTGCGCCGTGGCCAGCGCCGTGCCGGTGGCCGCCCGGTCGGCGCCTGTCTGCACCCGGTCCGCCGCCGCCGCCCCCGCACTGCCCGCCGCCGCATCGCGCGCCGTTTCAGCCCCTGCCTTTGCGGCACCTGCTGTCGTGGCATGCCCTTGTGCCGTATCCCGCGCCGCTTCGGCCCCGGTCTTGGCGGCACTTGCTGTCGTGGCGTGCCCCTGCGCGGAGTCCCGCGCCGCTTCTGCCTCCGTCTTGGCTGTACCGGCGTTGGCAGCATATCCTTGTGCCGCATCGCGTGCCGCTTCGGCCTCGGTCTTGGCCGTTCCGGCATCGGTCGCGTGCCCCAGCGCCGCATCCCGCGCCGCTTCGGCCCCGGCCTTGGCCCCGTTGGCGGCGGTCGCCGACCCATTCGCCGCTATGGCACTGCCGGCCGCCGCATCCCGCGCGGCTTCAGCGACCGTCTTGGCAGAGCCCGCGCCTGTCGCACTGCCGGCCGCCGCAACCGCCGTGGCGGCCAGGTCCGCCATCAGCAGATGCCAGACTTTGAAGACCTGGCTGCCCATCAGATAGTAGGGGCTGCCCGGCACATCTTCCTGACGATAGCCCCAGGTGCGGCCGTTGAGGGTCCAGGTCGTCATGCCAGCCACTCCCGCAGGTCCAAATCCGTCGTGAATTCCCCTGCCGTGGTGGTGGACCGCACCACACGCGGAACATCAGGCATCCATGCCAGCAGGGTCTGCGTCATGATCCCGAAGGCCGTCCCAGGCTCGGGCAGGGTCAGGAAGGGCAGTCGCCCGCGCCCGGTATGCGCCAGCAGCTCGCGCATCCTGCCCCGCACTTCGCCCTCTGTGAGATGCGACAGCGTTGCTGCGAAGGTGCGCGGTAACGGATCATCGTCCGCAAGCGGCACCCCGTAATCACCGCCCTGAATGTCCCCCGGCCCATGCACGCCGGTAGCGGCCCCCCGGTCACAGTTGGCCTGAGCCTGCCAGGATGGCCCGACATAGAGGATCGGGAGGGAGATGGCCACACCATCAATTCCGGCGCCTGACAGGGTCACGACCGCCTTCGTGATCCATAGCAATTCATCCAGAACCAGACCCCAGCACCGATCCCACGGCCCCATCATGTGGCCCCAGAAGCGGTTATCGCCCCAAGGGATATAGCCGATGGGTGCCGGCACATAGGCGTCCATGGCCCCGCTGTCGAAGATCAGCGTGGAACCGTTGTACAGCTGCACCCGCACCGTGGTGCCGCTTTCCAGGAGATTGTGCCCCTTGAGCATGACCAGATCGACGGCCTGTTCCGCCGTCCAGGTGGCCGTGATGACATGCGGGCCGGCGCCGGCTGTGGTCGATACAGCCTCTTCCCCAAGGTACCAGGATTTCAGGTTGTTGATGCCCGTCCACGATCCGGTCAGTGTTGATGCGCTGATGCAGTTCGACCAGGCCAGGATCATGTTGTGTGGCTGCGCGCGGCTCATACGAACATCCTCAGGGTGAAGGTCCGGCCATCTTCGCTGGCTGTACCCGTGTGCATGAATTTCGGGGTCTGGCCGCGCCATATGGCCTGGCCGATCCGGCCGGCTACCATCTGGCCAGGATTGATGCGCGCCGACACGGTGGCGGCCCGCCGGCTGCGCGGCTGGCCGTGCAGCGTCAACAGGCGCGTAGCCAACTCGTTGGCGGCAGCCGCTTGCAGGGCTGGCGACTGAACCTTCAGGACCTGCGCCTCAGGATAGGCAGTCAGTGTGGCAGCGTTCTGCGCGGCGGCCGTACCGCGCCATGTCCGCATCAGGTTCCCGCGCGTCGTCGCAGACGTTACCGACGGGTCGATTTCGTCCTCGGTTAACGGGGTCCAGTTACGGCTATAGTCGACCTCGACCCGCCAGATCGGCACATCGCCCCAATCATCACCCGATGACATCAGGTCCAACCGGGCAATGTCCTTCTCCGCGATGGTAAAGGTGGCGGCGCCAGTTAGATTGGGCACCAGGGCACCGCGTAAGGTGCTGGTTTCGTCCACACGCCACCAGGCACCTGCGCCCCTGGCCATCATGTCAAGCACGTCGGACGCGGTGGCGCCATCGTCCGGCAGCCAGCCCATGATCTGGCTGCCCCATGAGCTATCCAGGCTGATCAGATCGGATGTCCCCAGCAGCGCGGCCAATTGGGCGGCGCAGCCAGCGACCGTGGGCGTGGCCAGCACGAAACCATCGACCGTAACCTTGCGCAGCGGCTTCGACCCGAACCGGATCAAACCCCGTGAATTGTCGCTGACATAGCTGCCGGCGGCGATGGATAGGCCCGTGTAACCGATGGCGCTGCCGACATCGCCGGCATAGGTCCATGTGGCGCCCCCCACATTGACACCCAGCAGGCTGTCCACCGGGCCATTGTGCCATTGCGCGACGACCAGGGACGGATTGACCCACTGCACCGGACAGCCCAGACCAAATCCCAGCACCAGCGGCTTCAACGTCCCGGCCAGATCCGCGTTGCCTTCGATCCCGACAGGTCCGGAATTGGTGCCGGCATAGGTGGCGCGCGGAATTGCTCGGTCCCAGGCCGCACGGCCCGCCCGGAAGCGTACCGAAACCTCATCCCCAACAAAGTCCCGGCCAGCGATGGCCAGCGACAAAATCGGCATGAAGCTGCTGTAGGGGACAAACCGGCCCAAAGGTCCTTGCAGAATACGCGCCGACCGCCAAGCATAGCCCTGATACGGGTCCAACCAGCGCGATGCGTTGTTCAACAATGCCTCGCCAACGCTGCCGCCCGACCCTCCGAAGGCCTTCCCGCCCGCGAAAAGGTCCGTCTCGTAATTGACCAGACGCTTGGCATAGGGCCGATACCAAGCCTGCGACGGGCTGTCGGCCGGTCGGGTGGTGTAGCTCGACCGTTCCGTCAGCCGCAGTACCGTGTCCGTGCCGGTCGCGGGGTTGCGCAGGGTCAGTTCCAAGAGATAGCGCGTCATGGCCCGGTCCCCGAAATACGGGCACCGCGCGCGTCCGTGCGCTGCACCACCTCCAGAATTTGCTTCATCACGGCCAACAGCCGCGCATCGCGCTGCGCTTGGGTGGATTGGCCGTCCTCTGCCGTTTCCGACAGCGCCCGCAGTTCCTGCTGGATGTCCCGGATCAACCGCTCATCCGATGCCGGCGCGTTGACGGCCTGTGACGCACCGATGCGTGGCAGGGACGGCACGGTCAGGACCTGCCCGACCGGCCCGCCCTCGGCAAAGCGCGGCAGCACGCCCTTGGCCTCGGCCAGATCGACGGCGCCGCGCAGGTCACCCCGGTTGACCAGGCCCAGCACATCATGACCGAACCGCGACGTGGTCGCCGACTGGATCACATGCTCCCCGTTCGAAAGCCATGACAGCACATCGTCGCTGGTGCCCGTCCCCGGACCCGTTACCCGCCCGCCAGCCGCAAAGGCCGGCGCCGGATTGCGCATCCGATAAATGGCGGCGCTGGCGGCAGCCAGCCCAGACGACACGTCCGTGTAATCCTGGCTCCGCACCGCTTCCTTGGCCGCGTCGTCTCCACCCGTCATGCTGGCCAGAGCGTCCAGTACAAAGGCCCGTGTGATACCCGCGAAATCGTTGATGGCGAACGATTGGAGTTTGTTTATCGACCCGATGTCATAGCCAGAGCCGTACTTGTTGGCTGCATTGACCTGCCAAGCAGGCACCTTACCGCCAGTCAGGCCTTCCAATATGCGCGAGATTTCGGTCAGCGCGCCGGCCAGCGCCGCCGCCCGTGCATTCGACGTCGTGTCGCTGTCCTTACCACCCCTCAGCAACTCGCGACCGGAAGAGCCGTCCATCTGGATGACCGTGTTGACCATGCTTTTGCCGGCCTCGACCGTCGGCGCGGTGATGGCTTGGCTGACGGCCCGGCTGGCGCGCGTGCGAGTGGCCTGGGACGCACTGTCCACTTGGGCGTTGTAGGCGGCTTCTTTGGCCCGGCGCGCGGTTTCCGCTGCATCGGCTGTGGCCTGTTCGGCGGCCAGACCAACCCATTGATTGATGGCCGTTACCACGTCGGCCGAACCTTTGACCACGGCGGCGATGGTCTGTGCGCCCAGCACATTATTGCCGGTGATGGCATCCACGATCTGCTGACTGACGGCCGTGCCGTCCAGCAGCAGCTTGGCCAGGGCGTCCTGGCCGCCATTGCCGCTGATGACCTCGCCCGTCTGCGTCTTGATCAGGTTGTTCCCGACGCCTTGCAGGCTGGTGCTGTCCTGGATCGCATTGATCTGCGCATCGGTCAGGTCACCGATATGGATAACCTGGCCCGTCTGGCTGTTGACCGCCTTCGTAGTGTCGACTGACAACGCACCAAGCGTGGCCAGCGCATCCCGCGTTGGGCCGGCTTCGGTTGCGTCGATGAAGCCATCTGCTGTGACCTGGCGCAGGACGGCGATGGCATCGCGCTGCTTGACGGCCTCAGCACTGCTATTGCCGGCAAGGCCCGCTTCAAGCGTGTTCAGATAACCGCCAATGGACTTGATATCGACGATGTTCAGGCCGCTATCCAGGGCCAGCTTGACATCGCGCGTCAGGTTGGCCGCCGCCCGCTGTTCGGTGGTCAGGGCTTGGGTCTGCCCGATGGTCAGATCGTTACTGGCCGTCAGCAGCCCGTTGATGGCCGTAAGTGCGGCAAGCTGTTCCTTCAGAAGGGCCTGATCGGGTGAAGCGCCGCCCAGATTGTCACGGATGGCTTCCAGGACGCGGATCTGCGCTTCCAGCAGGCTGGCCTGATATTCGGCCCCACCGGCCAGCGCCGCGGCCGACAGTTCGGCCTTGGCCAGGTCGCCATCCACCGCGTTGAATATCGCCTGGTAGGCGTCCTGACCGGCATAGGCGCGGGCGGCTTCCAGGTATGACCGCGCAGCCGTGGCGAACTCGCGCTGCGCCGCGATATCCCCACCCGCCGCAGCATCGCGGCTGGATGCGTATTGGGACAGCGCATCGGCCAGCTTCTGCTGCGGGGTGAGGGTGGACAGGTCCCCGCCGCGCAGTTCGGCCCGCAGGGACTTGAACTCAGCCTGCGCTGACCGATAGGCCGTGGCGGACGTCTGGGCCAGCGACAGGGCCGAACGCGACGCATCCAGCTGCTTGTCCAGCTGCGTGCTGATCGACGTCAGCAACTCGCGCATCTGCACCTTCAGCCGATCCGCCAGCGAGACGATGGCGCCAAGCGCATCCAGTTCGGCCGACGTCCGTTCGGCCAGCCAGGCCCGCTCCTTCAGATAGGCGACCTGGCGCGCGGCGCCTGTGTCGGCTTCACCCTCAATGGCGGCCTGGATGTATTCCTGCTGCGACCGGCGAAGGGCGTCAAACTGCCCCACAACATCCCCGGTCAGGTCAGCCAGTTCCGAATAGATGCTGGCGTTCTGGTTGGCGATCAGCCGCTTTCGGGCCGCGTTATAGCTGGCTTCCAGGGTCTTGGTGTCTGTCCCCAGACGCTTGGCCTCGGCTGACAGGCTGGCAAAATCCTGATCCAATGCCCGCAGGGCGGCCCCGGCCTGGCTGATATTGCTGTTGGCCGCCACGAAATTGTTGATGCTGCCGGTCAGCGCATCCAGGTCGGCCGCCGCCTTCTGCGCCTTGGCGTCCCGCTCGGCCCGCCCGCCGCCGATGGCGCCGCCGATCATGTTGCCGATAAACGCCCCGACGCCCTTCATTCCGAAGAACGATCCGATGGTGCCGCCGACCGTGCTGCCGATCTTGGCGTTCTTCTGTTCCTCTTGGGTGCGCCCGAAGATCGCCCCGACCAGGTCACCCAGCGCCTGGCCGGCCTTCGCACTGTTCAGCAAGTCTTCGCCAAGCAGGCTGAAGGCTTCACCGACATTGTCCGTGGTGGCCAGCAGGTCTTCAAATCCGGAGGTCAGGCTCTCCAAGGCCTTACCGATCTCAACCGGATCGCCCCCGGCCAGAGCGTTCAGCGTGTCACCAACAGCCCCAGCTGTCTGTTTGGACGCCTGGAACCGCTCGGCCTTCAAGGTGGCCTGGGCAATCCGGTCCGCATTGGCCAGCCATTCCTTGCCGAAGTCAGACGACAGGTCGATGCCCAGCTTCTGCGCCTCGTTCAGCGCCCGCTGATGCTCCAGCGCCAGGCGCTGTTCGCGCACCGATTTGCCCCGCATTTCGCCCTCGACGCGGGTCAGGGCGACGATCCCGGCCAGCTCGTTCCGCTGGGCGGCCAGGGCATTGTCTTTTTCGGCTTTCCGGCGTTCCGCATCTCCTTCGATGATAGCCGCCGTCAACCTCTCCTCGATCTCGCGTAGCTGATCCTTGGCCGCACCTTCAGCAACGGCCATGGCCGCCCGCAGCGGCGCCGTGGCCATCTCCACCTTGTTGGCGGTTTCCGCTGCCGCCTTTGCATCCGCCGTGCCCCCGGCCGCCGCCGCCAGCCGCTGCTGCGCCGCCGCTTCCGCCTCGGCCGTTACCACGGCATTGGCACCTTCGGCGGCGGTGCGCGCCACCGCATCGGCCAGCAGCTGACGGGCACGGGCCTGCTGGTTGATGGGGCTGGTCAGGGCCTCGGTGGCGGCCGCGTTGGCGGCTTCCGCCTGCATGGCGGCCGACGCACCTTGTAAACGGGCATTGGTCAGGGCGGCCTGTCCACGGATGGCCTGTGCCGTGGCGGCGGCCTGGTCACGGATCGATGCGTTGACCGACAGCATAGCCCGCTGTTCGGCAATCAGGCCTTCGGCAACCCTTGCTTCCTTGCCCCGACCAGCGGCATAGGCGGCGGCCTCGGCCTGTATCCGCGCCAGGCGCACCTGCCGCATGGCGGCATTGCCGGCCATGGCCGCCGTTTCCTGCGCCAGAGCCTCCCGCATTCGGTCACGGTTCTTGATCTCGCTGTCCGACATCCCGCCAACGGGCGGGGGGGGCCGGCGCGACTCCGCCCGGTACCGTGCCGGCGGGCGTGGACGGCGGGTTGCTGGCATTGATACGGGCGATCACCACGTCGCGCTGTGCGATCAGGGTATCAAGGCGGGCCTGCCAATTGGCACGCTCAAAGGGCACGATCCCGCCCCAGTCGTTTGGCCCCTCAGCCTGCATTTCGTTGATACGCAGGTTCAAGCTGGCCAAGCGATCTTGGTCGGTGACAGCGAAAGCTCTCCGCAGCCCTTCGATCAAGGCCGTGCCCATGGCGGCACCCTTCTGGGCGAAATCAGTCTTGGCTAGATCTTCAACGAACCGGTCCCAGGCCCTTCCCATCTGTCCGAACGCATCTTCCATGCTGGACTGCATGGCCTTGGCGCTGCCGCCGAACTTGCCTTCCAGGGCACCCATGGCAATGGCCAGCGCCCCCGCACGGTCGCCCTGCCGTTCCAGCGCCTCTATGGAGCGCGCCTGCGACGGTGTCAGGAACTTCAGCGCCTCGTCCAGTTCGCGCACGCCGGCCGCACCCTTGCCGAACCCTTCGGCCAGCTTTTCTGCCCAGCTGGCCAGCTCCCCGCCCTTCACGGCGGCGATGTCACCGGCCACGCCGGCCAGCCCGGCCACCATGGCTTCGCCCCGGATGCGCCCGCTGGCGATGATGGCGCTGATCCCGGCTGACACGGCGTCCCGGCCCAATCCCTTGGTATCGGCTACCGCAAAGCTGATCTCCCGCAACCGTTGCGCCGAAACACCCAGTCCGGGGTTCAGCGCGGCAATGCTGGCCTCAAACTTCCGCGTCTCCTTGCCGATCTCCGACAGGCGCAACCCAACAACAAGGGCGGGCCCGGCAATAACCGCCACAGCTGCCGCCGCCATCCAGGCCACGGGCGGGATGCGTGCAAGCGTCTGACGGACCCCGCCAAAAATCTGTGTGATCTGGCCGCCCTGCTGCGCCACGACCATGAAGGGAGAGGCCCCCGAAGCCAAAGAGGTGAACACATCGTTCAGCTGGTACCCGAGCTGGATGGACTGCTGCTGCGTTAACCGGCCTGCGCCCGTAACAGCGTCATATCCGCCCTTAAGACGATCCATCATGGAGGCATAGCGCTGGGCACTGATAGCGCCTGTAGCAAGCGCCTTGTCCAGCACTGCGGTACGGGCGGCCAGCGCCTGTGCCGCACGCGCTGCCGGGTCGAATTCTGCCTCAAACTGGTCGACAGCCCGAGAAAGTTGGTTAAAGGCGGCCGCAGAGGCTGCCGGGGAGGCGATGCTATTGATGGCGCGCGCCTGAGCGGCGAAGCTGTCCTTGAGGCGCTCTTTCGCGGCCGCAGCTTGCGCATCTGTCAGCGCGCCTTTGGCCGTTGCGTCCGCGATTTCGGCCAGGGTAGCCTTGCACTGCTGGCCAGCGGCAAACAGCGGGTCGAACTTCGCCCGCAACCGATCAAGCTCAGCGCCATATGCGGCAATATCGGCCCCACGGTCGTTACTGCTTTTGGAACCGGTAACGCCCGTGATGGCGTCGATACGCGATCGCACATCCCCCAATCCAGACACAGCCTGGCCCAACTGCCGCGCGGCTTCCTGCCCGGAACTGGCAATGCCATCCTGGGCAGATCGGGTGGAACCGACGATGGTGGCCGCCGCGCTTTGGACGGCGCGGGCCTCGTTGCCCGCCGCTGCTGCCGCCTCAATCGAAGCGGTTGCCCGTCGCCCCGCAGCGTTGACAACAGCGGTGGCAGCGCCTTCTGCTGTCGCGGAAACAGACTTGCCGGCTGAACTGACAGCAGCCGCCTCATTGGCGGCACCGGCGGCCGCTTCCATGGCCGTGGAAACGCGGCGGCGGTTGGACCGGGTCTGACGTTCGGCGCTCTCTTCGGCGACATTTGCCGTGGACTCAACGGACTTGTCCATCCGGTCGGTAGCCGCCTGCACATCCTGCCCGGCCTTGCGCGCGGCATCCGCCATCTCGGCCAGGGATACCTTGACGCGGGTGGCGGCGCGCGGTGCATCCGCGACATCCGCCACCAGGCGCAAGCTGACCGTATGTTGGGTGTCCGACATGGTTACCGGTTCCAGACCTCAATGGCCGCAAGTTCCGCCGCCTTGAGCCGCGCCCACCCCTTCATATCCAGGGTTACACCATAGGCCGACGCGATATGGGGGATGACGGCATAATCAAGACCGACACGTTGTATGATGCCGGGGCCAAAGCCCCCGCCAACGGCCACCCATCTCCATTGCGTGCCAAGGGCGGTGAACAGGCGGAAATAGGGGACGTTCTCAGGCCAAAGCAGCAAGGCGGTTTGCTTTTCGGGGGCAGGCATCGCCACATTGAAGAAGGCGGCATCCGCCGCGATTTCCCCGCCGCCACCGATGCTGCCCCCCGCCCACAGCCTTACTGCGTTTGCGAGTTTCCCTCCGCGCGCTCCAGCACCGCTTCACCGGTGATCGACTGCTTATAGCCCTCGTTCATACCGGCCAGCAGGAAGGCGTTGCGCATCGCGGCTTCCAGATTGGCGGTAGTATGTGGTTCGGCCAGGTTCCAGCCCGTCAGGACGCGCCGCAGCAGCTCCTTGTCGATATCCATTGCGGTGGCGCGGTGGCCGTCCTCGCGCGCCTTGTCGGCCTTGCCGACCAGATCGCGGGCCTCATCCGTGGGCATGGCCTTGAAGTAGGCCGTGAAGCGGTGGATTTGAAACCGGCCCGGCCGCGTGGCGTCGGGGATTTTCACTTCAATCGGCCAGGGGTAGGACGTGTCATAACCGATATTGATGGACAACGCAGACATGGGAAGCCTCCAAGGATGATTGGAACGATCCCCAAAATAGCCTGCCACCCCAAGCATAGAGAGGTGCGGCGGCCATGCCCCTAATACAGCAACGGGAGAGCTTGGTGGTGGGGGATATACGCTTGTTCTGCGCGCGCCCCCAGCAAAAGGTCAGAAGTCTCGCGCATCTCGCTGCGACTGATTTTTGTGTGCTTCCATGTTCGCTTTGAACGATCCCGGCGGCAGATATCGAAGTGATCCAGCATTATGTTGGTAATGCGGATATTGCATTATGATTTCGACATTGGGGGACTCCCATATCCATTGAGTAGCGGGTACTGCTATGCCGCCCTCAAGCACCGCCTTCACTTGATAGGAATTTGGGGTGCCATATTTGATGGTAACCGCCTCTCTGGCGCGGTCAAATCTTTCACTATAGAAAATCGCGTCAATATCCATAATTTTTCCATTGGCGAAATTGTACGTTATAGAACGCGCTTCAATACTTCCAATTTTCGGAGATTGCTCAGTACACCAATCTGATCCGCCAACGGTCATACAATTCACTTTAAATGATTTCTTTAGATCGGATTTTGTCATTCCAAATCTTATTCCCCGAAGGCTGAAATCTTCATCAGACGCATAAGCGTGGCTGGCAAAACCCACCAGGCACGCAGCTACCGTGGAAAGACAAATCCTTTTGAACATAATCCCCCCCGTTGCCTTGACAGAGGGGGAGATTATCAATCTTAGAACGGGAAGAATACCCGCCTATTTTACTGTCAGCGTCACCGGCCCCGCCGCAGCCGGGGTGAACCTGACCGGCATTGTGATGTGCCGGTACCCCTGAACCTCGGCGTAGTTGGGCTTCGGACCCAGCTGCACCTTGGTTCCCGCCAGTTCCACGATGTTTCCGGCGACCGCGCCGTGGGTGAATGTAAGCGCCACAAGCGTCGGCGGCTTGGACGCAGCCAGCGCGAAGAAATCCTTGGTGGCGACGCCGGGATCTTCGAAATTGATATTGCCAACCGGGACAGGATCAGCGGATTGGATGCTTTCGTCGTTGACCAGGAAGCGCCCGGATACCTCGTTGCCCGTATCAAAGGTCAGTTCCTGAAGCTTGGCGGCAAAGCCATCGACGCTGAAATCGGTGTTGGCATCGTTGACCAGCAGTTCGTTGGCAGCCGCATAGGTGGCTGCCGGCAGGTTGGCAGCAGCCGTCACAACGGGCACCATCAGACCTTTCCCTTCAAAGGTGGCCAGCAGCCAGTTTCCGGCAGTGCCGTTGATCGTAATCTTGCCGCGCATGCCCAGCAGCTTATGCAGGGCGCCCTTCATCTGATAGTAGGCAGTGCCCGACCCATGCAGGGAGTTGATGGGCTTGTACTTGACATCGGTGCCGACAGTGACCGTTTCCGACCATCCCGCGCACAGCATTACCGCGCCCCAGCTGGGGGCAGTGCCAGCCGTGCCGGACCCACAGAGGGCAATATCGAACTTGATACTGGAATGAATGCCCGACAGCTGCTGGATGGGCGCACCCAGGGCCGGGTTATCCACGTCCAGCGTTACTTCGCTCCCCTCAATGGGCGTAATCGACCCGTTCAAAGTCTTGATCGCATTCAGGGCACCCGTCGGCGTCGCATCGACCCCGTAAGTGGTCTCCGTCTTCAACAGGATCAGCTTCTCTTTCCAGGTATAGGCGGGCATTTAAGCCTCCTTGTCGGTGTTGATTTCCACGCGGAACTGACCCGGGAAGGCGGCTTATTTCCATTGAGAATTGACCCATGTGACCCTTCCCCCGGCGCGTTGAGCGACGGGGGGCACTGGAGTGATCCACATGG
>JAIXTS010000500.1 GCA_027483805.1 Azospirillum sp. | reverse complement strand
CTGGTCGAATCGGATGTGCGCAAGGCGGCCTTCCTGCGCGAGGTGGCGCGGGTGACGGGGGCGCCGGCGACGGTTCACCCCGTGCGGATCGAGGTGGCGGACACCCCGCCGGCCGATATCGTGTCGGCCCGCGCGCTCGCGGAACTGGCACTGTTGCTGCCCTGGGCGCATGGAATGCTGAAACCGGGCGGCACCTGCCTATTTCCGAAGGGCAGGACGGCGGAGGATGAATTGACCGCAGTGAAGGATTCCTGGAATATGCGGGTCGAGCGGTTCCCCAGCCAGACCGATCCGGCCGGAACCATTCTGCGCATTACCGAGCTGTCACCGCGATAAGCCGGTCTCGCCACAAGCCGAACGACAGAGGTTGAACGACCGTGCCGAGCGCCGCCCTGCCCCTTCCCGCCCACCGTGCCCGTGTCATTGCCCTGGCCAACCAGAAGGGCGGTGTGGGCAAGACCACGACCACCATCAATCTGGCAACCGCCCTCGCCGCCTGTGGCAAGCGGGTGCTGATCATTGATAATGATCCGCAGGGCAATGCCTCCACCGGTCTGGGCATTCCCCAGAGCAACCGTGAATTCGGCATCTATGACCTGCTGTTTGCTGACCTGACCGTGGAAGAGGTGGCCGTGGCCACGTCTGTTCCCGGTCTGTGGGTGGTGACGGCCAATGTCGATCTGTCGGGGGCCGAGGTTGAGTTGGTCAATGTCGAACGCCGTGAATTCCGGCTGAAGGACAGTCTGGAAAAATCATCGGGCGGGTTCGATTATATCCTGATCGATTGCCCCCCGGCCCTGGGCTTGCTGACCCTGAATGCCCTGGCGGCGGCCGATGCCGTGCTGGTACCGCTGCAGTGCGAATTCTATGCCCTGGAAGGGCTGTCGCATCTGATCCGTACCATCGAGCGCGTGAAGCGTGCCTTCAACCCCACGCTGGATATCAACGGCGTGGTCCTGACGATGTTCGACCGTCGCAACAACCTGTCCGACATGGTGGCCGCCGATGTGCGTGGCTTCTTCGGTGAAAAGGTTTATGAGACGGTGATCCCCCGCAATGTGCGGGTGTCCGAGGCGCCCAGTCATGGGAAGCCGGTGCTGCTCTACGATCACAAATCGGCGGGCGCCCAGGCCTATATCCATCTGGCGGGCGAGATGTTGAAGCGCGAGCGGAAGCGGCAGTTGGCTTATGGATGAACCGAAGAAGAACAATTCCCGCACCGGTCTGGGGCGCGGCCTGTCCGCCCTGTTCGGTGAAGCGGCGGGGAACGAGGAGGAGCAGCAGGTTGACCGGGTCCGTCTGACCCGCCTGCTGCCCATTGATCAGGTTCATCCCGGCAAGTTTCAGCCGCGCCGCCGCTTTGACGAAGAGGCGCTGACGGCGCTGGTTGAAAGCGTGCGGGAACGGGGCATCCTGCAGCCGCTGCTGGTGCGCAAGGACCCGGCTGCCATGCCCGGCACCACCAGCTATGAGATCATTGCCGGCGAACGCCGGTGGCGCGCCGCACAGCTGGCCGGGCTGCATGAGGTGCCGGTCCTGGTCCGCACCCTGTCGGACCGTGAGGCGCTTGAAATTGCGCTGGTCGAGAATATCCAGCGTTCCGACCTCACGCCTCTGGAAGAGGCCGAGGGTTACAAGCGCTTGATGGATGAGTTCGACCATACCCAGGAGGATCTGGCGCGGTCGGTTGGCAAAAGCCGGTCGCATGTCGCCAACATGCTTCGGCTTCTGGCCCTGCCGGACGAGGTCAAGACGCTGGTTCAGGATGGCAGCCTGTCCATGGGCCATGCCCGTGCCCTGCTGACGGCCCCCGACCCGATGGCGGCCGCGCAGGAGGTGATCAAGCGTGAACTGAATGTCCGTCAGACCGAAGCCTTGGTAAAGCAGATGTCGGCCGAACCGCTGGTCCTGACCAAGGCGGTGAAGGACAAGGCGCCGGACACCGTGGCCCTGGAACGTGAAGTATCGCTGGCCTTGGGGTTGAAGGTTACGCTGAGCGGCACCGGCAAAAAGGGCAGCCTGCAAATCCATTACCGCACGCTGGATCAGCTGGACAGTGTGCTGAACCGCATCCTGAAGCGGTGAGGTTGGGGCCGGAACGCGGGACATTTTCCGGCCCATTGCTTTTTAATGACAATAAGCAATCCAGAGGGAAAAATGACCGATAGCAGCCAGATCGGCGCCGAGGCCGCCGCCTATTTTAACGGCTATAGCGCGGCCTTTGCGGCTTATGACGCTTCCCGCGTGGCCGCCCTGTTTGATCAGCCTCTGACGGTCCTGACGGCGGCGAAACCCATCGTCTATCGCGATCTGGATGCAGTGCGTGGCTATGTCGATGGCATGTTGGATACCTATCGCCATGTTGGTCTCGCCTGGCCGGTGCCGGCAGCCGTCTGGGCCTGGCCGTGCGGTGACGATCTGGCGCGGGCGGAGGTGCTGTGGCTCCTGCGTTCCGCCGACCGTGCGGAAATCATGCGCTTCTCCACCTCCTACGTTCTGCGCCGCGACGCCGATGCCGGCTGGCGCGTGGCCGTGGTGATCTCTTACGAGGAACCGGTGAAGCTGCCGGCCGCTGCCTGATGCTGTCGCTGCCGCTGATCTTGCTTCCCGACCGTTTGGCGGTCTGCAGGCTGGCGCCCCACGCCCCCCTGCCCGACTGGGTGGCGGGTCCAGGTTTTGTCAGCATCACGCGCACGGATGAGGAACTGTCCATTGTGGTGGCGCAGGATCGGGTGCCGGATGATGTTGCCTCCGTGGGGCCGTGGCGGGCGTTGAAGGTGCAAGGCCCGCTGGATTTTGCCCTGACCGGCATCCTGGCCGCCCTGACAGCCCCGCTGGCCGATGCCGGCATCAGCCTGTTCGCGATTGCCACCTACGACACGGATTACATCCTGGTAGGGGCGCAGACACTGGAAACGGCCATCACGACCCTAACAGCGGCGGGTCATCGGGTGGCGGGGTAGCGCGACAGCCACAAATTTTTGTTTGGCCTCACGAGTTTTTGTCTGAACTTGGGATGTTCCCCGAAATTTTGATCGGACGGGTCGAAAACCTATCCGTACCGGTCCAAGCTCATGAGTTCTTATCTGACGGCGCCGTCAATCCCAGCCTCGCCGTTGCCGCCCTGGCCGCAACCCATCACAGTGGCCAGCGGGTCAGTTCGGGCGCCGCGCCAGTTGTGCCAGCTGGAAAAAGGCGCGTGAACAGATGGTTTCGTCCGGCATATGGGTGCGCTTGCATTCGGCTTCCGCCTCCTGCAGCCGGTCCAG
>JAIXTS010000047.1 GCA_027483805.1 Azospirillum sp. | reverse complement strand
GACGGGCTGTTTGCGCGCTGGTGCGACATGGTGGGGGAACCCGGCTGGAAGGGTGACCCGCGCTTTGCCAGCGATCAGGCGCGCGGCGACAATAATGGCGCGCTCTGCGCCCGCATGGCCGAATGGTGCCGCACCCGCACCAATGATCAGGCGTTGGACGCGCTGGCGGCGGCGGGCATTCCCGGCGGGCCCGTCCTGTCACCGCAGCAGGTGCTGGACCATCCGCAGGTGCAGGCGTTGGGCCTGTTGCAGGATGTGGATTATCCGGGCCTGCCGCGCCCCGCACCCGTGGCCGGCCCGCCCGTGACCCTGTCCGCTACACCCGGCAGCATCCGTTCCCGCCCGCCCCTGGTGGGCGAGCATACCGACGCCATCCTGACCGAACTGGGCTTTGACGCCGCCGCCATTGCGGTGCTGCGTTCGACCAGGATCGTTTGACGTACACAAAATACGTTCTTTCTGTATGCAAAATGATCTGCTATGTATGCGGAAAATGCACAGGCGCTTATTCCGTCCTCCCGCTGGCGGATCAGGGGCGCAGACAGAGAAGGAAAGGGAAGGATCATGGACGCCCTGGAGATCGACCGTATCAAGGCCGGCATGAACTATGAGTCCACGCGGGTGGGCCCGCCGGATGATTTCCCGGAACTGCCGGAAATCCCCGCCGGCCGCTATGTCGACCCGGCATTCTATGAACTGGAGCGTCAGGCGCTCTGGCGGCGCAGCTGGGTATACGCCATCCATGCCGATGAGGTACCGGAGATCGGGTCATACCTGAAATGGGACCGGCTGGGCGACCCGCTGTTCTTTGTGCGCGGCGACGACAACAAGATCCGCTGTTTTTATAATACCTGCCGCCACCGTGGCGCGCCCGTGGTGACGGAGGACAGGGGCAAGGGTCGCGGCATGGTCTGCGGCTACCATGGCTGGACCTATAATCTGAAGGGCGACCTGATCAATCTGCGCGACAAGCGGGATTTTGTCGGGCTGGACCTGACATGCAAATCGCTGATCGAGGTGCGGTGCGAGAATTTCGGCAACTGGCATTTTATCAATATGGATGAGAATGCCGGTCCGCTGATGGAGTATCTGGCCCCCGTCGTGCCCGACCTGTCGGAGTTTCAGCCGCAGAACCTGCGCCTGGCCGACCGGCATGGGGTGGTGGTGGATTGCAATGTGAAGGTGCTGCTGGATGCGTTCCTGGAGGTCTATCACCTGAAATCCATCCACCAGAATACGGTGGACCGGTTCCTGGACCATCGCGGGTCGTTCATGACGCTGTGGCCCGGCGGTCATTCGCGCATGGTCACGCCCAACCGCCGTCCCGACTGGCAGGACCCGGGCACCAAGGGCCTGCCCGACATCCCGACCGTGGGCGAAATCGCGCGCACGGCCAATGTGTCGATCAATGTCTATCCCAACATTGTGGTCCCGCCGGCCCCCACGGGCATGCCCTTTATCCTGTTCTGGCCCCTCGATATAAGGCGCATGTATATTGAGGTCTGCTGGTTCTCCCCCGATTGGGGCGACGGTCCGCGCCCGGCAATCTGGGACACCCGTATCGCCAATTTCGACCGTATCCTGGAAGAGGATACGCAATTCGCCGACAACATCCAGAAATCGGTGGAAAGCGGCGGCTTCACGGGCATTTCGCTGAATTATCAGGAACGCCGGATTTACCACTGGCACGAAGAACTGGACCGCCGCATCGGCGATGCGGTGCCCGATCCTCTGCGCGTGGCGCAGGTGCTGGGCAAGTTCATCGAGGCGGCGTGAGGCGGCGTAATCGACAGTGCGGTTTCCGAAAGGTCCCATCCCGTGACCCAACACCCCACCGGCATCACCGGCTTTGGCGCCTATATCCCCCGCCTGCGCCTGTCGCGAAAGGCGATGGCGGCGGCGCTGGATTGGCTGGACCCCAACCTGGCCGCCAATGCGAAGGGCGAGCGCGCCGTCGCCAATTGGGATGAGGATAGTTTGACCATGGCGGTGGAGGCGGCGCGCGACCTGCTGACCGCCTGCCCCCACGCCCCCGACCGCTTGGTCTTCGCCTCCACCACCCTGCCCTTTCAGGACCGGTCCAATGCCGGCCTGATCATCGACGCATTGGGTCTGGCGGAGACGACGCGTCCCGCCGATGCGACGGGCAGCCTGCGGGCCGCGACCAGCGCGCTGCTGTCGGCTTTTGAACAGACGGGCACGACCCTGCTGACGGCGGGCGACCGCCGTCTGGCGCGACCGGGTTCGGTGCAGGATTTCACCTATGGCCATGGGGCCGCCGCTGTGACCGTCGGGTCGGGGCCGGGGGTGATCGCCGAATTCCTGGGCGGTTACAGCCTCTTCCGCGATCTGGTGGACCATTACCGGGCCGAGGGGGAGGCCGCCGATTACGTTCTGGAAGAACGCTGGGCGCGCGATGAAGGCTATCTGAAGATCGTGCCCGCCGCCGTGAAGGGCGCGCTGTCCAAGGCCGGGATCAGCGCCGATCAGGTGGACCATTTTATCCTGCCCGGCACCATGGCCAGGATCCAGGCGACGCTTGCGGCCAAGCTGGGCCTGCGCCCCGACAGTGTGGTTGATCCCCTGGGCGCGACCGTGGGCGATACGGGCGCGACACATGCGCTGCTGATGCTGGCCGATATTCTGGGCCGCACGAAGCCGGGGCGGATCATCCTGCTGGTCGGGTATGGCCAGGGGGCGGATGCCATCCTGCTGCGCACCAAGCCGGCGCTGACCGATTTTGTCCCCGCGACCGGTGTCGCCGGCTGGCTGGCGCGGCGGCAGGCGGAGAGCAACTATCTGAAACACCTGTCCTTTTCCGGGATGGTGGATATGCATTTCGGCATGCGGGCCGAACATGACAAGCGCACGGCCCACACCGTCGCCTATCGCAAGCGCGACATGGTCAATGGGTTGACGGGCGGGCGCTGTACGGCGTGCGGCTGTGTGCAGTTCCCGCGTACCCGCGCCTGCGTCAACCCGGTCTGCGGGGCCATCGACACGCAGGTCTCGGAACGGCTGGCCGATGAACCGGCGGTGGTGAAGACCTTTACCGAGGATTGGCTGGGCTTCACGCCGTGCCCGCCGCTGGCCTATGGCAATGTCCAGTTCGGCAATGGCGCCAATGTCATGATGGAATTCACCGACATCCAGCCGGGGCAATTGTCCGTGGGCCTGGCCCTGCGTCTGGTCTTCCGCCTGAAGGATGTGGACGAGAAGCGCGGCTTCCGCCGGTATTTCTGGAAAGCCACACCGCAGGGAGGGGCCTGATCATGGCCAAGGGTATCCGCGACAAGGTGGCGATCATCGGCATGGGCTGTTCGCGCTTCGGCGAACGCTGGGATGCCGGGCCCGACGATCTGATGCTGGAGGCGTTTCAGGAATGTATCGCCGATGCCGGCATCGCCAAGACCGACATCCAGGCCGGCTGGATGGGGGTGTTTTTTGATGAACAGAGCGTGGGCAAATCGGCCCTGCCGCTGTCGATGGCGCTGCGCCTGCCCAACATCCCCGTGACACGGGTGGAAAATCTGTGCGCCACAGGCACGGAGGCGCTGCGCGGCGCCGTCTATGCCGTGGCGGCCGGCGCGTGTGACATCGCCATCGCCATGGGCGTGGAAAAGCTGAAAGATACCGGCTTCGGCGGCCTGCCGGAGCGCACCAAGGGCACGTTTGAGGATCTCTGGCTGCCGCAGAACACAGCCCCCGGCGGCTTTGCGCAGTTGGGGGCCGCCTATGCGGCGCGCACCCGCACCCCCATGGCCGACCTGAAACGCGCCATGGCCCATATCTCGGTCAAAAGCCACGCCAATGGCGCCCTGAACCCCAAGGCACATTTGCGCAACCCCATCACCGAAAGCCAAGTGCTGGATGCCCGCATGGTGGCCTATCCGCTGGGCCTGTTCGATTGTGCGGGCGTGTCGGACGGCGCGGCCTGCGCCATCGTCACCACGCCAGAGATCGCCAAATCCCTGGGCAAGTCCAATCCGGTGACGGTCAAGGCCCTGCAGCTGGCGCCCAGCAACGGGGTGGAACTGGCGCACGGGTCCTGGGACGGGTC
>JAIXTS010000402.1 GCA_027483805.1 Azospirillum sp. | reverse complement strand
CAGTGACCAGGATCGTGGGGCGGGTCATGGATCAATCCCGTTGAAACATCGCGACAGGGGCGCGAGCATGACCCGGACGGGGCCGGAAAAGCGAGAATCTTGTGGGGGTGGAGAGGGGCCCTTTCCCGGTATCTCCTCTCATCGGACATCAGAAGAACCGCGAGGGCAGGATGCCAGTGGAGAAGGACAGGGCGAAGCCTCGGACCAAGCAGCGGTATACGCTGGAGGAACTCGTTGCCGGGATGACGCCGGATAATCAGCATGAGGAGCAGTTTTCCGGCCCCCCGGTGGGGGCGGAGCGTTTGAAAAGCCAGGAAACAGTGCTGGGTATGCGTATGAGGATAGGTATCTGTCATCAGCGCCTGAAAAGGATGACTGATGGTCAGGGTTTCCCCCTCTTCGATCACCAAGGCACGGCCTTTTCCCAGGCTCCGTTTCGCTTGAGGATCATGGGCTGGTCACCATGCCGGTGATGCTGAAATGAACCGTCTATGGAGAGGGGGCATTTGCCCTTTGCGCCCGTATTTTTTGATCGGTGCCGTTGACGGTCACCGTCGGGTTTCGGACCCGCCATAGCGGATCGAAGCCATCATCCGGGCAGGGTCAAGACATCACAGAACATGACCAGCCTGTCAGCCTCTTCGCCCTTGCCGGCCCCGTGCCGGCAAGGGCGACACGGACATGGGTGGGAGTACGCATCGGCGCTGCAAAGCACCTATTTTCAGCCGTCACGCCAAGCGGAGATTTTAGGGCTTGTGTCACACCTGATGCAGCTTTCGCTGCTCATAAGCCATTGATCTATCTGGATCAGAACGTATTCTGAGAGAATACAAGCCGTATTCTGGCGTATTCTCGGCAGAAAACCATATATCGCGTCGCTATATATGACCTTATGGAGGAACCTCCCAATCTGCGGGTGGTGCGTTTCTGTGGCGCCTGAACTTTCCGCTTCTGAGGTGTCGGATGGATTGGCCGGACGTGATTTCTGTCGTCCTGAACAACCAGCCCATTGCTGCGTTTGCCGGCGCATTGGCAACGCCGTCATGATGCCTCTGACGGATTGACCAGGACCCGCCCGGCCGCCAGTTCCAGCACCCGGTCGGCGGTGCGGCGGGTGGCCTCGCGGTGGGTGACGGCCAGGATGGTCAACCGGCCCCGCAGCCGGTCGAGCGTTTCCAGCACCAGCGCCTCCGAACCGCCATCCAGGGCCGAGGTGGCTTCATCCAGGATCAGCAGGCGGGGACGGCGCAGCAGGGCGCGGGCGATGGCCAGACGCTGACGCTCCCCGCCCGACACGGCCCCGCCCCGATCCCCGACAATCGTGTCCAGGCCCTGCGGCAGGGCGCGCACGAAACCGGCGGCGGCGGCGTCCGCCAGGGCGGTCCACAGGTCGGCCTCCGTCGCCATAGGCGCGGCCAGCAGCAGATTGGCGCGGATCGTGTCATGGAACAGGAACGGGTCCTGGGGCACCACCGCCACCTGCCGGCGCCAGGCGGGCAGCAGGTCGGGCACCAGGGGCACCCCATCCACCAGCAGGGTGCCGGCGGTTGGATAGGCCAGACCCGCCGCCAGATCGGCCAGGCTGGATTTGCCCGCACCCGACGGGCCTGTCACGGCCAGCAGCGTGCCAAAGGCCAGATCAAGATCGATCCCGTCCAGGGCCAGACGGCCATCGGGCATGCGCAGGCCCACGGCCCGCAAGGACAGGGTGTGGGAAAAAGGCGGCAGGGCAGGATCCGCCCCGGCAGCGACCTCCGCCCCGGCCCGCAGCCTGTCCCGCATTTCCTCATACAGGACCAGGGCGGGCAGGCTGGTTTCCAGCATCCGCCAGAAAAGCAGGCCCGCCAAGGCCCGCTGTGCCAGCCGGGCGAAGGCCAGGATCACCACCAGCGCCTCGCTCAGGGGCTGTTGCAGCCAGATGACCGCGACCAGGACGGCCACCGCCGTCATCAAGGCGGCGGTGATCAGCAGGGCGGCATGTTCATAGGTCTGGATGCGGGCATGACGCGCCTGCAGGTGGCGCAGATCGGTAAAGCGGCGGGTCAGGTTTTCTGCCCGCTGTATCTCGGCCCCGTACCCCTTGATGATGCGCAGACCCGCCAGATCATCGCTGATATCGGCCATCATCGCCTGCTGTGCGCGGCCCATGCGCAGGCCGATATCAAACCCGCTGCGTCCGATGCGCCGGATCAGCAGCAGGGCCAGGACCGACAGGCAGAGCGTGGCCAGGGTCAGCGGCGGCGACAGGATCAGGGCGGCCAGCAGCAGCGTCGGCAGGGTCAGGGCGGCCACCCCCAGATTGACCAGGGCATCATGGCAGAGACCCAGGCGCCCCACCTCCCCCATGAGGGTCTGTTTGACGCTGGCGGCACGCAGCCCCTGGAAGACCGGCCAGGAGACCTGCAGCAGGGCCTGATGCAGGTCTCCGCGCAGCCAGTCCACGAAACGGGTGCGCTGATCATGGCTGAGGATGGAGCGGGCGGCGACCAGGGCTGCGGCGGCCATCACCAGCAGCAGATACAGCCCAAGCCCGGTCAGCAGGGTGCCGGCGGCCGGCGTGGCGGTTCCACCGATCCCCACCAGGTCCAGCACGGGCACCAGCAGCAGCAGGCCCGCCCCTTCCGCCAGGGAGGCCGCAACCCCCAGGCCCAGCATCAGGGCCACATTACGCCGACCATAGGAGCTGGCCAGCACCGACAGCAGGCGGCGGGCGCTGGCGAGGGGGGCGGGCCGCGATCCATCTTCATCCCCATCCTGACGCCCGTTCCCCATGCCCCATCCTTCCGCCGCCCGGCCTTGGTCCAAGGGGCCGGTGGTACCGGTGCCGCATCCCGTACCATCCTTGCTCCATCCGAGATCACGGGATATCCTGCATTCCCTTTTCCGACAAGGTGTTAGCGGGTCATGGTTGCTTCTTCCGCCCCGTCAGTGCTGGACAGGGCCATGCCCGCAGACATCCGGCTTGATCCTTTCCCCCATATTATCATTCCCGATGCGCTGGACCCGGATTTCTATGCCGCCCTGGCCGATGGCTTTCCGGTTTTCGCGCGCATTGCCTGGGATGATCCGATCCGGCGTGTGCCCAGCAATCGCCGTTTCCTGATGGGGGCCGAGAGTATCGTGGAGGCGGCCGACATGCCGGCCTGCTGGAAGGCGTTCGCGGACCGGCATACAGGGCCGGATTTCCTGGCGCAGGTCGAGGCGCTGTTCGCGGACCACTGGCACCCGGCCCTGCGGGAGACGCTTGGCGGGAGGCTGACAGGGCATGAAACGGCCCGCCTGTCCCTGTGCAACCCGGTGCCGCCGACGGCCCGCATCCTTCTGGATGCCCGTATCGAGATCAACACGCCCGTCCATGCCGAAGCCACGACCCCGCGCGGCGCACATCTGGATACGGCCAACCGGCTGTTCTCAGGTCTGCTTTATTTCCGCGACCCGGCCGATGACAGCGAGGGCGGGGACCTGCTGCTCTATCGCTGGTGCGACGATGTACCGGCCGATCCCTTCGCCTTTCAGCAGCCCCCCGACGCGGTAACGGAGGTGGCGCGTATCCCCTATCGGGCCAACCAGCTGGTGATGTTCCCGCAGGGGCTGCATGCCCTGCATGGGGTGGGGCTGCGCCAGCCCACCCCCCATACCCGCCGCTATGTCTTCATTACCGCCGAACTGCGCCATGACTGGCTGGCCGGGGAGACCTGATCCGATGCGCCTGTTCATCCATGGCATGCAGTCCAGCGGCGCCACCGCCTTCACCCGCATGCTGGCCGAACGGCCGGGCTGTGTGGCTCTGGTCGATATTCCCAATAATTTCGCGGCCCCGCGGGTCACTACCTCGCTCGATTTCGTGGCCAAGGCGGTGATCACCACCGCCTACCCGCTGGCCACCCATGTCGAACGCTTCCAGCCTGACCGGACCGTGCTGTTCCTGCGCGATCCGCGCGACAATTATGAAAGCCTGCGGACCAAGCCCTATCGCAACCATTCCGGCCTGCTGGAAGAGAAATTCCTTGTGCTGGAACAGCTATTCGCCGAGCGGCAACGGTTTGATGGCGTCATCCATTACGAGGATGCGGTGACCCCGCATTCAGAAGTACTGGCCGAGCTGGCGCGGCTAGGCTGGCCCGCCCGCCCGGACTGGTATCAGTACACACGTTCCTATGACGATATCCTGGGTAGCCTGTGGGCGGCGGAGCCTGCGCTGCAGGCCGACATGGATGTCGTGTTCGGCAATGCCCGCGGACCCGGCCTGTCGGACAGGTTCCGGGACAAGCCCCGCGACCCGGCAACCGAGGCGCTGCTGGAGGCGCTGTGCCCTTGCCTGCTGGCCCATTACCGTGACCGGGAAGCGGGGGGCTGCCGATGAAAGGGGCTCTGCTGTGGCTGGAGACGGTCCTGGCCCTGCACCTGGCCTGGGGGCTGGTCTTCCTGCTGCCGCTGCGCTGGCTGGGGGGGACGAGGCCGCCCGGTGTGGAACTGGCCCCGGTGACGCCGCCTGTGCAGGCCCGGGCGCGGGGTGTCTGTATCCGCCTGGAAAGGATCGCGTCCCGGCTGCCCTGGCACAGCACCTGTCTGGTGCAGGCCGTGGCCGGGATGCTGCTGCTGCGCCGGCGCGGCATTGGCGGGGCCGTGATCCGCTTCGGCGTGCGCAAGAACGGGCCGGTGCTGGCGGCCCATGCCTGGCTGCTGCTGGGCGATAGCATTCTGCTGGGGGGGGATGAGGCTGAGGGCTATATCCCCCTGGCCGACCTGTCCCGGCATCTGCCACCCTGAGCGGAGCACCTTCACGCGGGCAGTATCCGGAGTTCACGACACGGCTTGGTTGAAACAGGCTAGTATACCGGCCTGTCACCCGCTATCGTCCCCTGCACGTTACAGTGAGGAGAAGACATATGGCTGAATTGCTGTCGCTGGCGGATGTGACCTATGAGACGTTCAAGCCCCTGGAGGGCCAGCCCTTCACCGTCCGCTGGCCCGATGTGACGGAGACATTGGTCCTTGCCGAGGTCAAGCTCAGCCGTACCGAGAATGATCCCCGCCGCAAGCGGCCGCCCTTCTCCTTGATGTTGCGGGGCACCACGCCCAACCTGGCCCTGAACCAGATGACCCACCCGATGTCGAACGGGACGCTGGGGGATATGGAGATCTTCATCACCCCCATCCATCAGGAAGCCGATGGCACCTTGACCTATCAGGCCTGTTTCAGCTGAGGGACCCCGATCTGAAAAGGGGGGAGCGGCCCCGCCGCTCCCCCCTTTGCGTTTCAAGACTAAATGATCGGGTTCAGCCCGTCAGGCGCAGGCCCGGATGGATGGGACCATCCTGCCAGCGCATGCTGACCGAGGACTGACGGAAGCCGGGATTTTCCTCCACGAAGCCGAAACGGCTGTAGAGGCGGCGGGCCGGGTTGGTCGGTTCGACGCTGAGATTGATGCTGGCCCGCAGGGTGCGGGCCAGCCGCAGCAGGGCCGCCAGCACCATACTGCCGATGCCCATATCACGGCAGTCGGGCAGGATCATGAAGTCGAACAGCCGGCAGGACAGACCGGTCGGCCCCTCGCTCCAGTAAAGATAAAGCCGCCCCACGGGACGGCCCTGCTGCCGGATGATGGCGTAATCCGCACCGGCATAATGGGAGGCATGGTGCAGATACTGGTAGGCGAACTGCTTTTCCACGAAATCCTGTTTGGTATCGCGGTCCCACATGT
>JAIXTS010000154.1 GCA_027483805.1 Azospirillum sp. | reverse complement strand
GGGTGCGGCAGGGAGCCATCAAGGAGAAGTGTCATGATCGAACATCGCCCCTTCGCCGGCCTGGGCAAGGCCAACCATGGCTGGCTGCGCGCCAATTTCCACTTCAGCTTCGCCGGCTATCACAACCCGTCGCGGGTCCATTGGGGACCGTTGCGGGTGTGGAACGACGACACGATCGACAGCAAGACCGGCTTCGATCCGCATCCCCATCAGGACATGGAAATCATCACCTATGTCCGCAAGGGCGCCATCACGCACCAGGATTTCCTGGGCAATGAGGGACGGACCGAAGCGGGTGACGTGCAGGTCATGTCGGCCGGCACCGGCATCGTGCATGCCGAATATAACCGGGAGCCGGGGGAGACCACCCTGTTCCAGATCTGGATCATCCCCAACAAGCGGGGCATGAAACCCCGCTGGGAAGCCGCGAAGTTCCCCAAGGGCACCGACGCCCAGGGTCAGCTGCGTGTCATGGCTTCCGGCCGGGATCAGGACAAGGACAGCGGTGCCCTGTTCATTCACCAAGATGCCGCACTTTTGGGGGGAACCTTGCCGGCCGGTACGGTGTTGACCCATCGGTTGGGTGATCGGCTGGCCTATCTGGTCCCCGCCCGTGGCAAGGTGAAGGTCAATGGCCTGACCCTTGACGCCCGTGACGGCGCCGCGGTGAAGGACGAAGAAGTCCTGACCATCGAGGTGCTGGAAGAGGCCGAACTGATCCTGGCCGATCTGCCGCGTGCGGCCTGATCGACAGGGTTCACCATGCCGGGGCCGGCTCCCCTCCCCCCCTGAAAGCCGGCTCCGGTCAAAAGGGCGGCGTCCTCCCCCCGGACGCCGCCCGTTTTATACCGACCGTCAACATTCTTGACCGTCGGTACGGCGGCGACCGCCGCCGCGCGCCACGTGGCGCGTCTCCAAGCCCATGGATAGGGGCGCCGGCGATTGAGGGACAGGAAAGAGTAACCAACGGTCAAGATTTCATGCCCTTGGTATTATTTTGAGCTGACCTGTGCCGCGTCCTGGTGGTTACGACGCCCCTGCGGTGTTCCGCCCCCTTGGCGGTTTCGGGCGTTGGTGCCAGTTATGGGGCCTGACCGCCACCAAGGATCGCCCCCGTGACCAGGCCCGACCATTCCGCCCCGCCCGCCGATCCGATCGCCGCCCGCCTGATGCTGCTGGCGGGCCTGTTCGGGGCCGTGGCCGTGGCAGCGGGCGCTTATGCCAGCCATGGTCTGGGGGCCGCACGTGATGCCCACGCCGTCGATCTGTGGAAGACGGCCAGCCAGTACCAGATGGTGCATGCGCTGGCCATTCTGGTGCTGGCACCGCTGCGCCGCGCCCTGCCGGCCCAGGGACGCTGGCTGGCAGCGGCGGGCCTGTGTTTTGCCATCGGCTGCGTGCTGTTTCCGGGCGCGCTGTATGCGCTGGGCTGGTACGGGCCGTCGGCCATGGGCGCCGTCGCCCCTGTCGGGGGATTGAGCTTCATGCTGGGCTGGCTGCTGACAGGCATCGCCGGTCTGCGGTCACAGCGCTGAGGCCAGGCCCGCCGCACCGGACAGCCGGTCCCGCCGGTACCCGGCCAGCGCCGCCTGCCCCGCCGCGAAGGCGGCCGGCAATTGTGCGGCGGCGGCCAGGGCGGTCTCCCCCTCCCCGCGCTTGGCGGCCGTGTCCGCCGCCTTGGCCAGTGTGGCCAGCACCGGCAGACCCACGGTCAGGGCACCAGATGCCAGCTTGTGTGCGGCCCGTCCAACCGCCGTCACATCACCGGCGGTCAGCGCCTCGGCCACGGCGGCCAGGGTGACAGGGGCATTGCGGCCGAAACTGTCGATGATCTGCCCCACCCGGTCGGCCCCCAGGATCGACAGATGCTCCTCCAGCACCCGCAGGTCCAGCACGGGCAGAATGTCCGGTCCGGGTGCCGGCACCGGCGCAGAGACCGGCACAGAGACTGGTTTGACCGCCGCCGGACCCTGCACCGCGGGCTGCCGCCCGGCCAGCAGCGGGGCCAGCAACGGGGCCAGCGTGGCGGCCAGCGTATCCGGCGTCACCGGCTTGCCCAGAATGGCGGCCAGTCCCGCGCGCTGCCGCTGCCGCTCCGTCACCCGGTCGGCACGGCCCCGCAACAGCACGACGGCCGGCCCGCCGCCGCGCCGGATGCACCAGGCCAGGGCCAGGCCGCGATGCCGGCCGATGCGCGCCGCGACCAGGGCCACGTCCGGCCCCTCCATCAGGGCCATTTCCAAGGCCATCTTGGCATCGTCCGTCTCTTCCACCACATAACCGGCCTGTTCCAGCAGCAGCCTTGTCAGGGTGCGGCCAACCGGATCATCATCGACCACCATGGCCGACAGGCCGTTGGGCGTGACGGTCGGCGCCCGTGGCGCCATGGCGGGAACGGGTGGCGGCGTCACCGACCGGTGGGCGGAGAGAGCTGCCGGCCCGTCAGGACCGGCCATCCCGCCCAGACGTTGCCGCACCAGCGCCTGCATGCCCGCCACTTCATTGCGCAGCAGGCGCAGCTGGATGGCCTGGGCCGGGCTGACCGTGCCGGCATTCAACCCGTCCAGTTCCTGGGCCATGGTTTGCAGCCGCGTGTTCAGACTGTCGGCCGCCAGGCGCAGCACTGGCAGCGGCACACCGCCGGCCACTGCCCCGGCGATCGATGGTGGCGCTGGCACCCGTGTCAGGTCACGCAGCAACGGCGCGGCCAGCGGCAGCAGCAGGAACCCCGCCAAGGTGCCGCCGGCCAGCGCCGTGGCCCCAACCCCGGCCTCTGCCCAGAAATAGGTGGCCAGCACCTGCCCGGCAACCGTCACGCCCAGCCAAGCCCCGGCCAGCCAGCGCGGTGACCGCCCGTCCCACCACCACCACCCGCCCAGCATCACCAGCCCCAGCAGACGCAGGCCCAGCGGCAACGGCAGCGGCCCCAGCAACAGCGTATCCAGCAGGCCCATGATGACCAGCCAGGCGCCGCCGGCCAGCGGCAGGTCCGGCGGGGGGGCGGTGTCCGGCGGCGGAGCCGGAACATTTTCGGCGGTGGGGCGGTTCAATTCGGCCTTCGAAAGGACATGATCCGATACCATGTATATGCTTCAGCGGCGGGTCGGTCCATCATCCCTGTCTGTCATGATCGGGCCGCATTCCTGTCGCCCTTGCCAACGCCCGGCCGCGATGTCATGCCTTTCATGACGCACCGCACAAGGGTGGTTCGCCCATGACCCGTGTTCCCCGGAGGGGTTTCTGAAAGTGTCCGCGCCGGTCCGTTCCCGTTCCGCCCGCCCCCACCGCCGGAAGGCCGCGACGGCCGCCCTGGCCCTGCTGCTGCTGTCGGCCGCGCCGGCCGCGCTGGCGCAGGACAACCAGCCCAACGGCGCCACCATCCAATGGGCACAGCAGATCCTGGATCAGCAGGGTTTCTACCAGGGCCGGGCCAGCGGCAAGATGGACAGCGCCACGGCCGCCGCCATCGCCGCCTATCAGAAAAAGAACGGCTTGAAGGCCACGGGCCGCCTGGATCAGGCCACGGTCGACAGCATGATGCGCGGCCGTCCCGAACGCACGGGCGTCGGCAATCTGGCCGATCCGACCAGCCGGGCCAAGGCCAGCCAGCCGGTAAACCTGCGCGAAGCCGATGTGAAGCCGTCCGCCGCTCCCACCGCCGCCGCCGTCGATCGGGGTACGGGTACGGAAAGCACGGTTCTGGGCGTGTCGCGCGGCGGCGTCGACATGGCCGCGCCCCCCCTTGCGGCGGCGACACCGGCGCTCAGCGGCACCACACCCGCGACCGCTTCGCCGTCGATCGGCATGGGCAGCACCGCTGCCAGCGACCCCGCCGCTGCGCCGCGCAGCTCGGTGGAGACCGAGGTGACGCTTGACGGTCCGGAAGGCAAAGGCGGTTTCGACCCCTCCAACCTTCCCGACTGGGTGCGCTATGGCCTGCTCGGCGGCATTGGCGCCCTGCTGGTGGGCATGCTGGGCTATTGGTGGGGCAGCGGGCGGCGTCAGGTGAAGCCCGTGCCTAAGGCCACGGCGGCGGGCCGCCGCGCGGCCCCACCCCCGCCGCCTGCCGGTGCCGTACGCCGTGAACCGACCCTGGGCGGCACCCCGCCCGGCCCCGGCGGACGTCGCGAACCGATCTTCACGGCCCCCACCCAGGATCCGCGCCGCGTCGGCTGATCCGCCCTTCCCCTTCCGTTAACGTCATCGCCACGCAATAAAAATTTCCGGCGGCGGTGGCGCGTGTCTGTTTCGTGCAAAGGGCCGCCCAACAACGAAATCGACCTTGAACCCTGGCCGGGCCTAGACTTTGCGCGTCAAAGCCACCCGATCAGAAAGGTGGCGACAGCGATCCACCGGCCCGGAGGCCCGTCCCCATGCTGTTCGATTTCCCCGATTTCGATAATCACGAACTGGTTCTTTTCGGTCGCGATGCGGCCAGCGGCCTGTCGGCGATCATCGCCGTCCATTCCACGGCGCTGGGCCCGGCCTGCGGCGGCTGCCGCATGTGGCCCTATGCCAATGATGTGGAGGCCATGCGCGACGCGCTGCGCCTGTCGCGCGGCATGAGCTACAAGAACGCCATGGCGGGCCTGCCGCTGGGCGGCGGCAAGTCCGTGATCATCGGCGACAGCCGCAAGGACAAGTCGGACGAGCTGTTCCGCGCCTTCGGCCGGGTGATCGACAGCCTGGGCGGCAAATATATCGCGGCGGAGGATGTGGGCATCAGCGTCGCCGACGTGATGACCATGGGGCAGACCACGCCCCATGTGGCGGGCCTGTCCAAGGGCCATGACGCCTCGGGCGACCCGTCGCCCTTCACCGCCTATGGTGTCTATCTGGGTATCAAGGCCGCCGTGCGGCACAAGCTGGGCACCGACAGCCTGAAGGGTGTGCGCGTGGCCGTCCAGGGTCTGGGCAATGTCGGCTCCCACCTGTGCCAGCGTCTGGCCGATGATGGCGCCCTGCTGACCGTCACCGACATCCATGCCGATGCCGTGGCCCGCGCCGTCGACCGTTTCGCGGCCAAGGCCGTGGCCCCGGATGCCATTCACGCCGCGGATGTCGATGTCTATGCACCCTGCGCCCTGGGTGCCGTGATCAATCCGCACACGCTGGACAGGATCACGGCCAAGGTGGTGGCCGGTGGGGCCAATAACCAGCTGGAAACCGACCCGATGGGTGAAGCGCTGCGCGCCTCGGGCATCCTGTACGCGCCCGACTATGTCATCAATGGCGGCGGCATCATCAATGTCTCGGCCGAGGTGACGCAGGATTACGACCGCGATGCGGTGCTGCGTCAGGTGGAACGTATCCCCGTCACCCTGACGGAGATTTTCCGCCGCGCCGATCGGGAAAACCGGCCGACCAGCGCCGTGGCCGATGAGATGGCGCGCGAAATCCTGTCGGCTGCCAAGGCGCCGGGCAGAAAGGTCGCGGCCTGATACCACCGGTCATAATTTATGACCGGTGGTACGGCAGAGACCGCAGCCGCGCCGCACAGGCGGCGTAGCCAAACCAGCGGATGCTGGCGCCGGCGATTGCGGGGCAGGAAAGATTGACCAAAGGTCAGGATTTCATGCCGCTGGTATGATATCGGCAGCAGGAAATCCTGACCGATGGTCAGGATTTCCTGCTGCAAAAAGGCCACGGGCGGTGCGGGAACCAGGGCGCATATGCCCTGGCATTGGCATGGTCCTGTCAGGGCCGATGACGCCCCACCATCCGCTCTTTCACGCGGGAAAGAGGCGGCGCAGCAGCACCAGCGCGGCGCTGACAGTGTCCCCTTCCAGACGATAGAAGATAGT
>JAIXTS010000082.1 GCA_027483805.1 Azospirillum sp. | reverse complement strand
GCGCGAACTGGCTGACCTTATACTGTTCATCCCAATTCTTGTCGGCGACGCCGACATAGCGGCCGTTCCAGGTGAAGGGCGCGTTGGGGTTGGGGCGCGAGGCCAGGATGGTCCGCAGATCGGCCGGGATGAAGGGGTTGGTGGTGGGAATGGTGGTCAGATTGCCGATCTGGGTCAGGCTGCCACCGCTTTCGGTGTTCACCACCCTGTCGACATACATGAACTGGCCATAGGCGGTGACGCCCTCTGCCACTTCATAATCAAAATTGCCGAAGGCTGTCTTGCGTTCCAGGGAGTTCTGGAACTGCACATGCTGGCCTACCGGCATACGGACATTGCCGGCAATGATGGCATAGCCATTGTCCGTCGGGCCCTTGTAACTGACCGCCCCCGTCTGCACGAACAGCGGCCCGTCATTGTTGAAGCCAAGGTTCAGCGTGCGGCCCACGGTGGAGGTGACGCCATATCTGGCAAAGACGCTGTTGATGGCGGCCTTTGTCATCGGCAAAGGCGCTGCCCAGCGTGACGGAGGCGGATTTCTTGAACACATCGCCGCGTTTATCCTGCCCGAACTGCACATCGGCGCGCACACCGTCGAAGGGCTGGATAGTCTTGAAATTGACCACACCCAACATGGCGTCGGAACCATAGATGGCCGACGCGCCACCGGCCATCACCTCGCCCCTGATCCCGTCACCGGTGAAGGTACCACCGGTAATGGCAATGAACCGACGCTTGCCATGGTCGCTGGCCCGCACCTCCACCGCCGGATCGACAGTGACGCGCGCCTGCAGGACCAGCCGCAGGCCGGGCGTGGGGACGGGTTCATAGGCTTGGGCGGCTTTGGGAAACAGCAGCATCAGGCACAGCAGCAGAAATCGCATGATGATGTTCCTCAATCGCGCACCCGTGGCGTTGTCGCCGGTGCCGGTGGCGGTGCTTCCCAGCCGGACAGAAGGTCCAGCGTGGCGTAACGCGGCCACTCCACCACCCGCACCTGATCGCCCAGTTCCATCCGGCGCGGCTTTCAGGGGTCGAAGCGGGGCCAGTCGGGCGCCGGCACCCCCGTCTTGGCGAAGGAGAGCAGCAGGGCCTGCATGCGGGTCGCCAGTTCGGCATCCACCGGCTGCAAGTCGCGGGTGCGGCGGAACAGGTTCAGGGGCTCCAGCGTGCCCCGCCAACAGGGCGCGTCACCCGTATGATAGGCCCCCACGGTCGCCGGGTCATGGTCGGCAAAGCGGACCCCCTCCGTATAGGGATGGCGGCGGGTGAACAGCCAGACATAGGCGGGCTGTTTTTGTGCCCGTGCCCAGGCCGCGACCTGCCGGCCGAGGGCGGCGATGGCCGGCAACCGGGCGCCCTTCTCAATCAGCAGGATCAACTGCGCTGTCTTCAGTGTGCCGTGATATGACCATCGATCAGACGGGCGACAACCCGATCGACATGATCGCCCGCACCTGCAATGGCTGCCTGACGGCGGCGAAGGCCCTGTTGCATGAGGAGTTCGTGATGACGAAGCGGTACCGGTCGGCATGAGCACGGTCACGCTCAGCCTGAAAGAAGCATACGATCTGGCCATGGCGGCACTGGTCAAGGCCGGCGTCACCCCGGCCAGTGCGGCGGCCACGGCCGACGCATTGGTGGCGGCGGAAGTGGATGGTCAGGTCGGGCACGGCCTGTCCCGCGTCCCCTCCTACACGCTGCATGCGCGGGTGGGAAAGGTGGATGGTCATGCCGTGCCCGTCGCCGTCGCGGCGGGGGAGGCCGCGGTGCGCATTGATGCAGGCCAGGGTTTCGCCTATCCCGCCATTGATCTGGCCATCGAAAAGCTGCTGCCGCTGGTGGCAAAGACCGGTGTGGCAGCGGCCGCCATCCACCGGTCCCATCATTTCGGGCAGGCGGGACGGCATGTCGAGCGGCTGGCCGCACGGGGACTAGTGGCGTTTGCCTTCGCCAACACCCCCGCCGCCATGGCGCTGCCGGGCGGGCGCCGGTCACTGATGGGCACCAACCCCATCGCCTTTGCCGCCCCCATGCCAGGCCGCGCGCCCCTGGTCATCGACATGGCCCTGTCGGTGGCGGCGAGAGGCAAGATCATGGCGGCATCAAAGGCCGGCAAGCCCATCCCCGAAGGCTGGGCGCTGGATGCCGATGGCAACCCGACCACGGATGCCGGGGCGGCGCTGGCCGGATCCCTGCTGCCCATCGGCGGGGCCAAGGGGGCCGCCCTGGCCCTGATGATCGAGGTGATCTGCGCCGCCCTGGTCGGCGGCAATTTCGGTTGGAATGCCAGCGGCTTCTTCGATGGCGACGGCGGCCCGCCCGACCTGGGCCAGTTGCTGATCGTGCTGGACCCCTCCCGTTTCGGGGGCGACGGCTATGCCGCGCAGATGGCGCATCTGCTGCTGGCCGCAGCGGGTGAGGCGCCGGCCCGTCTGCCGGGCGACCGGCGGCTGGCCTTGCGGCAGAAGGCGGCGGCGGAAGGTGTCACCATCCCGGCGGCACTGCATGCTGAGATTCTGGGGCTGGGGTGAACAGGAGACGCATCTTGCGGGCCGAGACCCGGTATCAGGAGGGCCGTCCGGCGCGCCTGCGCAACCAAGTGAAACACAAAAACAGGGTGTGTTTCGGAGTCTGGGGTTTTCCCCCTCCGAAAGACGGTCGCTCCGAATGGGAGCGGGCATAAAAATCCGGTTGATCGAAAGAATATAGCAAGGTTCGGACGAAAAGTCAGCCGTTCCGCGTCGCCTGTCTGCCCCGACCATCGCCGCTGACCCCCGGCTCCCCGGTCAGGCGCCAGCGCCGGACCGCGACCAGGTTCAGCATCGTCCGGTGGAAAAGTGTCAATTTCCCCTTCATAGGATCGCGAAATAGTGTCAATGTATGTTGACACACCCTGATCGGGAACGCGCCCCATGCCCCGTCCATTTCCATTCTCTGCCATTGTCGGCCAGGAGGATATGAAGAAGGCACTGCTGCTGGCAGCAGTGGAACCGTTGCTGGGCGGTGTGCTGGTCATGGGGGATCGTGGCACCGGAAAATCGACCGCCGTCCGTGCGCTGGCCGAGCTTTTGCCGAAGATCGAGACACGCGCGGGCTGTCGATATAATTGCCTGCCCAGTGATCCACAGCCCGCCTGCCCCCATTGCAGCGCCGCTGGTGCGACGAAGCCCGCCATGGTCAAGATCCGCACACCCATGGTGGATCTGCCCCTGGGCGTGACCGAGGACCGGGTCTGCGGGTCGCTTGATATTGAAAAGGCGCTGGTGGCGGGGGAAAGGGCATTTGAGCCAGGCCTGCTGGCCACGGCCAATCGCGGCTTTCTTTACATCGATGAGGTCAACCTGCTGGAGGACCATCTGGTCGACCTGCTGCTGGACGCGGCGGCGTCCGGGGTGAATGTCGTGGAGCGCGAGGGGCTAAGCGTGCGGCATGCCGCACGTTTTGTGCTGGTCGGCAGTGGCAATCCCGAAGAAGGCGATCTGCGCCCGCAACTGCTGGACCGGTTCGGTCTGTCGGTGGAGGTGCGCACGATCATGGATCTGAAAATGCGGATTGAGGTGATCCGCCGCCGGGACGCCTATGAGACCGACCCGGACGGCTTTGTCGCCGACAGGGCCAAGGGCGAGGCGGCCATCCGCAGCAGCGTCGTTGCCGCCCGCAAGATCGTGAAAAAGGTCGAGGTGCCGGACGCGATCCTGTTCCGCATGTCCCAGCTTTGCATGCGGCTGGGCATTGATGGCATGCGCGGCGAACTGACCTTGCTGCGGGCCGGGCGCGCGGCGGCGGCGCTGGCCGGACGCATGACGGTGGACTGGACGGATATCGAAGACATCGCCCCCATGGTGCTGTGCCACCGGCTGCGCCGCGACCCGATGGACGAGGCGGGAACGGCGCCGCGTATTGAACGGGCGCTGGCCGCATTGGATGCCGGACATGGCCATGCATGAGGCGGACAAGGACGACATCTGCACCAGCATGCGCCGTCAAAGCCAGGAGCGGTGGCATCTGGCGCTGATGGCAGCCCGGATTCTGGCGGTGGGCGGCGCGGATATCGGCGGTCTGTGGCTGACCGCGCGCGCCTCCGGGATGCGCGACGGTTTCCTGGCGCATCTGCGGTCGCTGATCCCTTCCGGACCCAGCGTAAGGCTGCCGCCGGGAAGCACCGCGGCGTCATTGGGCGGCCGTCTGGATATCGCGCGGTCGCTGGCCGACAGCCGGCTGGTCTGGGACAGCGGCATCCTGGCCACCGCCCATGGCGGCATCTTGATCATCCCGATGGCCGAGCGGTTGGAGCCCAGTGCCGCCGCAGTGATCGCCGAGGCGATGGACACCCATGTCTGCCCCGGCCGGCGCCCCGGCATGGAGATGATGGGTGGGCGTATTCCCTGCCGCTTCACCATCATCGCCCTGGATGAAGCGGCCAATCCTGAAGAGGCGCTGCCCACCGCACTGGCAGACAGGCTGGGCCTGCATGTCACCCTGGACGGGGTGGCGCTGGTCAGCAGCATGCTGGCTGCCCCCCCCCCGACGCCATGCGCCGACTGGCGATCCGTGGGCATCGCGGACAATGTGCTGGAGCCGCTGGGCGCCATCGCGGCGGCGGCGGGTTACCGGTCGCTGCGCACCCTGCATCACCTGTCGCGGGTCGCCCGCATCCACGCCGCCATCGCGGGCCGTGGGGAGGCCATGGCCGAGGATGCGGTCGCCGCGCTGCGGCTGTGCCTGTGCCTGGAACCACCCCAGGTTCAGCCAAAACCGGAACAGCAGGCCGCCCCGCCGCCCTCACCCTCGCCGGACAACAACGCGGCCGGCCCCGCCCCACAGGACGCGGATGCAGGCGCCGAACAGGCGCTGGACAGTCTGACGGAACTGCTGGCCGCGGTTGAACAAGGACGCGTCGACGGGCTGTCGCTGGCCAGTGGCGAGCGTGCTGCCCGCCAGGGCCGGAAGACCGGCAAGGGCGGTGCGGCGGCACGCAATACCAGGCGCGGCCGGCCATTTGCCGCCAGCAGTAGCCCCCCCTTCCCCGACGCGCGGCCCGATCTGGTGGAAACAGTGCGCGCGGCCATCCCGTGGCAACGGCTGCGGGCACGGTTGCAAGGCGGTGCCGACGGCACCGCGCGGCTGCTTATCCGCAAGGAGGATTTCCGTTATCGCCGGCGGCGGCATGAGCAACCATCCACGGCCATCTTTGTCGTGGATGCATCGGGATCCACCGCGCTGGAACGGCTGGGTGAGACCAAGGGGGCCATCGAGCACCTGCTGGCCGAGTGTTATATCCGACGTGACGAGGTGTCGCTGATCGCCTTTCGCGGCAAGGCGGCGGAAATCCTGATGCCACCGACCCGGTCCCTGGTATCGGCCAAACGCCGTCTGTCGGCCCTGCCCGGTGGCGGGCCGACCCCGCTTGCCTCCGGGCTGGAGCGCGGGCTGGAAATGGCCCTGTCCACCCGCCGCCGGGGCAGCACCCCCATCGTGGTGGTGATGACCGATGGCAGCGGCAATATCGCGCTGGACGGCACCGCCGACCGCGCCCTGGCCGGACGCCAGACCGAAAGGATCGCCAGGCTGTACCGGGAACATGGCCTGACCAGCATCTGCATCGACATTGCGCGGCGCCCCCGCGACAGCGTCACGAACCTGGCCGGCATGCTGGGCGCCGAGCTGCATCTGCTGCGCCAGGCCGATGCCGCCCGCATGTCGCAGATTGTGCGCACCACCATGCAGAAGGGGCAGCCATGACGACGGGCGGAACCTGGCTGGACTGGGATCGGGATGGACAGGACTGGCCCCACCGGTCGGCCAGCCGCTTTGTCGAAGCTGCCGACCTGCGCTGGCACATACAGGAAATGGGGCCGGAGGCGGCGCCGCCGCTGCTGCTGCTGCATGGCACGGGAGCGGCCAGCCATTCCTGGCGGCACCTGATGCCCGGTCTTGCCGGCGCTCACCGGATCATCGCCCTGGACCTGCCCTGTCATGGTTTCAGCCGCCCGCGCCGACCCGTGGATCTGTCGTTGACGGGGATGACCCGATCGGTACAGGCCCTGATCACGGCAATAGGCCTGACGCCAGCCGCCATCATCGGCCATTCCGCCGGGGCTGCCATCGCCATCAGCCTGGCCGCGGCAAGCCGGCGGCGGACGGGGCCGCTGGTCATCGCCATCAATGGGGCGTTCCTGCCCATCCGGGGCAACCGGCTGTTCTCCCCCCTGGCCAAGGCGTTGTTCGCGGCACCTTTCACGGCGACGATGTTCTCCCTTGCGGCACGGGGGGGGTGGTTCGGGGATAATCTGCTGTCCGCCACCGGGTCCATCATCGATGACAGGGGAGCCGACCTCTATCGCCGGCTGCTGGCAACGTCGGGACATGTGCAGGGTGCGCTGGGCATGATGGCAGCCTGGGATCTCAGCCGGTTCGACCGGCTGCTGGCCGGCCTGCCGGTGCCGCCGACCCTGATCGCCGCCAAGGATGACCCGATGGTGCCCTGCCGGGATTCGCGCCATGCGGCAGAGCGTGCCAGAGGGGCACGCCTGATCCTGGTGGATCGCGGCGGACACCTTCTGCATGAAGGACGGGCCGATCTGGTCAGCGGTCTGGTGGCCGACGCCATCGCCGCCCACCCCTACAGCACGGTGGACGCTGCATGAACATGATCCACCCCCACCCCCGGACCGAGGCCCACGCCCCCGATCCATCCCGCCCGCACGCCGTGGTGATCGGGGCCGGTGTGGGGGGCCTTTCCGCCGGCGCCCTGCTGGCCGCCCGCGGCTATGGGGTCACCATCATCGATCCGCTGGACGCACCGGGGGGCCGGGCCTATGCCCACCGGCTGGACGGGTTTGTCTTTGATGCAGGCCCGACCATCATCACCGCCCCCTGGATGTTCGAGGACCTGTGGCGGGATTGCGGGGGACGGCTGGCCGATGATGTGGAACTGCGGCCCTGTACACCCTTCTATCGGATCCGTTTCGATGACGGGGCCTGGTTCGACTATTCCGGCGATCCGGCCGCGATGGAAGCGGAGATCGCCCGCTTCGACCCCGCCGATGTGCCGGGATATCACAGCTTCATGGAGGAAAGCCGGCGCATCTATGCGGTTGCGTTTGAACAGCTGGCCCATCGCCCTTTCCACAGCCTGACCTTCACGGCCCGCACGCTGTTATCGCTGACGCGGCTGGGCGGCTATCGGTCCGTGCATGCGGTCGTTTCAAAGCATTTCCGCAATGACCGGCTGCGCACCATCTTTTCGTTCCACCCGCTGCTGATCGGGGGCAATCCCTATTCCGCCACCTCCTTTTACTGTCTGATCGCGCATCTGGAGAGCCGGTATGGCGTGCATTACGCCATGGGCGGGACCAATGCCCTGGTGCAGGGCATCGCCGGTCTGGTGCGGCGTAACGGCGGCGTCATCCGTCTGGGCGAAACGGTCGAGACGATCATGACAGAGGGGCGCCGGGCCACGGGCGTCCGGCTTACCAGCGGCGAGACGATCGCGGCGGATATCGTGATTTCAAATGGCGACCCGGCCACCACCTATGGAAAGTTGCTGCGCGATCATCCCCGGCGCCGCTGGACCGATGCCAAGATCGCCCGGGGCGATTATTCCATGGGGCTGTTCGTCTGGTATTTCGGCACCAACCGCCGGTATGATGATGTGCATCACCATACGATGCTGTTCGGGCCCCGGTATCGCGGGCTGTTGGATGATATCTTCCGCCGGCAGCGTCTGGCCGATGATTTCAGCCTGTATCTGCACCGGCCCAGCGCCGTGGACCCCAGTGTGGCCCCCGATGGCTGCGACGCCTTTTATGTGCTGAGCCCTGTTCCCAATCTGGGCGGAAATGTCGACTGGCGGGACATGGCGGAGACCTACCGCCAGCGCATCGCGGCGCATCTGTCGCGCACCATTCTGCCCGATCTGGAACGCCACATCACCGTCTCCCACATCGCCACACCGCTGGATTTCCGCGACCGGCTGCTGTCCTGGCAGGGGGCGGCCTTTGCGCTGGAGCCGAAACTGCTGCAAAGCGCCTGGTTCCGGCCGCACAATCGCAGCGAAGAACTGGACAACCTGTTCCTGTGTGGGGCGGGCACCCATCCGGGCGCCGGTCTGCCCGGTGTCCTGTCATCGGCCCGCATCGTCGCGGGCCTGGTGCCGGAACCCGCCGCGTTCGTCAGGGGGAGTGTTCCGTGATGACGGGGTGGACGCCGACAGCTTCTGGTGAACAAGCCGACGGCAACCGTATGGCGCGGCCCCTGTTGGCCCGGTCCATCGAGCAGAATTACGGCTTCAGCGGCGACATGGTCGATCTGGACAGCTGTACCGCCTCCATCCGGCGTGGGTCCAAGTCTTTCCACATCGCCTCGCTTTTACTGCCCCGGCGCACCCGTCAGGCGGCCCACGCGCTCTATGCCTTTTGCCGGCATTCCGATGATCTTATCGACGATCCCGGGCGAGGGACCGACGCGCTGGAGCGACTTCGTCATCGGCTGGACCGACTTTATGACGGCGTCCCATATGATTACGCCTGTGACCGGGCCTTTGCCCGGATCGTGCAGAAACACGCCATCGCCAAGGCCATTCCGCTGGCGCTGCTGGACGGTTTCGCCATGGATATGGAGGGGCGGCAGTTCCACACGATCGGTGAGGTGAAGGATTATGCCGCGCGGGTCGCGTCCACCGTCGGATTGATGATGTCGCTGGTCATGAATGAAGGCGATACCTGCACGCTGGCGCGGGCCGCCGATCTGGGACTGGCCATGCAATTAACCAATATTGCCCGCGATGTCGGCGAGGATGCCCGCAACGGACGGCTGTATCTGCCGCTGGACTGGCTGCGGGAGGTGGGCATCGATGCCCAGGCCTTCCTGGCCGATCCGCGCTTTTCACCCGCCCTGGGCCAGGTGGTGCAGCGTCTGCTGACCGTCGCCGATCATCATTATCAGCTGGGCCATGCCGGGATCGCGCGGCTTCCGGCCGATTGCCGCCACGCCATCCGCACGGCCGCCCTGACCTATCAGGATATTGGCCGCGGCATCGCGCGCAACGGGTTTGACAGCATCAACCAGCGCGCCCGCACCACCCTTCCCCGCAAGCTGGCCCTGGTGCTGCGGGCGATGCGGCCGACCGGGCTGGTTGCCGGTGTCACCCGCGCGGCGGAAGCCACGCCGGCCGACCCCGCCGTGCTGACGATGGTGACGCAAGCGGCGGAAACGTTTTCGAATGCCAGGGCCGCGACGCCACGCGACCCCACACCCGCCAGCCTGGACAATGTGGCGTCGATCCTGCTGCGCCTGCAGGTGCAAAGCCGGGATGAAAGGCGGGCCCAACGCCAGGAACGGTGGCAGAAAGCAGGGCGCATTGCTTGAGGATTATTTCGGCCTGATTGAGGCAGGCTTCGTTTTTGCCCTGGCTGTCGGATTCTATATCTGGCAACGGTTGGATCTGCGTCGCTATGAGCAGCAGGACCGGGAGAAGAAGAAGAAGACGCGCGACGAGCCAAACGCACATCAGTGACGGCGTCGCGGCATGCGGAACGGCAGCATCAGCCGCACCAGCGGATGCGAAAGCCGCCGGCAATCCAGCGTTTCCTGCATCATCTCAAGCCGCCTTCCGCTTAATGTCGTCTCTACCCGCGACCGGGTGTAGAAGGGCGAATCCTCCAGTCGATCCAACAATCGCGGGCTGCTTGCCATGTCGCAGCCGATGCCGGCGCGCACGCCCCAGAATCCGGGCGGCAGCCCCTGGCGGTCGGGCAGGTCCAGCGCCTGCGCCTCCCCCTGCTGAGCGTCATAGCGCAGGGCGAGGCGGCGACGGGACCCCTGTCGGAGAAGCGCGTCATACAGGATCACGGTATCGCCATCGGCCCCCTCATGGCCGCGCGCCCAATCCCAGCCGATAAAATCCCGCTCAAGCGGGCGGTCGCCATAATTCATGTCATGATAGGCGCGTCCCCGCCATCCCCCGCCGGGCAGCGCGTCACAGGTGATGGTCGCCATGGCGCGGGGCATGCGGGGCGACCAGACATGACGCCCCGCCGCGTCAAGATCGAACAGCCGGTCCGCGTGGATGTCGGGGAACAGTTCCACCCGGCCCGACACGGCCTTCGGCCACAGGCGCTGACCCGGCCAGGGCAAGGCCGTTTCCGCAAAGTCGATCAGCAGCCGGTCCGCCTGCATCGACAGGCTGCTGGGCCCGATGTGAAGATGATGCGCGTCGCGGCGCAGGCTGCCAGAGCCCCGTTCGGTCATGCACCAGACATTGCCGCCGGGACCGTACAGGGCGATATTGAATGCCACATGATCATCCGGCCGCCCCCGCCCGGACCAGTGGTAATAGGGCGAGAAGACAGAGCCGATGAAGGCGATGATGGTCAGCGCGTAGTGTCCGCAATCGCTGACCGCATCGACATACCACCAGTGATAGCCGCCGGGCGGGACCGGCCGATCAAAGCCCGGTCTGCCATCAACCTTTCCGCTGCAATCTTGCCCGACAGGGCCGCCATCGGCACCCCCGGTCCCGGATGCACACTGCCGCCCGCCAGGTACAGGCCCCGGATCGGACCCGCCGCCGACGGGCGCCGGAACGATGCCATCGCCCCGTGCGAGGCCATCCCGTACAAGGCCCCGCCCGTTCCCGGATAGAGACGATGGAACCAATCCGGGGCCGTCACCGACAGAAGCCGCCGGTCGTAGGTCAGTGTCAGACCGTTGGCGGCGAGGCGGCGTTGCATGGAAGACAGACATTGGTCGATCTCGCTTTGCGAATAGGCATGGCCGTCGCCGTCCGCCGGCATGTTCATCAGGCTGTATACCCGCTCCCCCGTCCCAGGCGCCGGCAGATCGGCCAGATCGCCCCGGTCGGAACGGTCCTGGGCACAGAGATAGACGGTCGGGTCGGCGGGCGGACGGCGATGGCGCCGGATGGCGTCGAATTCCGCCGCGTAATCATCGCTGAAAAACACCGTATGATGCGCCAGCGCCACCCCGTCGGGTTTTGCCAGACCACAGGCCACCAGGGCCGACAGGGACCGTTCCACGGGCCGCCGTGGCGGGGATGCCGCCGGGGTCAGCATGGCGCCCAAAGCCGCCGCATCGCCATTGTAAATGACGGCACCGGCGCCCAGGTGCTGTTGCTGATCCGTGGTCACGCCGATGACGGATCGGTCGGACCGATCCCGATCAATGCAAACAACCCGCTCACCAAACCGGAATTCCACACCGGCCGCCTGCGCCAGGGCCGTCAGACGCCGGGCCAGTGCGGCCATGCCGCCATCCACGATCCACACGCCCGCCTGTTCCACATGTGCAACCAGCATCAAGGTTGCCGGCGCCAGGAACGGCGATGACCCGCAATAGGTGGCGTAGCGGCCGAACAGCTGCCGCAGCCGTGGATCGGTGAAGTAACCGGACAGCGCCGACCAGAGTGTCGTATAGGGCCGCAATGCCATCAGGGCGGCAGGCCGATGCAGGCCGATACGGGCCGACAGAGACAGCGGATTGGGCCGTGGGGCGTCAATGAAGCTGCGTTCCAGCAACCGGTAAATCCGGGCGGCATCCGCCGCAAAGCGTGAAAAGCCCGCAGCCGCCTGCACGCCCGCAAAATCGCCAATCGCGTCGCGCGTCCGGGCCGGATCGGTGAAGAGGTCCAGCTGCTGGCCACCTTGCCAGTAATGCCGGGCCAGCACCTCACACCGGGTCAACCGCAGTTCGGTTTCCAGCGTTGTGCCGAAACGGGCCAGCAACTCATCGAAGACCCATTTCATGGTCAGGACCGTCGGCCCCGCATCGAATAAACGCCCGCCCGCCGCCACCTGCCGGACCTTGCCCCCCGGCCCCGCCGCCATATCGACGACCGTGACACGGTAACCCGCATGGACCAGCAGCAGGGCCGCCGCCAGACCGCCCATCCCGGCCCCCACGATCACAACGGCATCATCTGTTCCGGTGCCAACCCCCATTGCGTCTGGTCCCTTCCTGGTGGATTGACTTTTCGCATCCATGTGTCAATTTATGTTTACACTTTTTATCGTCCAGTTGCATTGACATTTATGTGCACGGAGGTCAGCCCATGGATTTGCCTGAGCGCATTGAAGCCGGATTGCAGCTCGCCCTGCGACTTGCAACCGCCAATGGCTGCCCGCCGCTGCTGGCCGGAGGCTTGCGCCACGCCGTGTTTCCCGGTGGTGCCCGTATCCGGCCCCGCCTGTGCCTGGCCGTCGCGGCGGCCTGTGGCGACCGGGACCCGCAGGCGGCGACCGCTGCCGCCGTCGCCATCGAACTGCTGCACTGCGCCTCGCTGGTCCATGACGATATGCCCTGCTTCGACAATGCGGCGACCCGCCGGGGCCAGGCATCGGTACATACGGAGTTTGGCGAGGAGATCGCCCTTCTGGTTGGTGATGGACTGATTGTGACGGCGTTCGAGACGGTAGCGCGAGAGACCATGCACGCGCCCAGGCTGACCGCACCGCTGATCGCCACCATCGCCAAGGCCGTCGGCTCTCCCTATGGGCTGGTCGCGGGACAGGCCTGGGAAGCGGAAGCGGATATCGACATCAGCCAATATCACCGGGCCAAGACCGCATCCCTGTTCGCCGGTGCCGTATCGACCGGGGCGCTGGCCTCTGGTGGAAATCCGCAGGATTGGCTGACGTTGGCCGATGCGCTGGGATCGGCCTATCAGGTGGCCGACGATCTGTATGATGCGTTGGGCACAACCGGCAGCATGGGCAAACCTGCCGGCCAGGACGGACGCAACGGCAAACCGAACATCGTTGTGGCATTGGGCATCCCCAAGGCGCTGCAGCATTTGCGTAGCCTGGTGGAAACGGCGGCCGACAGTGTCCCCGATTGTGCCGGACGCGTGCCGTTCCGCGCCATGATCCTTAACGAGGCGACACGGCTGATGCCGAAGACCCTGTCTGTCAGCGCCGCCTGACAGGGGCATGGGAACGCGGCCCCCCGACACAGGACAAACGCCTCTGGCCCAGCGCCTGCGGCTTTTGCCCCTGCACCTGCGGCTTTGGCGCAACCGGATGATTGCCGCGCCCGGTTTCCGGCGATGGATCGCCCGCCTGCCGCTGCTGCGCGCCATCGGCAACGCCAAGGCGAATGCGCTGTTCCGCCTCACCGGCGGCTTCATCTTCTCGCAAGTGCTGCTGGCCGGGGTGCGGCTGGGCCTTTACCGGGCGCTGCGGGATCAGGCACTGACGACGGAGTCCCTGGCCAGTCGGCTGTCATTGCCGGAAGAACGGGTACGGATGCTGCTGCGCGCCAATGCGGCGCTGGACCTGTTGATCGAGATCAGTCCCGACCTGTGGGTTCTGGATGATGCGGGGGTGATCCTGGCGGAAGACCGGGGGCTGGACGCCATGGTGCGCCACCACGCCATATTGTATCGCGATCTGTCTGATCCCGACCAATTGCTGCGCACAGGCGGGGCGCAGACAGAGTTGCGCCAGTACTGGGCCTATGTGCGGGAAATGGGGATAGACGGGCCAAAGCCGGTGGAGGTGGAGGCCTATTCCGCCTTGATGCGGGATAGCCAGGCCATGATGGCCGAGTGCATCCTGGCCAGCCATGATTTCCGCCAATACCGTGTTCTGCTGGATGTCGGCGGGGGCGATGGTGCGTTTCTGGCCGCCGCAGCCGATGCCCATACCAGCCTTGAGTTGCGTCTCTTCGACCTTCCCGCCGTGGCGGCGCGCGCCGCCACACACCTGGACAGCCTGGGCCTGGGCGAACGCGCCCGCGTCCATGGCGGCGATTTCAGTCGCGACGCCGTGCCAGGCGACGCCGATTGCGTGACCCTTGTCCGGGTGCTCTGTGATCACGACGATTCGCGAGTGGAAACCATCCTGGCTAATCTTCACCGGTCACTGCGACCCGGCACCACCCTGATCATTGCCGAAGCCATGGACGGTCAGAGCGAAGGGGCCCGGCTGTCAGCCGCCTATTTCGGCATTTATTTCCTGGCCATGGGATCGGGACGCTGCCGCAGCGCCCAGGAAATCGCGGGTTTCCTGTCAGCAACCGGATTTCAATCCATCGGCATCGTGGCAACGCCTAACCCCCTGATCGCCACCATCGTCACCGCCCGCCGATAGGCCCCAGAAGCCCAACAATTAAAAAAGTGTACATATTTGTTGACAGTCTGGAGTGTCAACTTAATATGACATCTATGCAGGTGGATACCCCACCCGTGAGGAGATGCCGGAATGTACGCGACGGCTGTGGTGTTCGAGAGACCGGGAGAGGTCGCCATTCGGCGGCTGGCTCTCCACGCTCCGGGACCCGGCGACGTCGTGGTCGAAACGGTTGCAAGCGGTGTTTCCACCGGGACGGAAAAGATGCTGTACCAGGGCACCATGCCCCGGTTCCCCGGCATGTCCTATCCGCTGGTCCCCGGCTATGAAACTGTCGGGCGGATCATCCAGGCAGGTCCGGACTCCGGCCATCGGGCCGGGACAATGGTCTTTGTTCCCGGCGCCGGCTGCTACGCCGATGCGGCGGGTCTGTTCGGGGCCACCGCTTCCACCCTGATCGTGCCCGGCGCGCGGGTGTTCGAGATCGGTTCCGACTTGCAGGATAATGGCGTGCTGCTGGCCCTGGCGGCGACAGCGTACCATGCGGTGCAGCGGGCCCAGGGGCCGGTCGGCCTGGTCGTGGGCCATGGCGTGCTGGGCCGCTTGATCGCCCGCACGGTGATGGCGCTCGGATCTGCCGCCCCGATTGTCTGGGAAAAAGCCGCCGCCCGTCGCACGGGCGCCACCGGTTATAAGGTGATGGATCCGGGCGAAGATGGCGATGCCCCCTATGGCACGGCCATCGATGCCAGCGGTGATGCCGCCGCCATTGACGGGATCGTTGCCCGGCTGCGCAAGCCGGCGGAACTGATCCTGGCCGGGTTTTACGGGGAGCGGGTCGGATATGCCTTCGCCCCGGCCTTCATGCGGGAACTGACCCTGTCCATCGCGGCGGAATTCCGCCCCGACGATGTTTCCGCCGTCATTCGCCTGGTGGAAACCGGGCGCCTGTCCCTCGACGGGTTGCTGACGCACCGGGCCGCACCGGCCCAGGCGTCATCCGCCTATAGAACCGCGTTCAACGACCTCGGCTGCCTGAAAATGGTGATCGACTGGAGGAAAGCCGCATGAGCCTTGATCTGGACGTCCGTAGCAGCCCGAAACAGATGAGCCGGCGCCTGCGCGAGGAGGCAGCCATCGAACCCGATGCGCCGCATGTCGGCAAGGTCACCAAGGAAACCCAGATCATTGCCATCTATGGCAAGGGCGGAATCGGCAAGAGCTTCACGCTCGCCAACCTGTCCTACATGCTGGCGCAGCTGGGCAAGAAGGTGCTGCTGATCGGCTGCGACCCGAAAAGCGATACGACCTCGCTGCTGTTCGGTGGCCGCGCCTGCCCCACCATCATCCAGACGGCGTCGCGCCGCAAGGATGCTGGCCAGGAAGTGTCCATCTCCGACGTCTGCTTCAAACGCGATGGTGTCTTCGCGATGGAACTGGGCGGGCCGGAAGTGGGCCGTGGCTGTGGCGGCCGTGGCATCATCCACGGGTTTGAAACGCTGGAGAAGCTGGGCTTCCATGAATGGGACTTCGACTTTGTCCTGCTGGATTTCCTGGGCGACGTGGTCTGCGGCGGCTTCGGTCTGCCGATCGCCCGCGACATGTGCCAGAAGGTGGTGGTGGTCGGCTCCAATGATCTCCAGTCACTGTATGTCGCCAACAATGTCTGCTCGGCGGTGAAGTATTTCCGCAATCTGGGCGGCAATGTCGGGGTAGCGGGACTGGTCATCAACAAGGATGACGGCACCGGGGAGGCGCAGGCCTTCGCCGACGCGGTCGGCATCCCGGTCCTGGCCTCCATCCCGCAGGATGAAGATATCCGACGCAAAAGCGCCAATTATCAGATCATCGGCACCCCCGACAACCGTTGGGGCCCCCTGTTCGAAGCGCTGTCGATCAATCTGGCGGAAGCCCCGCCGGTACTGCCGCGGCCGCTGGACCAGGACGGTCTGCTGGGCCTGTTCGACGCCAGCCAGACCGGCGGCACGTTCCAGCTGGAGCCGGCGACGCCGGAAGATATGTGCCCTGCGGGCGCGCTGAAACGCGCCTCGCTCGAAGTCATCTACGACCGGGTCTGAGGGGCACGCAACCATGGACGACCAGCCTTTGGACTTCACACGCGAAGCTGCCGGCGAGACGGCCCTTTCGGGGGATGTGGGCCCGACCCTCACCGCCGACGGGGGCCAGCCCGCCGGAGCCGGGTGCCATGGCGGCGTCGAACTGTCGCGTGCCGCTGCCCGTGCGGCCGGCAATGACGAGTTGATGGACCGGCTGGAACGTGACTACCCCAAGGGGCCGCATGACCAGCCGCAATCCATGTGCCCGGCCTTCGGATCTCTGCGGGTGGGCCTTCGGATGCGTCGGGTCGGGACCATCCTGTCGGGCTCGGCCTGCTGTGTCTATGGGCTCACCTTCACCTCGCACTTCTACGGGGCAAAACGCTCCGTCGGCTATGTGCCCTTCAGTTCAGAGACGCTGGTCACCGGCAAGCTGTATGAAGACATTGTGGAGGCGGTGCATCTGATGGCCGATCCGGGCCGTTTCGATGCCGTCATCGTCACCAATCTCTGCGTCCCCACCGCCTCTGGCGTGCCGCTGAAAATGCTGCCCAAAGAGATTGACGGGGTGCGCATCATCGGCATCGACGTGCCGGGCTTCGGCGTGCCGACCCATGCCGAGGCCAAGGATGTGCTGTCGGGCGCCATGCTGGCCTATGCACGGCAGGAGGCGGAAGCCGGCCCCGTGCAGCGGCCGCGTGCCGGTCTGAAAGACAAGCCGACGGTAACGCTGGTGGGGGAAATGTTCCCCGCCGACCCCGTGGTGATCGGCAATATGCTGGATCCGATGGGGCTGGCCGTGGGACCCAGCATTCCGGTGCGGGAATGGCGTGATCTGTATGGTGCCCTGGACTGCGCCGCTGTGGCGGCCATCCATCCCTTCTATACCGCCACCTTCCGTGAGTTCACCGCCGCCGGTCGTCCCATTGTCGGGTCGGCCCCGATCGGGCTGGACGGCACCGATGCCTGGCTGTCCGCTATCGGTCAGCGCTGCGGGGTGCCGCAGGCGCGGATTGACCAGACACGCAACGCCATGCGCGGCGCCATCAGCGCCGGGCTGGCCGCCAACCGCATCAACGGCCGGATCACGCTGTCGGGCTATGAAGGCTCAGAACTGCTGGTGGGGCGGCTGCTGGTCGAACTGGGCGCTGATCTGCGCTATGTCGGCACGGCCTGCCCCAAGACGCCGTATAACACCGAGGATGCAGAGTGGCTGGCGGCCAAGGGCGTGATCGTCCGTTTCCGCGCCTCGCTGGAGCAGGACCTGGCAGCCTTTGTGGAATTCAAGCCCGATCTGGCCATCGGCACGACACCGGTTGTGCAGAAGGCAAAGGAGGCGGCGACGCCCGCCCTTTACTTCACCAACCTGATTTCCGCCCGCCCCCTGATGGGGCCGGCGGGGCCGGGCTCTCTGCCCGCCGTCATCAATGGCGCCATCGCCAACAAGCCGCGCTTCGATGCCATGAACGCCTTTTTCGAAGGGGTGGGCACAGGCGATACGGCCGGCATCTGGGAAGATGTCCCGCAGGACCGCAGCGCCTTCCGCCGGAAGTACGCAGCCAAGACCAACCAATCGCGGAATGCGGTCGAGAATGGAGATAGCGTCGGATGCTGATCCTCGACCATGATAGAGCCGGTGGCTATTGGGGCAGCGTCTACGCCTTCACGGCGATCAAGGGGCTGCAGGTGATCATCGACGGCCCGGTGGGCTGCGAGAATCTGCCCGTGACCTCGGTGCTTCACTATACCGACGCCTTGCCCCCGCACGAGCTGCCCATTGTGGTCAGCGGCCTGTCGGAGGATGAGCTGGGCCGCCATGGCACCGAAGGGGCCATGAAACGGGCGCGGCTGGCGCTGGATCCCAACCTGCCGGCCGTCGTCGTCACCGGGTCCATCGCGGAGATGATCGGCGGCGGCGTGACGCCGGAAGGATCCAACATCGTCCGTTTCCTGCCGCGCACCATCGACGAGGATCAGTGGCAGAGTGCCGACCGCGCCCTGAAATGGCTGTGGACGGAATTCGGGCCCAAGGGCGGCAAGGTTCCTGCCCCGCGCCGGCGTCCGGAAGGGGCCAAGCCCCGTGTCAATATCATCGGCCCGATCTATGGCACCTATAACATGCCCTCCGACCTGGCCGAAATCCGGCGCCTGATCGAAGGGCTGGGGGCAGAGGTCAACATGGTCTTCCCACTGGGCAGCCATGTGGATGATGTCCGCAAACTGGCCGATGCCGATGCGAATGTCTGCCTGTATCGGGAATTCGGCCGTCTGTTGTGCGAAAGCCTGGATCGGCCCTACTTGCAGGCCCCCATCGGGATCCATTCCACCACGGCCTTCCTGCGCCAGCTGGGCGAAATGCTGGGGCTGGACGCGGAACCGTTCATCAAACGCGAAAAACATACGACGCTGAAGCCGTTATGGGATCTGTGGCGGTCGGTGACCCAGGATTTCTTCGGCACGGCCAGTTTCGCCGTGGTGGCGGGCGAGACCTATACGCGCGGGGTGCGCAATTTCCTGGAAGAGGAAATGGGTCTGCCCTGCGCCTTTGCGGTGCAGCGCAAGCCGGGGGTCAAGACCGACAATGATGCGGTGCAGGACCTGCTGACCGGCAAACCGCCGATGATCATGTTCGGGTCCTTCAACGAACGCATGTACATGGCCGAACGCGGTCAGCGCGGCAAGTTCATCCAGCTCTCCTATCCCGGCGCCATTGTCCGCCGCCATACGGGCACGCCGGTCATGGGCTATTCCGGGGCGTCCTGGTTGATCCAGGAAGTCTGCAACTCCCTGTTCGACATGCTGTTCGACATCCTGCCCCGGGCCGGAGAGTTGGACGCGATCGAGCCGACGACGACCCGCGCCGGCAGCGCGCTGCCCTGGTCGGCCGATGCCCAGACACTTTTGGAACAGCGGATCAGCGCGGAGCCCGTGCTGGTCCGGATTTCGGCAGCCAAGCGCCTGCGCGAAGCAGCCGAACGGGAGGCGCGCCGCGACGGCGCGCATGAGGTCACGGCGGACCATGTCAAAGGCGCCGCCAGCGTACACGCGTGAAGACATAGTCAAGATGCCGCCGGGGCGGCAACCGGGAGGACAAGATGACGTTCAGCATCGGACACGGCGCCGCCAGGGACCGCCAGTTGGAGCGCGTGGAAATGCGCCTCGTCTTCCTGATCTCCTATCCGCTTTGTCTGGCTGCGGCGATGACCGGCCGGGTCATCCATGCATTCGACCGCCGGGCCGCGCGCCCCGCGCACTCCATCTTTGCCGAGGCCCGCTCGTCGGCCCACGCCGCCATCGGTTACGCCTTCAACGTGTAACCGCTTCCTTGCCGGTGTGCTCGACACCGTCAAAACCCTGGCAGCGCCGCCTGAGTGGCACTGCCGGAACCCTGCCGCGGGGGAGCCGCGGCATTCGAGACGAGGAGGTGGATTTGATGGCTGACTCATCAAATGTCTCACTTTCGGGTCTGACCGAAAGCGAAGCTCGCGAGGTCCATTCGTTCTTCATCCAGGGTTTCCTGATCTTCACGGTGATTGCCATCGCCGCGCATGTTCTGGTCTGGATGTGGCG
>JAIXTS010000326.1 GCA_027483805.1 Azospirillum sp. | reverse complement strand
GTCTCGCCCTCACGCGGGGCCTTCAGCCGGATGGCGGGCGCCACGCCGGCGGGCGCTTCCGACGGGTCACGGTCGCGCCAGCGACCGTCATAGCGCGGCTGCTGGCCGGCGGCCTTCTGTGCCTCGCGCATCGCGTCCAGCTCTTCGGACGTGCAGTAGCAGCGATAGGCGGTGCCGTTGGCCAGCATTTCGGCCACCACTTCGGCATGCCGGTCCTTGCGCCCGAACTGGCTGATCGCCTCGCCATCCCAGTCCAGACCCAGCCATTTCAGGCCCTCCAGGATGGCCGTCACCGCGGCATCGGTGGACCGGGCGCGGTCCGTATCCTCGATGCGCAGCAGGAATTTGCCCTGGTGATGCTGGGCGAACAGCCAGTTGAACAGGGCCGTGCGGCCGCCGCCGATATGAAGGTAACCGGTGGGCGAGGGGGCGAAACGGGTGACGATCATCGCAGAACTCTTAGGGTCCCAAACGGGAGAATGAATGTTTGCCGGGTGGTTTAGCACAGCGTTGCCGCCCATGAACAGCGTCGGGCCGGGGATACTCCCCCCTTAAAAAGTCGTGGGTGCCCTTTGTCAGACGCGCTGTTCCCGCGGCCGCCAAATCAACTGGTGAATCACCATCTGTTTTCATCTACTTGTAAGCATAACCGTCAGTGTCAAGGCGGATGGGTGTCAATCGTAAACCCAGGCGGCGGGGGCTTTATGGGGGGACAGGGGGGCGTGCGGTGGACAGGTTTTTCCTGGCTGGCGGCGGCGCTGCTGGCCGAAAGCGGTCGCTGGGTCCTCTGGTTTCCGGTGCTGCTGGGTGTGGGCATCGGCCTTTATTTTTCCCTGGATCACGAACCGCCGCCCTTTGCGGGGGCGGCGCTGCTGGGCCTGGCGCTGCTGCTGGCGGTGGGGGTACAGGTTCGCCGGCCAGACTGGGGATTGCCGGCCTGGATTGTGCTGGTGGCGCTGCCGCTGGGTTTCACGGCGGCACAGCTGCGCACCGCTCTGGTTGCCGCACCCTTGCTGCAAACCAGCATCGGTCCCGTCGGTGTGACGGGGCGGGTGGTGCAGATCGACCGGCTGGAAGCCGGTATGCGGCTGTTCCTTACTGATCTGAATGTGGCGGGGCTGGATCGCGTCGACACGCCGCGTCTGGTGCGCATCGCTGTGCGCGACATGGCGGTTGTGCCGGTGATCGGGGAACGGGTGCGGCTGTTCGCGCGGCTGGGGCCGGCATCCGCCCCGGTCGAACCCGGTGCGTTTGATTTCCGCCGCCATCTGTATTTCCAGGGCGTGGGCGCTACCGGCTTTGCGCTGGGCACCGTACAGCGGCGCGGCGGGGTGGCGCCGGGGGGATTTTCCCTGGAACATTGGCGCAATGTCATCGCCGAACGGGTGGCGGCACGCCTGCCCGATGCCGCCGCCGCCGGTATGGTCACGGCCCTGCTGAATGGTCAGCCCACCGCCATTCCGGAGGAGGATATGGTGGCCATGCGGCAATCGGGGCTGCAGCATCTCCTGTCCATCTCCGGGCTGCATATCGCGCTGGTGGCCGGGCTGGTCTTTTTTCTTGTCCGCGCCGGGCTGGCGCTGTGGCCTTCTCTGGCCCTGCGCCAGCCCATCAAGAAATATGCGGCCGTGGCGGCGCTGGCCGCGTCCATCTTCTACATGTTGATGGTGGGCTCGCCCGTGCCCACGCAACGGTCGGTGCTGATGACAGGCGTGATGCTGCTGGCCATCCTGGTGGACCGCAACCCATTCTCCTTGCGGGTGGTGGCGGTGGCGGCCCTGGTGGTGATGCTGGTCCAGCCGGATGCCATGGTAGGGCCCAGCTTTCAGATGTCCTTTGCCGCCGTTGTTGCGCTGATCGCGGCGTTCGAGGTGGTGACGCCCTGGATGGCGGCACGGCGGCCGGAGGGGGGGACGGGCTGGCTGGGGCAGGGCCTCACCTATCTGGTCAGCCTCTCGCTCACCTCCCTGGTTGCCGGGATCGCCACCATCCCCTTCGGCCTGCACCATTTTCAGCAGATGCAGAATTTTGGCCTGCTGGCCAACATGATCGCGGTGCCCATCACCAGCTTCTGGGTCATGCCCTGGGGGCTGGCCGTCTATCTGCTGATGCCGTTCGGGCTGGAAGGCTGGGCGATCACCGCCATGGGCTGGGGGGCGGAGGGGATTTTATGGACGGCCCATTGGGTGGCGGGCCTGCCGGGGGCTGCTGTGCAACTGCCGCTGCTGCCCGCGTCGGGCCTGGTGCTGGTCACCCTGTCCGGCCTGTGGCTGTGCCTGTGGCAGGGGCGGGTGCGGTTGGCTGGCCTGGTGGGCATCGGGGCGGGGCTGCTGTTCCTGCCGCTGACCCCGCGCCCCGATCTGCGCATCAATGATGATGGCAAGGTGGTGGGGGTGCGGCAGGCCGATGGCGGCCTGTCCGTCTCCACCCGCCGCGCCGGCCGCTTCGACAGTGATGAATGGGCCCAGCGGGATGGGGTGGACCCGCCCCGCACCTGGCCGAAGGCCGGCACGACGGATGGCTGGCTGACCTGCGACCGGCCCGATGCCTGTCTTTACCGGCTGAATGGTCGGACCGTGGCCATCGCCCTGTCGGCCGACGCGGTCGCGCCGCTCTGCGCGACGGGGGCCGATGCGCTGTTGACCGGGGGGGCGGTCAGCACCTGTGCCATCCCCCTGGTCATCGGTCTGGCGCAGGTCACGGCCCGGGGTGCCCATGCCCTGTATCTGCGGGCAGACGGTGTCAGGGTGGAAGCCGTGCGGGCCGCACCGGGGGCGCGGCCCTGGCAATAGCGCTCCCGTTACTTCCTGCCGTACAGGTTTTCCCGTTCCTGGTCGGACAGGGGGGTGCCGGCGGGCTTCACCTTGTCAGCCAGCAGGGCCAGGCCGCGCTGCACGGCCGGCCGGGCGGCGATGGCGTTGAACCAGCGCTGCACATGGGGATAATCGTTCAGGTCGATATCATATTTGGGCGCGCTGCGGACCCAGGGGAAGGTCGCCATATCGGCAATGCCATAGGCATCCCCGCCCAGATAGGCCACCTCCCCCAGCCGCGTATTGGCCACTTTCAGCAGGCGCTTGGCCTCATTGCGATAGCGTTCGATGCCATAGGGCACCTTTTCCGGGGCATAGAGGATAAAATGCCCGGCCTGGCCAAACATCGGTCCCACGCCCCCCATCTGCCACATCAGCCACTGGATATGGCTGTACCAGACCGCCGGGTCCTTGGGCCGGAACTGCCCGGTCTTTTCCGCCAGATAGATCAGGATGGCGCCGCTTTCGAACAGGCTCAGCGGTTTGCCCTCCGGCCCTTCAGGGTCGACAAGGGCCGGCATCCGGTTGTTGGGGGCGATTTTCAGGAAATCGGGCTGGAACTGGTCCCCGGCCCCGATATTGACGGCATGAACATCATAGGGCAGGCCCATTTCTTCCAGCGCGATGGAAACCTTGTAGCCATTGGGCGTGGGCCAGGCATGAAGCTGGATGGTCATCGTCGGCGATCCTTGCAGCGACGGGTTGGCGAAGATGGCGGCCAGCCTATCGGCAAAGCGATCATGGCGAAAGTGAGGCTGCTCACACCGCGCCTGCGATCTCCCCAGGATCTGTGGATAAGCTTGTGACCAACCGGCGGGCAACCGCCTGCATGCCTTGCATCCCCACAGGCCCCAGCCCTATGCCTAAATATTAGGCATAGGGCTGCCATTGATGGTAAACCTTCATTTACAATAACTTAAAACACCGACGGTCAACATTCTTGACCGTCGGTACGGCGGCGACCGCCGGCCCGCGCACCCATGTGCGCGCAAGCCAAGCCCACGGATGTGGGCGCCCGGCGCTTGAGGAAACACGAAATCTCCCTTGATCGGTCACGTTCAAGGGAGATTGGTATTATAACAAGAGCCCTGGGGCATGGCCCTTGGTCGCATACCAAACCAGGGGCGTGACTGTGCATGGCGCCCGGTCACGCGGCGCGGATATCGGCCAGGAACTGTTCCACACGGGCGCGCAGATGTTCGGCCTGCTGCGACAGTTCCCTGGCCGCACCCAGCACCTGGGTGGCCGACGCGCCGGTCTGGGCGGCAGCTTCGGTCACCTGCCCGAGATTGCCGGAGACCTCCTGCGTGCCCATGGCCGCTTGGGAGACATTGCGGCTGATCTCCGATGTGGAGGCGCCCTGTTCCTCCATGGCGGCGGCGATGGAGGCGCCGATTTCGGAGACGGACTGGATGGTGGTGCCGATGGCGCGGATGGCGGACACCGAACTGTCGGTGGCCGTCTGCACCGCGGCGACCTGGGCCGCGATTTCCTCGGTGGCCTTGGCGGTCTGGTTGGCCAGTGCCTTGACCTCCGAGGCAACGACGGCAAAACCCTTGCCGGCCTCGCCGGCGCGCGCCGCCTCGATGGTGGCGTTCAGCGCCAGCAGGTTGGTCTGGCCGGCAATATCCTGGATCAACTGCACGACGGCGCCGATCTTGCCGGCGGCTTCGGCCAGGCCGGCCACGGTATTGTCGGTCTGGCGAACCTCGGTGAAGGCGCGGTCGGAAATGATCTTGGACCGGTTCACCTGGGTGTTGATCTCGGTGACGCTGGCGGCCATTTCCTCGGCCGCCGCCGCGACCGTCTGAACATTGGCGGTCGTCTGCTCGGCGGCGGCCGCGGCGGCAGAGGCCTGACGGTTGGTTTCCTCGGCAATGGCGCTCATGCTCTGGGCGGTGGCGTCCAGTTCGGTGGCGGCGGAACTGACGGTGCGCAGCACCGCCGACGATTGCTCATCAAATGCCTTGATCAGGTCGTTGACGCGCGCCGTGCGGGCCTCCTTGGCGGCCTGTTCCCGGCGCTGCGCCTCGGCCAGACGGTCGGCCTCGATCAAGCCGTCCTTAAACACCTGCACTGCCCGCGCCATGTCGCCGATCTCATCGCGCCGATCGCCGCCCTCCACCGCCACCGTCAATTCACGGCGGGCCAGCCGGTTCATGGTATCGGTCATGCCGCGCACCGGCTTTACCACCCGGCTCCTGACCGACCGGATGGACCCCGCCGACACCACCAGGGCCAGGATCATGGCGGCGACCATGATATAGGTCGACATCGTGGCCGATTTTGTCAGGTCCTCGACCGACGCCTTGGCATCGGCCTTGTTGATCTCCACCAGTTCCTGGACGTCGTCCTGGATCTTCAGGAATTGCGGCGTCATCTTGGTCCGCATCAGGGCAGCCGCCTGTTCGGTCTGGTTCTGCTTGGACAAGGTCAGCACTGCTGGCCACATGTCCATATAAGCGTTCCAGTCGGCCAGCAGCTTCTCATAGACTTTCTGTTCCTGCGGGGAGGAAATCAGCGGCTCATATATTTTCTTCGCGGTTTCAAGATCCTCCAACGCACCCGCCATGCGCCCTTCAACCATACGCATGTCATCGTCGGTGAAACTCAGTATATGCTGATATTGGTGCATTCGGGTCCGCAGCGCCGAAGAATAGAGATCCCCCACTTCCTTGACAGAAAGCAGCGACACCTGCGCGATGTTTGAACCCGCCGCCTCCATCGCTCCCATACGGGTAAGCGACAGCAGGCTTATAGAAATGGTGATTGCCACGATAATCCCAAATGGGATGGATATCCTCGTGCCCACCGTCATATTGTTGAACATGGTGGCGCCCGCTCCCTTTTAATATTAAGCGATTTCCCCTGGAAACCAAGTATAGTCGTGATCTATTTTTCTCAATCTGTTCATCGGGATAGTCGGCGCCGAAAAAGCGTGGAGCCGCCGCCGGAGGGCCGTCGCCGCACGGAAATGGCACAGAGCAAGGGTCAGGTCCCATGACCCTTGCTATCCGGCAGGCGACTGCCGGTCGGGGCATCCGGCGGCAGCCGGACACTGACGACGGTGCCCTTTCCGGGAACCGAGGAAATGTCCAGCGCCCCGCCCAGCATTTCTACAAAACGACGGGTCAGGGGCAGGCCCAGGCCGGTACCTTTCGGATGCGGCCTGTCGGGCTGGCGCACCTGGCCAAAGGGTTTCATGGCGGTGGCGATATCCTGGGTGGCGATACCGACACCGGTATCCCTTATGACCAGGATGACGGCGCCGCCATCATCCAGCCCCGCTACCTCCACCGTCACGCACCCGCCGCGCGGGGTGAATTTGATGGCGTTGGAGGCGAGGTTGATGACGATCTGGCGGATTTTCTCCGGGTCGGTGCGGATGCGCAGGGGGATGTCGGGGACTTTGATGTCCAGTGTGATACCGGTCCCGTCGGCCAGTTGGCGCAGCAGCCGGGCGCTGTCCTGGACCGTGCGGCCGATATCGATGTCGCGGATATCCAGCGGCTCGACCCCCGCTTCCGCCCGGGCCAGATCCAGGGTGCCGTCAACGATGGCCAGCATATGGGTCGCTGCCTGATGGATATCGACGGCATATTCGGCATAGCGCGGGTCCCGGTGCGGCCCGTGCCTCTCATCCCGGATCAGTTCTGAAAAGCCGATGATGGCGTGCAGGGGCGTGCGCAGTTCGTGCGCGGCGCTGGCCACGACATCGCTGCTGGTGCGCCCGCTCTCGCGCGCCGGTTTCTGGGCCTGATCCAGCAGTTTGCGCTGTGCCGCCTTCAGCAACTCCATCGCCTCGCTCAGGCGCTGGTTGCGCTCCGCCGCGGCCTGTTCGGCCTTGGCCAGACGGTCGCGCAGGCGGAGCGGGGTCAGAAGCCGGGTCTGCAATTCCAGCAGCGTTTCCGGCCGTTCCATGACCTCCAGCACACCCAGCTCCACCGCCTGGCTGCGCTGCTGCGTGGTGACATCGTCGCCGATCATGATGATGATCGGATCGATGGGCAGGTCGGCGGCCTTCACATTGGCGACAAGACCCAGCGGCGCGCCGACATTTTCCAGATCCACCACCAGCAGACCCGGCCGCCGGGACCGGCAGGCGGCCAGCAGCCCATCCTCGGACGGCAGAAAGCGCAAATCGACAGCAGGGTTCAGCCGCTTCAGCATGGCTGGCGCCGGATAACGCGATTTGTCTCCGCCGATCACCAGGATCGTGGCGGGGTCTTCCTTAAGGTGCATTGTCATGCGGAGAAGGTTTTTTCCTGCTCCTATATGTGACACAGGCCATCCCGCTTGTCGCCTGCAACCTTGCCGCCGGTACCGCCTGGGCAATGCGAATTAAGGGTAGCTGTTGCCCCTTAAAAGCCTGCACAGTGCCATTTCCAAACCGCCGACCGGCGGCCCGGCGCTCATTCCCAGCGGCGGGCGGCCGCGTCGTCGCTGTGCCGGGCGTCGACCCAGCGTGCGCCATCGCTGCTGGTGTCTTCCAGCTTCCAGAACGGGGCCTTGGTCTTCAGCCAGTCCATGATGAAGCGACAGGCCTCGAACGCCGCCTCGCGGTGGGCCGACGCACAGGCGACCAGCACGATGCGCTCCCCCGGCTCCATCCGCCCATAGCGATGGATGATCAGGCTGGAGGACAAGGGCCAGCGCGCCCGCGCCTCGGCCTCGATGGCTTCCAGTTGCCGTTCCGTCATGCCGGAATAATGTTCCAGCGTTAGGGCGCGTACCGTGCCGGGGCCTTCCCCCGCCTGCGGATGCAGGTCGCGGACCAGGCCGGTGAAGCTGCACACGCCACCGATCCCGGTATCGCCATCGGACAGCGCCGCCAGTTCGGCCCCGATGTCGAAATCGTCGCGCTGGACCCTGACGCTCATCAGCCGCCCGTCACCGGCGGGAACAGGGCCACCTCGTCGCCGGCCGCGACCGGGTGGGTGAAGGGCACATATTCCTGGTTCACCGCCACCTTGACCACATCCAGATTGGCCAGCGCCTCGGCATAGCCATCGCCGCGTCCGCGCAGCCAGTCGATCAGGCCGGCCACATCCGTCACGCCCTCGGGCACGGCTACGCGTTCCTCGGCGATGCCGATCTTGGTGCGCAACCAGGCGAAATAGAGCAGCTTCAGCATTCGGCTCACCCCTGTGGATTCAGCATATGGCGCAGGCCGGCGCGCAGATAATCCCAGCCCGTCAGCAGGGTCAGGGCGGCGGCCAGCCACAGCCCGACTTCGCCGATCAGGGTGACAGGCCAGCCTTCCGGCCCATCGGCCCCCACGATCAGCCAGCCAATAGCCACCATCTGGATGGTGGTCTTCCATTTGGCAAGCTGGCTGACCGGGATCGACACGCGCAGGCCCGCCAGGAATTCGCGCAGGCCCGACACCATCACCTCGCGCAGCAGGATGATGATGGCGGGGATGATGGCCAGCCCGTCGATCTTGCCCACGGCCGCCAGCATCATCAGGACGGCGGCCACCAGCAGCTTGTCGGCGATCGGGTCCAGGAACTTGCCGATCAGGCTCTCCTCCCGCCAGATACGGGCCAGATAGCCGTCGAACCAGTCGGTGATGCAGGCCGCCGCATAAAGGCCCAGCGCTGTCCAGGCGCTCCATTTCCCCGGAAAGAAGAACAGGGCCACGACAACCGGGATCACGGCGATGCGCGACAGGGTCAGGATATTGGGCAGGCTGGTCAGCATGGGCGCCAAGTCGGGGTGTTGAAGGGGCCGGGGCCGGGGGCAGGGCCGGTCGCGCGCATCCTATCCTTCCCCGTGGAAGTGATCATAGATGATTCTGGCAACGGCCTCGCTGATGCCTTCCACGGCCTGAAGATCGGCCAGCCCGGCGCGCGATACGGCGCGCGCCGACCCGAAATGCAGCAGCAGGGCCTTCTTGCGGCGCGGTCCGATTCCCTGGATCTCGTCCAATGGCGAGGCGCTGATGGCTTTTTCGCGCTTGGCCCGGTGGGTGCCGATGGCGAAACGGTGCGCCTCGTCGCGCAGGCGCTGCAGGTAATAGAGCACGGGGCTTTTATGCTCCATGCCAAAGGGCGGGCGGCCTGGCATGAAGAAACGCTCGCGCCCGGCATCGCGGTCTGGTCCCTTGGCAATGGCGACCAGGGGCACATCCTCGATGCCCAGTTCAGCCATCACCTCCATCACCACGCCCAATTGCCCCTCGCCGCCATCGATCAGCACCAGATCGGGCCAGGTTTCGCCCGCCCGTTCCGGGTCCTCTTTCAGCGCCCGCTCGAATCGGCGGGTGAAGACCTCCCGCATCATGGCGAAATCATCGCCGGCGGCCTCGGCGGCCTTGATGTTGAACTTGCGATAGGCGTTCTTGATGAACCCGTCCGGTCCCGCCACGATCATGCCGCCAATGGCATGCGCCCCCTGGATATGGCTGTTGTCATAGACCTCGATGCGCTTGGGCGGTTCGGCCAGGCCAAAGGCCTCGGCCACCCCGGACAGCAGCTTGGCCTGGCTGCCGGTTTCCGCCAGGCGGCGGCCATGGGCGTCGCGGGCATTGGTGATGGCATGATCGACCAGCCGCTTCTTGTCGCCGCGCTTGGGCGCGTGCAGTTCCACCTTGGACCCGGCACGCACTGACAGCGCCTCCTGCAACAGCGCCTCCTCGGCCAGATCATGGCTGATCAGGATCAGGGGCGGGGCGGCCTTGTTGTCATAGAACTGGGCGATGAAGGAGGCCAGGACCTCTTCAGCCTCCAGCACCTTGTCATGGCTGGGGAAATAGGCGCGGTTGCCATAATTGCGCCCACCCCGGAAGAAGAAGACCTGGATGCAGGTGCTGCCCCCTTCCTGATAGGCGGCGATGATATCGGCATCATCCACGCCTTCGACATTGATGTCCTGATGCGCCTGGATGGCGGTCAGCGCCCGGATACGGTCGCGCAGCTTGGCGGCGCGTTCAAAATCCAGCGCTTCGGCCGCCGCCTGCATGTCGGTGGCCAGCGCCGTCTGGATGTCGCGGCTGCGTCCTTCCAGGAACTGCCGGGCTTCGCGCACCTGCTCGGCATAATCGCCTGCCGTCACCTTCTCCACGCAGGGGGCGGTACAGCGTTTGATCTGATATTGCAGGCAGGGGCGGGTGCGGCTGTTGAAAATGGTGTCGGCGCAGGTGCGCAGCTGGAACGCCCGCTGCAACGCCGTCAGCACGCGGTTGACGGCCCCGGCCGACGCGAACGGGCCGTAATAGGACCCGGCCTCGGTGCGCGTGCCGCGATGCTTGGTCAGTTGCGGAAAATCCTGGCCGCCGGTGATCAGGATATGTGGAAACGTCTTGTCATCACGCAGCAGCACATTATAGCGCGGCATCAGCTTCTTGATCAGATTCGATTCCAGCAGCAGCGCCTCCACCTCCGTATGGGTGGTGACGAACTCCATCTGCGTGGTCTCGGCGATCATGCGCTGCAACCGGATGGGCAGCTTGACCGGCATCGTATAGTTGGTGACGCGCTTTTTCAGGCTGCGCGCCTTGCCCACATAAAGCGCGTCACCCTCATCATTCAGCATCCGGTACACGCCCGGCCGGTCGGGCAGGGTGCGCAGATACCCCTTGATGATCTCCACCCCCCGGTTCAGGTCCGCGATGGCGCGTTTGCGCTTGCCCGGCGCCCCTGGGGCGGGGGCATCCGTGGCGGGGGCGGGAAGGGGATGGGGGGCGGCATCGTCGGTCATGGCCCAGCATGTGGCGCATCCCCGCCCGCCGGTCAATCACCTGCTGAACCCGGCCCCTGTCCATCGGAAGATGCCAGGCTGCCAGAGGGGACACACTCTCATCATAGCGGTAACATGCGGGACCGGCCCATCGGCTGGTGCCTTGATGTATGGCGGCCGCCCGCATGGATTTCCACGAATCCTGTGGATAAGTCTGAGGACAAGTGCGGGGCTTACCGGTCGGGGCCTAGGGAGTCTGCGGCTTCCACCGCATTGCCCAAAAAATAGGCGATAAAATTCAGGCCATTGATTTTATTGATATTTTTGGAAGTCAAGCCGACACGTGACTGTCATGAAGGCCATTCCGGGGCTTGACATGGACAAAGGGGCCCGCGTAGCGCGGCGCATTGTCAGCCTGTGTAAAAAACTAGGACCATGAACGCAGACCCCAGGACGCAATTCGTCCTTTCCTGGGAAACGGAACCCTTCCGAAATCGTTAATACTTCGTTTACGGGCGGGGCCGGGGAAGGCGGGGCCAGCCTTCTGTGACTGGCGGCCTGCCATGGGGACGGTGGTCACGCCGCGGAAGCTATCGTTCCTTGCCCTGGGAATAAAGACCGCAGCCATTACTACTGTCGGGCGGGGATGGCAGCCATGCTTTCACGCCAACCTATCGGACCGAAACAGTCAGAGGCTTGATCCGCCAGGGATTTTGTGCGCTGCAACAAAGAAGTTGACGAAAAAAGCGGCAAAGTGCATTATCAGGCTCGTAAATGTTGCGACGCAACAGGATGATCCTGCGGCCGTCGCCTTTCGGCGTCACTGACGACAGACAGCATTGGGGATCACCATGGCCACCACCAAGAATCCGTTTCTGGACTTCGATCCGGCGAAGTTTTTCGACATGAACCGCTTCACCGATTTCCAGAAGGCGTTTGGCGAGTTCAAGCTGCCCACGCCCGATTTTGAGGGTGTGGTCGCCACGCAGCGCCGCAATGTGGAAGCCATCGTCGCCGCCAACCAGCTGGCCATCGAAGGCTATCAGGCCGTCGCCCGCCGTCAGGCGGAGATCATCCGTCAGTCGCTGGAAGAGACCTCTGCCGTGGTCACCGAACTGATGACCCCCGGCACCCCGGAAGACAAGGTGGCCAAGCAGGCCGCCATGGTGAAGGCCTCGTTTGAAAAGGCGTCCGCCAACCTGAAGGAACTGTCCGAGCTGGTGGCCAAGTCCAACACCGAAGCCGCCGAAGTGCTGTCCAAGCGTGTCAAGGAAAGCATCGAAGAGCTGCAGGGCGTCCTGGCCAAGGTGACGGCCAAGAAGGCCTGATCTTTCCCGATCGACGTTGCCGTCAGTTGAAGGCCGCCCCCCGGGGGCGGCCTTTTTCGTCTGGAGGGGGGAAGGGGATGATGTGGGCCCCATCCTCGGGTTGTCTCTCTGCTCGGCGGCGGCGCTTGTCTTCATACATGGCCTGATCGGCATGGTTCAGCAGCGTGTCGATATTCTGCCCGTCGCGCGGGGCCAGGGCGGCGCCCAGGCTGATGCACACATCCTCGACATCATCGCCCAGCACCATCGGGCCTTCCACCGCCTGGCGCAGGCGGGCACAGGCCCGGTCCAGGTCGTGGCCGGTGGCCAGCTTGCTGAACAGCACCACAAACTCGTCCCCGCCGATCCGGGCGACATTGTCGCTGTCGCGCAGGAAATCGCAAAGACGCTCTGCCACCGTGACCAGGACGGCATCGCCGCCCGTGTGGCCATAGCGGTCATTGATGGATTTGAACCGGTCCAGATCGAAATAGGCGATACCGAAGGCGCCGGCTCCTCGCCGCTGCCGGGCCAGGGCGCGCATCATGGCGGATTCCAGTTGCCGCCGGTTGGCCAGTCCCGTCAGTGGATCAATCTGGCTGACGGCCAGCACCTGCTGGCGCACCCGCATGTTCACGGACAGCATCACCCCATAGACCCAGCCCAGGCCGCACAGGGCAACAAGCGTGAAGACGCTGGCATTCAGCGTGCGATAGGGAAACGCCTCCCCTTCCGGCAACATCACGGCCACCGACCATCGCCACGCCGCCGCACCGGCCATGGCCGCGAAAAACCCGGCGGCCATGCCATGGACGATGCGTTCATGGGGCGCCGTCCGCCACATCATGGTGACCGCCGCGGCGATCAGCATCACCATGCAGATGCTGTCATGCCAGATATAGCGGCGGATGATGGCTTCCTTGTTCAGGATCGATATGCCGACGGCCATGGCGATGCCGGCCAGGATCAGCCAGCGCCGTGTCGCCTGGTGTCCGAAGCCGCGGAACCGCATGGCCCCCTCGAACAGCAGGATCATGGAGGCAAGGTTCAGCGAATTATTGACCAGGGTATAGATCGGGCCCTGCAGCGATCCCTGGATCACCGCCACCGACAACAGCCAGGCGGAGATGTGCAGACATTGTGACAGGCTCCAGATGCCCAGACCCGGCACCGTGGGGTTGATGCGCCACACCATGATCAGCGCCACGGTGTTGATCACCGCCAGCGCTGCCACGACCGTGGAAATGGTGAAAATATCCAGCCCCGACATCGCCCCCGCCCGCAACATTCCCCGACGGCCCCACTCTACCTTACGGCCTATGGTGACCTACCACCATTGGTCAGGCCCTATCCCTCAGGATGGGATGGGGTTCCCGGCCTCCGTCAGACCGGTCAGGTCGTGTGTTGTGGCCGACGCCTGTCGGGCGCGCTTGTCGCGGTACATGCTGCTGTCGGCGCTGCGCAGCAGCATTTCCCCCTGCTCCCCGTGCAGGGGGGCCAGGGCGGTGCCCAGGCTGATGCGGATCTCGGCATCATACTGTGCTTCCGCGGGCAGGGGGCCTTCTACCACCTGTCGAAGCCGGTCCGTGGCGGCACACAGGGAGGCGGCGTCGCGCAGATCATGCAGCAGCACCACGAACTCGTCCCCGCCGACGCGGGCCGCCACATCCTGGGCACGCAGGAACCGGCGCAGCCGCCGCGCCACTTCGATCAGCACCGTGTCCCCCGCCTCGTGGCCCAGCCGGTCATTCACCGGCTTGAATCCGTCCAGATCGAAATAGACGACGCCGAGAAGGCCCCCGGTCCGGCGGCGCAGGGCCAGCGATCGGGCCAGTTCCTGTTCCAGGGCGCGGCGGTTGGCCAGGCCCGTCAGGGGGTCCAGCAATCCGATGCGCACCACCTGCTGCTTGGCCTCGGCATTGATCGACAGGATCAGGCCGTAAAGTGTGCCCAGGCTGCTGACGACCAGGATGGCGAAGACAGCGAAGTTGAAAGACTGCGCACCAAGATCGACCCAGCCCAGGGAGACCAACGCCGCCACCAGCCAGCGGCTGCCATAGGCCAGGCCCTGCACCACCAGATAGAAGGCTGCCAGACTGTGCGGCAACCGCTGATGCGGGCCGGTGCGCCACAGCATGGCGGCCGCTGCCCCGCCCAGCAGCAGCAACGCCACCGCATCATGGAAAAGATAGCGGGCAACGGTATCGTCGCGATTGACCACAGACATGCCAATGGTGATGGCAAACGTCACCCCCATCCAGGGCAACCGTGCTTGGGCCGACCCGATCCGACGAAAGCGCAAGGCGCCTTCCAGCAGCAGCAGCAGGCTGCCCAGATTCATCACATTGTTAAAGGCCGTATAGAACGGATCGTCCAGCAGGCCCAGATTGACGAACAGGCTGGGAAACCAGGCCATGGCCAGCGCCAGCTGCGCACCGGTCCAGGCGGAAAGCCCCTTCATGTCCGCATGAATGCGCCAGACAATGCCCATGGCGATAAAATTGATCAGGGCCACCGCCCCGATCAGGGTCGACAAGGTGAAGAACTGCACCATCGTCATCGTTACCGTCGGCCCCGCCCCTGGGGTTAACCATCCTGGGGCAGTATAGGCGAGTGGGCCTGGAAGTCATGATCAAATTAGCGGGCATGTCGTAAAGAAAAGGCCCCGTCATCTGACGGGGCCTTTCCTGGGGTTGCGCAACTTACAACCAGAAGTATCAACCCCGCGGCTGCTGCGGCGGGGGCAGATTGGTGCGGTAGGACGGGAAGGCGATGGGGCGCACCTCTTCCTTGCGGCTGGCGGAGATTTCGATCTCCATGCGCGCAATGACCTTACGCAGCTCATGCAGCGCGTCGGTCAGGCCCTGTACACCGCCGCCCGTCTGGCCCTTCCAGGCCTTATAGGCTTCGGCGCAGGTCTTGGCGGCCACATCCATGCGTTCATCCGCCGGTGTGGTCGGCGTTTCCGCCGCTTCCAGACGGGACGGATTGCGCTGCTGCTGGCGATAGGGATAGACGACGTCCGCCGGACCTTCGGCCGGGTTGTAATCGGCTGCCGGGCGATCCATGCCGCTTCGGTCGTTTCCGCTGGTGCGGTCACGGTCGAAATCGCGCGGCGGACGGGCTTCCAGCCGGTCACGCGGCGGACGTTCGCCGAAACGGTCGCGCTGCGGACCCTGCTGTCCGCCTTGCGGGAAACGCAGATTGCCCTGCGGCGGGCGGCGTTCACCCTGCTGCGGGCCACGATCCTGACGGGGCTCGCGATCCTGGCGCGGTTCGCGGTCCGGGCGCGGTTCACCGCGGAATTCACGGTCGCCGCGCGGCTCGCGCTCAATCCTCGGTTCACGATCGGGGCGCGGCTCGCGCGGTTCCTGGCCGAACCGTTCGGTCCGCTCCGGACGGGGCTCGCGGCCCTCACGCGGCGGGCGGCCTTCGCGCGCCTCGAAGCGACGGGGCGCCTCACCATGGCGGCCGCTGTCATGCTGGAAGGGGCTTTCCCGCGACGGTTCGGCCGACGGCGCCTCGGTCACCACCGGATCGGCCTGGACGTCCGCCGCGACCGGTATCGGGGCCGGGGCCGGCTTGACCGGCACCGCTTGTTCGGCCGGCGCGTCGGCGGCGCGCACTTCCGTGGCGCGTGGGGCCCCCCGGCGCGGGCGTGGCGCTTCCACGGCCACCGGGGCGGGGGCGGGTGCCACCTCCACGGGGGCGGCGGTAACGGCCTCAGCCGTCTCGTCGCCGTCGCTGGTCAGGCCAGCGGCCTCGGCCTTGCGGACGATATAAGAAATGGCACTGGGCGTGCAGTCGAATTCCCGTGCGATGGCGGACAGCGTGGCCCCCGCCCTATAGCGCTCCAGGATTCGCGGCCAAGCGGACTGCGGAATACGACCCCGACGCTTCGGGGACTCCGCATCACCTTCGGTTTCGGCGTTCAAGATATCACTCGGTTGCCAGAGAGGCTCATGCGTCATGCAGCG
>JAIXTS010000244.1 GCA_027483805.1 Azospirillum sp. | reverse complement strand
TATGACAATGCGCTCGCCACCATCGCCCTGGTTGCCTGTGGCCGCGCTGCCAAGGCCCGGCGCATTGGCGATGCGCTGCTGTCGGCGGTGGAGAATGACCGGGCGGGGCCGCTGGGCCGCCTGCGCACCACCTACCGCGCCGGGCCGCAGCAGGAATTCCCCATCCCGCCCAATGGCTGGTGGAACCAGAAGGCGCAGCGCTGGGAGGAGGACGCCTATCAGGTGGGAACCGCCACGGGCAATGTCGCCTGGGCGGGTCTGGCCCTGCTGACCCTGGCTGATGTGCTGAATGAGCCGAAGTACCGGGCGGGGGCGGCGAAGCTGGGCGCCTGGGTCCTGGTCCATACACGCGATACCAAGGGTCCCGGCGGTTTCACCGGCGGGGTGCATGGCGACGGGGCGGGCACACAGACCCTGACCTGGAAGTCGGTGGAGCATAATACCGATCTGGTCGCCCTGTTCGGCTGGCTGGACCGCGCGGGCGTGACCGGCGGCGACTGGGCGGCGGGCAAGGCCGCGGCCTTGGGCTTCCTGAATGCGCTCTGGCGGGCGGAGGCGGGCTATTTCCCCACCGGCACCCTGCCCGATGGCATCACCGTCAATGATGGCAATTCCGGTCTGGATGCCTTGCTCTGGCCGTTGCTGCTGCCCGAGTCGCCGCCCGACTGGGGCCGGGCGCTGAACCGCGCGGATCAGGTGCATGGCGTGGCCGGCGGTTATGATTTCAACAATGACCGCGACGGCGTCTGGGTGGAAGGCACGGCACAGGCCGCCCTGTCCTGGACCGTTCTGGGCAACCAGGAACGGGCAGACCGGCTGCTGGCGACGCTGGTGGGCGATATCAGCCCCGGCGGTTACCTGTGGGCCACACGCGGGGACAAGGTCTCCACCGGCTTTGCCATCGGGCCGGACAGCAAAGGGGCCGACTTCTTCTATTATCGGCAGCCGCATCTGGGCGCCACGTCCTGGGCCGTGCTCGCGGCCCGCGGCTGGAACCCGTTCACGGGAAAGGTAACCAGCGCCCCTTGATGGGGCCAGGGGCTTCTGGGATGCTGCCACCCTCGGCAATCCATAAAGAAGAAGCTCCCATGCGCCTGCCCCTGCTTGCCACGGCCGCCCTGCTGTCCCTGTCCCTGCCTGCCACCGCCCAGGACGTACCCAAGCGCGCGACCCCGGCGGAGGTGCTGGCGGCATCCCCGGCATCCGACTGGCGGGTGCCGGTGCCGGAGAACACTTTCTACATGGACCTGCCCGGCGGGCGCGTGGTGATCGAACTGGCCCCCGCCTTCGCGCCGGTGCATGTGGAAAACATGCGCAAGCTGGCGCGGGAGAACTGGTACGCAGGGACCTTCATCGTCCGCGTGCAGGATAATTACGTCACCCAGTGGGGCATGCCGGACGAAACGCCCAAGCCGATGAAGACGGCGCTGGACAAGCTGGCGCCCGAATTCACCATCAAGGACGGGGCCAGGACTCTGCCCTTTGCCAAACTGCCGGACCCCGATGCCTACGCGCCCGAGGTTGGTATTTCGGACATTTTCCCCGCCGCCCGTGATCCCAAGACCGGCGAAGCCTGGATGACCCATTGCTATGGCATTGTGGGGGTCGGGCGCGGCATGCCCCTGGACAGCGGCAGCGGGGCGGAACTGTACACCGTCATCGGCCATTCCCCGCGCCCGCTGGACAAGGTCATCACCCTGGTGGGCCGTGTGCTGAAGGGTATGGAGTTGCTGACATCCCTGCCACGCGGCACGGGCACGCTGGGCTTTTATGAAAAGGTGGAACAGCGTGTGCCGATCACATCCGTGCGTCTGGCTGCTGATGTGCCGGAAGCGGAGCGGGAAAAGATCGAGGTCCTGTCAGGCCAGAGCGAGACCTACACGAAATGGCGCGACGCCCGCCGCTTCCGCCAGGATGATTTCTTTATCCGTGCGTCCGGTCATATCGATGTCTGCAACGCCATGCCACCCGTGCGGGCGATCAAGGGTTAAACGCTGACATCCAGACGATTGCCCCGGCCGCGCGGCAGCGGGCGGTTGCTGCGGGCCTCCACGGCGGCGGCTTCATTGTCAAAGGCGCGACCGACAAAGCTGCTGTCGGTTCCTTCGCGTGAGGCTTCCCCCTGGGCCACGGCCGACGGCGCCCGTTTCGTCTGCGTCTGGGTGGGCTTGGCGATTTTCTGCGCGGCAACAGCGGCCGACGCCAGCGCCGCATTGTTCTGCGGTGTGCTCGATTGCGGCTGCGCGGGCGGCAGCGGCGGCGGTTGCGGCGGAATGATCATGGCATATCACATGGCCATTCCCGCTGGTGAGTCAAGTCCGGATTCCGTCAGCTTTTCTTCGTGGCAACCACCAACATGGTGTCGATGGTGAAGCTGCCATCCGCTTCGACCGCGAAATGCTGTTTCACCTCTGCCGCCGCGCCGGCCAGCAGGGAACGCAGGGCCGGACGGTGACTTTCCGGACTGGCGATCCGGTCCACCCAGGACTGGAACTCCAGACGCAGGCGATAGGTTTCCGCCTCTCCCGGTACCAGCCCGGCGGCCTGCAGCAGGGCCTGCCATTCGGCCAGGGAATAGTCCCGCACATGGCTGGGGTCGCGCACCATCTCCACCGTCTGCAGAAATGTGTCCAGCAGCGGATCGGCTGGGGCGAAGACATCCATCATCACCATCCGCCCGCCAGGCCGCAGGACGCGCGCAGCTTCCGCCAGAGCCATGGGCACCTGGCGCCAGTGATGCGCGCTGTAGCGGCTGGCCACCATGTCGAAATTCCTGTCGGGAAAGGGCAGCTGTTCGGCCCGTCCCTGCTGTGTGCGGATATTGCTCAGCCCCCGGGCGACGGCACCAGTTGCAACCGTGCCCAGCATGGCCGCCGACAGATCATAGGCCACCACCGCCCCGGCATGGGGGGCCGCATGAAAGCTGGCATGCCCGCCGCCGCAGCCCAGATCCAGCAGACGTTCCACCGGTGCGTCGCGCAGGATCGTCTGAAAGGCCGCCAGATCAGGCCCCGCCGCATGGGTAGGGCTGCTGGCATAGGCGGCGGCGCGGGGGCCGAATTGCTGCACGACAAGGTCATGCTGGCTGTCATGGGGCTGGGTCATGGTTTCTGTCCGGATCTGGATGGGCGTCCATCCGGTTTATGCCTCTGGCCAGACGGGTACAAGATAAGCAATTATCCTGGTATGAACACCACCATGCCGCCCGCCGATACCGCGATGGACCAGCGCCGCCTGCTTGGGGATTTCCTGCGCGACCGGCGCGGGCGGCTGGACCCGGCGCTGCTGGGCCTGACCGTCACCGGCCGCCGCCGTACGGCCGGGTTGCGCCGGGAAGAGGTGGCGATGCTGGCGGGGATCAGCGCCACTTGGCTGACCTGGCTGGAACAGGGCCGGGATATCCAGGCCTCTCCCCAGGCCCTGGACCGGCTGGCCCGCACCCTGCGCCTGAATACCGCCGAACGGGCCTATCTGTTCCAACTGTCGGGGCGGCGCGACCCCCGACAGCCCGATACGGCCGATGACCCCGCGGCCCAACATGAACGGTTGCGGGCTGCCGTTGCCGCCCTGTCGGTACCCGCCTATGCGCTGGACCATCGCCAGGACCTGCTGGCCTGGAATCCGCCGGCGGAGATGCTGTTTGCCGGGTGGCTGGACCGGCCCGGTCCCCACAATCTGTTGCGCTACCTGTTCCTGGACGAAGGGGCGCGACGCCTGCTGGTGGATTGGCCGGCCCGGACGGCGCGGGTTTTGGCCGAATTCCGCGCGGACCATGGGCGTTACCTGCAGGACCCCGGCCTGGCGGCCCTGATCGCCGACCTGCGGACCGGCAGCCGTGATTTTGCCACCCGCTGGGCCGGCGCCGATATCAGGGGACGTGAAGGCGGCGAGCGGCTGTTCCAGCACCCGGTGCAGGGCCTGCTGCGTTTCCGGCAGATGACACTGTCGGTGGAAACAAGGCCCGACCTGCGACTGGTCATGCTGCTGCCAGAGCCGGACGGCGCTTGAGGGCCGCGCCTTAACGTTGATCCGCGGTCAATGTTCAGGCGGCTTGACATCAGAGCCCCGGCAGCGGCAGTTCGGTGGTCTCCTTGACCGTGGAGACGGCGATCATGCTGTTGATTTCCCTTACGCCCGGCAGCTTCGACAGCTTTTCGAAGAACAGCGCCTCATAGGCCTCGATATCCTTGGTGACGATGCGCAGCATAAAATCCACCTGTCCCATCAGAACAAAACATTCCTGAACTTCCGCGATGCGGCGGATGGCCTCGCGGAAATCGGTCAGCAGGTCGCCGCTATGCGCCTCCAGCTTCACATGGCTGAAGATCAGCACGTTCAGGCCGACGGCCTTACGGTCCAGTAGGGCCACACGTCGTTTGATGACGCCCTCCTCCTCCAGCCTTTGGATGCGGCGCCAGCAGGGGCTCTGGCTCAACCCCACCTGTTCGGCCACTTCCGCCGCCGTGGCGGACCCATCCTTCTGCAGGCAATCCAGGATACGCCAATCCAAGCCATCCAGCGGCTTCTGCATGATTTATCCTCCTGTTCATCATTTTGAGCATTACATATGCACAGATTAGTTCAGGTGGACAAAACTTGCAAAGAAATGCCCCGGCGCTTGCCCTATGGTTACCGCACCGCACAAGCGGCAGACCCGAGATTTGGAGCCGGAGATGAGCACCCAGGAACACCCCGCCAGCCTGACCGTCTATCGCGACCACGCCACCGGCGCGCAGATCGCGCTGGCCGTGCATCGTGCGGCGGGCGGTGTGATTACCCCGGTGCCATGGCAGCGGCTGCCTGGTGTCGGCCTGGATGAGGCGGTGGAGGCCGCCATGCGCGCCGCCCGTTCCACCCGCGCCTTCGCCATGCTGGTGCCGGCGGAGCAGGATGACAGCATGGCCGACCCGGTCGGTATCCTGTCCCGCTGTTTCCAGCGGGCGGATCTGGACCGGCTGTCGGTTGGCCCGGAAATGCGCGGCGCCAGCAAGCCGGCCCACCCGGCCGTCGCGGCGGAGTGAGGATCATGACCACAGCCACCGTTGCCATGATGCCCGTTTTGACCCCGCCGCCGGCCGAGGCCCGCCCCACCGACCCCAGCCGCACCGCCTGTTTTGCGGTGCTGGCCGAATCCGATCCCGGCAGCCTGCCGCGCGTGCTGGAATTCTTCGCCAAGCGGGGGCTGGTGCCGGCCTCCGTCCAGGCCCGGCATTTCGAGGCGGAGGAGTGCCTGCATGTCGATGTGCAGGTGCGGACCCTGACCCGCGATGAAAGCGACTATATCGCCCGCTGTCTGCGCGCCCAGCCGCTGGTGCGTCAGGTCCTGACCTCCGAACGCCACCGGGTGCTGGAAGCGGACGCGCTGTCCGCGTGAGGCCGGTCGCAGGAAAGCTTGACCTTGGGTTGATCTTTGCGGCCCTTCAATCGCTGGCCCCCTTGCCCGTCAACCCTTCATAAAGGCCCTTGGGCGTGTCGGTAAAAACGCCGGCCACGCCCCAGTGGAACAGTTGCCGCGCCTGGGCCGGGTCATTGACCGTATAGGCCAGGACCGGGCGGCCCGTGGCGCGGAAGGCCTGGATGCTGTCGGCCGTCTGTTTGCTGGCATTGATATTGATGGTGGCGGCACCCAGCCGGTCGGCGATATCCGCCCAATCGGCCGGTTCTTCATCCATCAGATAGCCGCGCGGCCAATGCGGGGCGACGACCTTGGCCATGGCAAGCGACTCGATGGAAAAGCTGGAAATCAGCGGCGGTGGCCGGTCGGCGGGCCAGAGGTTCAGCGCCATTGACAGGGCAATGCCCGCTGTCTGCTCATCGCGGCCCGGACAGGGTTTGATCTCCAGGTTCAGGTTGATGTCCAGCATCCGGGCGGCCTCGATCGCCTCCGCCAGGGTGGGGATCGGCTCGCCCCGGAAATCCGCCCCGAACCAGGACCCGGCATCCAGACGGCGGATATCGGCGAAATCCATGGCTGCCACCGGGCCATGGCCGTTGGTGGTACGGTCCAGATCATCGTCATGCATCAGGATGGGCACGCCGTCGCGCGTGATCTTCACATCCAGTTCCACCCAGAGCGCCCCCTGCAACGCACCGGTCCGCATGCCGGACAAGGTGTTTTCCGGCGCGTGGCGGGCAGCACCGCGATGGCCGATCAGGCGGGGGATGGTGAGCGACATGGGCAAGGGTCCGGTGGTGACGGGTGCCGGATGATAGGCCGAAGAGCCGGTCCTACGCCATGCCCGACAACCGCCCCGGTGCCGGCAGCAGGCGCACCAGCCGCTCGGGCTCCGACGCGAACCAGATATGGCCACCCCAGGCCAGCGACGGCAGCGCCTTTTTCACCTCGGCCCGGTCACGGTCCAGAAAGGCGGTGATGCAGGCAACACGGGAGGGGTCAAACCCGCCCTCCGCGGCAATATCCAGAAAGGCACGCGCCCGCTGTTCGGTGACGGGACCGTCGGTCGCCACCACTTCCACAAATACCAGCATCAGGTCGGCACCATCCGCCCGGTGTCCCCGATCCAGCAGGATGATGTCGGGCAGGGTCCGGTCGGGCGTGATGCGCAGGCGCAGGCGTTTGATCCAGCCCTCATCCCGCGCCGCCACCTTGGCGGCACTTTCCGACAGCCACAGGACCACGGGGTCGGTCAGGAAGCGGGGCGCGAACTGTTCCACGACGGCCTGGGCGATGCGGCTGCTGGGGCCGGGTGCCAGCAGCCGCGTCTCGCCATTGGGAAAACGGACCAGGATATCGGCCCCGTCGCGGTCGATGGACCCGCGCAGCGAGACGATGCGGGCCAGCGCCATGGGGTTCAGCGTCACATCGGCCCAGTGTTTCGCCGCCGCTATCAAGGCCTCGCCCTGCAAGGCCGGATCGAACAGGGCCGCAAAGGGGGCGGCCAGAGCGTAACGCGGCTTTGACGAGGTGGTCGGCACGCCCGGCCGTTCGATCACGGCACCGTTGGGGATCAGGCCCTGGCGGATCACCTCGTCCCGCACCTGTTCGCGGCTGTTATCCTGGTACCAGCGTTCGCCGGTGGCGCGTGGGGCCCGGGCATAATCGGCGCGGGCGGCCGGATCGGCGTTGAACAGCATGCGCGTATCGCCCAGCCGCACCACATGCACGGGGTTCAGCCAGATATCCGACCCCGCCACTGCGCCGATATAAAGGAAGGCGGCGACGGTCGCAGCGGCGGCGTCTCGCACACATTTGTCGCGTTCCGGCGTGCCTTCCGGGAAGACCAGGCGCAGGCGGCGGGCCACCTCCGCCCGATCCAGCAACGGGGGAAGAACGGGCATCAGGCGATCCCGTACAGACGGTCGGCCGCCTGATCCAGCCGTTCGCGCGATGCCCCCGCCGCCACCAGCGATGCCAGCTCCTTCAGGGCCGCCGGATTGGGCAGGGGCATGGCCTCCAGCTCATAGGCCGACACGGCAACGGAACCAGAAATGCAGCGGAAGGCGCGGTCGGCGGCCCGGCTGTTCAGGAAGGCGGCCAGGACGGCGGGCGGAACCGGCGGCGGCCCCTCCTCCAGCGGCAGCAGCATGTTCAGATGGTTCTCCACCGTCACACCGCGCGGATGCCGGGCCAGGAAAGACAGCGGCATTTCGGCGGCGATCAGGCGCCGTGCCTGTTCCTTGGCCGTGGTCCGCTGCAACAGCACACAGGGCCGTCGCGTCAGCAGCCAGTCATCGCCCTTGGCGGCCGGATGGAACCAGGGTTTGTGATTGGCCTTTTCACAGCGATAGATGAAGCGCCCGTCCGGTGTGACGCTTTCGGCCCAGACCAGGGGGACGGCGCCCTTGCCCGCCTTGTCCGCGATCTGCGGCTTGTAGCGATTCCAGACCAGCGGACCGGTGGCGACACGGTAGCCCCAATCGGCCAGCCGGCTGTCCAGGGTGCGTAACCGTGTGGCCAACCCCGTCTCGCTGGCATGGCGGGGCAGGATCCAGGGGGCGGTGGGTTCAGGGGGCAGGGTGAAATACCCTGAACCCTGGATCGTCAGCCCGGCACCGCCCCCGGCATCCCCAGCGGCGCGGATCATGTTGACCAGGGCGCGCTCGGGCCGCTTCCGGCGCGGACCGCTGCGGCGATAGGTGGCCAGCACCGTTTCCTGCAGCACATTGTCAAAGACCCCCTTGCGTTCATCGACAAAATCCAGGGTCAGCGGCGGGGCCAGCTCCGACAGGGTGCGGCGCAGATGCTTGAAATAATCGCCGGCCAGGAAGGAGGACGGGGTGAGGAACGCCACCAGTCCGCCCGGAACGGTCCAGCGCACCGCCAGATCCATGAACAGGGCATAGAGATTGGCATGGCCGTAAAGGCTGCGCGCGAACCGCGCCCTGACCTCGGGTGCCAGGGTCAGACGGCCATAGGGTGGATTGCCGATCACCAAGTCAAATTCCGATGCCACGGGCGCCGCCAGCGCATCCCCGGCCCGGCAGGGGCACAGGCGCTGCCCCCCGGCGCGGACCAGCGGCAGCAGGGCCGCTTCCACCATCACCCCGGATATCCAGGCGGCAACCGGGTCCAGTTCCAGCCCACGCAGGCGGTGGCTGATGGAACGCAGGGCCAGGGCCGGTTCCGTACCCTTCAGGGCGCGGGCCATGCGCAGCGCGGCCGGCACCAGAAAGGCGCCACAGCCGGCGGCGGGGTCCAGCACGCGGGCCGTGGCCCAATCGACCTTGCCATGATCGGCGAGATCAATCAGGCGGTTGGCCAGGGCAGGGGGGGTGTAATAGACGCCGTGGCGGGCGCGTTCCTCCCCCGGCATCAGGCTGGCATGCAGGGCGCCGATACCGTCGGCCACCTGTGCCACGGGCAATGGCGCCAGGCTTTCCCCATAGGCACGGGCCGCCGCGGCTACTGTGTCGTCCAAGGCCACCTGCCCGCGCAGGGCGGCGGGCGGCGGCGTCAGATCCAGGCCGGTATCCAGCGCCAGCCACCAGCTGCGCACCACCTGCTGGACCAGCGCGGCACCTTGCCGGCGCTGCTGCGCCGACAGCGATGCGACGGCAGCCAACAGCAACGCCCCCGGTTCGGGGGCGTCGGTCGGGGCCGTGTGCGGCAGGGCGGGCGGGATCGGGCGGCGGGGCAAGATGCGGTCAGAGACGCTGCGGGTTCCGGATGTTCCATGATCGTTCAGGGTCCGGACGGACGCAAGCGCGATCCCGTCAGGACGGCCCGTTGCCCACAGACCCCACACTCAGCCACAGGGTTGGGTCCGACAGGGGGGTCGCCGGCGGCAGGTTGGGGTTGGGCAGGCGGATGATGGTGGCATCATTGAACCGTTCCAGCGGGAAGGCGCCACGGGTTGACGGATGGGTCGACAGCATGCGCCGCAATTCCCCATTGGCCAGCAGGGTCCGCAGCCCCTCCTCCAGCCGGCGGGCCAAATCCTCCTTGCCCGGCGCCAGGTAGAAATAAACCGGCATGGGATAGGCGATGACCAGCCTGTCAAAGACCATCAGGTCCGACCCACCATAGGTCTCAATTTCCTGCGCCACCTCCGCCAGACCGCGCGGGAAATAGTCACAGCGACCGGCCCGCAGCATGGCATAGAGCTGATCGAAATGGACATTGGTGACCTGGGGCAGGCCGCTGGCCGCCAGCACGTCGAAGTCAGGCCATTGCGCGCCCTGGCAGGCGGTGAAGCGCTTCAGGTCCGCCACACCCCGGACAGCGGCGAAGGCGGCCGCATCCTTGGCCCGGATCACCGGCACACGCTGCCCGATCAGACCCATATCAATGGGAATACGGATGGGATTGCCCTCGCGCTCCCGCTCCATACTGGTGCCTGTCCAGGTGACATCGAGGCGCCCAGCCCGCAATTCAGCCAGAAGCCGCCCCTGGCTGAATTTTTCGCGCACCCGTTCGATCTGCACGGGCCCGTATTTGGGCGTCGTCTCCAGGATCAGGCGTTGGAACAGGTCGTGGAAATAGTCGACCCGTATCTCTTCACTCTGCGACTGCCAGTCGGAGATGCGGATGATGATGGGCTCGGCACAGGATACAGGCACTGTCTGGACAAGAGCCGACAGCAACAACACCAGCACAAGGGACAGGCGTCCCCGCATCAAGCACCCTCCCGGTCATGGCCGTCGGCGATTCCTTCAGGGAAACATCGCGTAGCCGGCGATGGCAAGAGGCTCTCGGTCACGGGCCACAGGATTGTCACCCCTCCAACATGCGGCGCAGCAGTTCGACATCCTCGGCGAAGGCGGGGTCGGTGCCGCACAGTTCGTCCACTTTGCGGACGGCATGCATGACAGTTGTGTGGTCGCGGTCGCCGAATTTGCGGCCGATTTCGGGCAGGCTGCGCTGGGTCAGCTGCTTGGCCAGATACATGGCCACCTGTCGCGGCCGGGCAACGGCGCGGGCGCGGCGGGCGCTGCTCATGTCGGCCAGGCGGATGTTGAAATGTTCCGCGACCTTTTTCTGGATCTCTTCGATGGTCACGCGGCGATTGCTGGCGCGCAGCAGGTCATGCAGCACGTCCTGCGCCGATTCCAGCGTGATGGCGCGGCCGACCAGTTCGGCATGGGCGACAATGCGGTTCAGCGCCCCTTCCAGCTCGCGCACATTGCTGGTGATCTTATGCGCCAGGAATTCCAGAACCTTGGGCGGCACCTTGGCGCCGATGCGGTCGGCCTTCTGGCCCAGGATGCCCAGGCGCAGCTCATAGGTGGTGGGGTGGATATCGGCGACCAGACCCCAGCCCAGGCGCGAACGCAGCCGTTCCTCCATGCCTTCCAGGTCCGACGGGCTTTTGTCGGCGCTGATGATGACCTGACGGTTCTGGTCCACCAGGGCATTGAAAGTATGGAAGAATTCTTCCTGGGTGCTGTCCTTGCCGCTGATGAACTGCACATCGTCGATCATCAGTACATCGACCGACCGGAACTGCTCCTTGAAGGCCATCGTGTCCTTGAAGCGCAGCGCCCGGATGAACTGGTACATGAACTTTTCGGCCGACAGATAGATGACGCGGCGCGAGGGGTCTTTTTTGCGGATGGCCCAGGCGATGGCATGCATCAGGTGCGTCTTGCCCAGGCCCACGCCGCCATAGAGGAACAGCGGGTTGAAGGGCACGGCCTGGGCATCGGCCACCCGGCGGGCGGCGGCGAAGGCCAGTTCGTTCGGCTTGCCCACCACAAAATTCTCAAATGTGAAGCGCGGGTCCAGCGGCGCCGACATTTCGTCGGTGCGGTCCTCGACCACCACCAGCGATGGGCTGGGCTCGATCACCAGCTCGGTAACGGGCTCCGGCTTCGGTGCGGCCTGTACCGGCGTGGTGACGGCCGGCATGTCGTTGGCGGGCGGGGTGTTGTCGGGCCGGGCGGCGCTGGCCACCACGATTTCCACCGTCTGTACCCCCGGATTTTCACCGGAGAACAGGGCGCGGATACGGTCGGCATAATGGGTGCGGATCCAGTCGCGCATAAAACGCGTGGGCACCAGGATGCGCAATTGTCCGCCATCCAGCGAGCCGACGGTCAGCGGCTTCAGCCAGGAACGATAGGCGGTTTCACCCACCTCGTCCTTCAAGCGGCCCCGCACCCGCGCCCACTGCTGGTCCAGCGAACCCTGCACTGACATTCGACCGTTGCTCCCCGCCCCAAGGCTCAACTTCGCAGGGTTCGCGCCCTGCAACCGCAGCGGCACGCTACCTGCACCCATGAAAAACATATCGGCGATCAACAACCGCCCGATCCGTGGACCCGTTCGGCCCACCTTGTCCCACCGTCCTGCCGCATCTGCCGGGCCGGCCGGATTTCCCCATGATCATGGGCCAATGTCGCCATTGGCACCGCCCCACCGGTACCCGGCCCGCCCATCCTTACGTTCGGTTCACCCTTATAGTGGGTAATGCGGATGGTTGCGGAAACACAAAACCGTAACAACGGACGGTCCCTTGCGGAATACCCCCTTCGTACAGGTCATGAATTTCAAGAAATGGCAGCCCACCGGCGGGGCCGGAACTGGGATGCTTCTTGGCATCCACTATCCGATGCGCCAACTTGGATTGCAATCCAAGGGCGACATACACCCGTCTGCATCGCTTCCATTGTCACACCGGACGGCGGAGCCAGGATGCTAGAGGGGTGAGGGAAGAGTCGCAACGGGACCGAAAAGGGAACACCGAAAAAAGCAAAAATCGTTCGCAGCGGAACACATTGGCCGCGCCCGATTGCTGATGGCATGTCCGTCCCGTGCCGACAAAGAAAACCGCGCGGGCGAGACGCACCGCGCGGGTTTTCCTTACGGCAAGCCAGATATCAGCCCAGGGCCTTGATACGGCCCGACAGGCGCGACAGCTTGCGCGAGACGGTGTTGGCGTGCAGCACGCCCTTGGAGGTGCCGCGCATCAGCTCGGGCTGTGCCAGCTTGAAAGCCTCAGCAGCGGCGGACTTGTCGCCGGAAGCGATGGCGGTCTCAACCTTCTTCAGGAAGGTGCGGATACGGCTGACGCGGGCGCGATTGACCTCAGTCCGGGTGGCGGTCTGACGGATGCGCTTCTCAGCGGACTT
>JAIXTS010000149.1 GCA_027483805.1 Azospirillum sp. | reverse complement strand
CCGAAGCCGGCGGCCCCGGCACAGCCGGTGGCGGGTGGCGGCGCAGGCGCGTCCGGCACCGTGCGCCAGAGCTTCTCGCATGGACGCGGCAAGGAAGTGGCGGTCGAGGTCAAGCGCAAAAAGACCTTCGAGAAGGGCGCCGTTCCCGGCGTGGCCGATGGCGGTGCCGCCGCCCGCCGCGCAGCGGAGGGGGCGGCCGGTGGCCGCGGCCCGCAGGTGCGTGGCAACGCTCCCCGTCAGTTGAGCGATGCCGAGCGTGAGGCGCGCATCCGCGCTCTGCGGTCGGCCGCCGAGGCGGAAGGCGAACGTGCGGTGCAGGAAGCGGCCGAGGCCGAAGCCCGGATCATCGCCGAGGCCGAGGCGGCAATCGCCGCCGAAGCCGCAGCGCGGGCCCGTGCCGAGGCTCTTGCCCGTGCCGAGGCCGACGCGGCCGCCCGAGCAGCCGAACCGCTTGACGAAGACACGGTCCGCCGCCGCGAGCTGGAAGAGCTGCGCGCCATTCAGGAGGCCGAGAAGGCCGCCGTGGCCGAAGCCGAACGCAAGCGCAAGGAAGCTGAGGACGCCCGCAAGGCCGAGGCCGCTACCCGTGCGGAGACCAGCCGGTCGCGTCATGCGGCCCCGGCCACCACTGAGGATGACCGCTCGGGCCGTCCGGCCGCCGCGCGTCCTGCCACGACGACGCAGGATCAGACAGCTGCCCGCCCGCCGGTTGGTGTCCGTCCGCCGGCTGATTTCGACGAAGAGGATAGTGGTGCCCGCCGTGCCAAGCTGGCCGGTGCTGGCAAGACCGCTGCCAAGGTGCCCGCCGCCCCGGTCAAGGCCAAGGTCGACGACAAGCGCCGTGGCGGCAAGATGACCATCTCTCAGGCGCTGTCGGATGACGAAGGTCGTCGTGGGCGCTCCATGGCCGCCGCCAAGCGTGCCCGTGAGCGTGAGCGGCTGCGCATGTTCGGCCGTCAGGAGACCCAAAAGGTCACCCGCGATGTCATCATCCCCGAAGTCATCACTGTCGGCGATCTTGCCAACCGTATGGCCGAACGTGGTGCCGATGTCGTCAAGACCCTGATGCGCATGGGCGTGATGGCTACCATCACCCAGACCATCGACGCCGATACGGCCGAACTGGTAGTGCAGGAGCTGGGTCACCGTCCGATCCGCGTGGCCGAGAGCGACGTTGAAATCGGCGTGAAGGGCGACCAGGATCGTACCGAGGACCTGATGGCGCGTCCGCCGGTCGTCACGGTCATGGGCCATGTCGACCATGGCAAGACATCGCTGCTGGACGCGCTGCGCAAGACCGACGTCGCCGCCCGCGAGGCCGGTGGCATCACGCAGCATATCGGCGCCTATCAGGTGCAGCTGAAGTCCGGGTCGAAGATCACCTTCATCGACACGCCGGGCCACGCGGCCTTTACCGAGATGCGTGCCCGCGGCGCCAATGTCACCGACGTGGTGGTGCTGGTCGTGGCCGCCGATGACGGCGTCATGCCGCAGACGATCGAGGCTATCCGCCATGCCAAGGCGGCGGGTGTGCCGATCATCGTCGCCATCAACAAGTGCGACCTGCCTGCGGCCAAGCCGGAGCGTGTCCGTCAGGAACTGCTCCAGCATGAACTGGTCGTGGAAGACATGGGCGGTGACGTGCTTGACGTGGAAGTGTCGGCCAAGGCCGGTCTGAACCTCGACAAGCTGGAAGAAGCCATCCTGCTGCAGGCCGAAATCCTGGAGCTGAAGGCCAATCCGAACCGTACCGCCGATGGCGTCGTGGTCGAAGCCAAGTTGGACAAGGGTCGCGGTCCGGTTGCCACCGTGCTGGTCAAGCGCGGTACCCTGAAGGTCGGCGACATCGTTGTGGCCGGCTCCGAATGGGGTCGTGTCCGTGCCCTGGTCAATGACCGTGGCACCAATGTTGCCGACGCCCCGCCGGCCATGCCGGTCGAGGTTCTGGGCCTGGGCGGCGTGCCGCTGGCCGGTGAAGAGATGGTCGTGGTCGACAGCGAAAGCCGCGCCCGCGAGATCACCGAATACCGTGCCCGCAAGAAGCGCGAAGCCGAAAGCGCCAAGTCTGGCCGTGGTTCCCTGGAGCAGATGTTCAAGCAGATCCAGGCCGGCGAGGCCAAGGAACTGCCCATCGTCATCAAGGGCGACGTGCAGGGCTCGGTGGAAGCCATCTCCGGTGCGCTGGAGAAGCTGACGGCCGAGAACACGGAAGTGAAGGTGCGTGTGCTGACCTCCGGCGTGGGCGCCATCACCGAAAGCGACATCACGCTGGCCAACGCGTCGAAGGGTCTGGTCGTGGGCTTCAATGTCCGCGCCAATCCGCAGGCCCGCGACATGGCCAAGCGCGACGGCGTCGAAATCCGCTACTACTCGATCATTTACGACATCATCGATGACGTGAAGCAGATGCTGACCGGCATGCTGGCGCCGACGCTCCGGGAGAAGTTCCTGGGCAACGCGCAGATCCTGCAGGTCTTCAACATCACCAAGGTCGGCAAGGTCGCAGGTTGCCGCGTGACCGAAGGCATCGTGAAGCGCGGCGCCAAGGTCCGTCTGCTGCGCGACAATGTCGTGATCCACGAGGGCACGCTGAAGACCCTGAAGCGCATGAAGGACGAAGTCCGCGAAGTGCGCGAAGGTTTCGAATGCGGCATGGCCTTCGAGAATTACGACGATATCCGCGAAGGCGACATCATCGAAGCCTTCGAGATGGAGGAAATCGCCCGCGTCCTCTGATCGGGGGAACGGACGAAGGTCAGGAAAGCCGGTACCCATCTGGGTGCCGGCTTTTTTCTGTTCAGGGCTTCCATACGGCTCATGTTCTGCTGGTTTCCATACCAACGGCCAGAATACTGGGGCATTGGCATCCGCGCCGACACTTGAAAGGCCGACCCCTCAGCACTTCAGGGCGCTGACTTTTGGGCTTTTCCAGGCCTTCGATGGATATGGGGGAAAGGGCCGCAACCCGCGCCCCGCCTGGGAGATCATGACTGCCCCGACATGCCCAAATTCGGACCGGGAACGCTCAGGCGTCGTTGGCGGCGGGCAGTTCGCCGTAGGACAGGGGTTCGTGGTCGGGGAACCGGTCCAGCAGGGCGTCAGCCTCCGCAGCAACCGGCCCCCGATCGGTGATGAAGCCGCTGATCAGGGATAGGGGCAGGACATCCATACCGCTGGCCGTGATGGTGGCGGGTCCCAGCGCCTGCCAGTTGATGGCCGCGGCGGGCAGGCAGACATGCAACGGGATGCCGACCGACCGGGCGGCCCGTGCCAACTCCCCCGTGCCCACCGGGGCCATGACGTCGCCACGCGCACTGGACCGCAAGGCGGCCACAAACAGCCGCTCAACAACGCCGCGTTGCACCAGATCCAAGGCACCATCCAGGTCACAGGGGCTGTGCGGGATGCCGGCTTCCATCATTTCCCACGCGGTAAGCGGGCCGATGGTGACCACCTGCGGCGGAGCGATATCCTCGCCCAGGACGCCGCCGGTGGCGCGGCGCAAATCGACCTGCTCCTGTGCCAGATACAGGCCGGCGGATGCCGCCCCCCAGCCGACCGAAGAGAGCCAGCCCGGCTCAGCGGCCAGCAATATCGTCTGCGGCATGCCATCGCCGCCACCGGCCCCGACTCGGCGAAGCAGGCCCATGGCATGGCGGCCGATGGCCAGGTTGCCGGCCAGCTCCTCCGCCGCGATGGCGTCGGCCTCCATATAGGCGCGCTGCGCCCGTTCGATGGGGGGCGTGACGTCCAGCACCTCCCGCATCCGGTCCAGCACCCCGCGCAGGCGAGGGCAACGGGGGTCGGTGGCCGCCAGGGCGTGCCATGCCGTCATCACCGGCACCATATCGGGATCGCGCCGGGCGGCCAGCGCCAAACCATAGCCGGCAAGCACCGATACAAGACCAGGACCGCGCGCCGCCGACCCCATGATGGCGCCCAGCACATCGCCGACACTGGCCAGACGGCGGACCACACATTGGGCCGGCAGCGCCGTCTGGTCGATCAATTCCACGCCCCAGCCATCGTCCGCCAGCCATATCGACTGGTGCCGCATGTACCGGCGGGGAGAGGAAGCAGCGGGCATGGTGGTCCTGTTTCCGTTTGCGCCCCCACCATGGACCGCCGCCGCCGCACGGGTCAAGCCGCCATCCCATGCCCAAAGCACGGGTGTGTCTTTTATGGCTGTCAGGCGGCCGCCAACTGTTCAACAAAGCCACAGACATCACGACGGAGGGTAACCGCCTGCCCCGCAACACCGTCGGCCGTGCCGGTCACCTGGCGCGAGGTTTCTCCCGTTTCGCCCGCAACGCCCACCAGCCCGTCCAGATCCTGGCGGATATCCTCCGTCCCGACGGCCGCCGCCTGCACATTGCGGGTGATTTCCGCCGTTGCCGCTGACTGTTCCTCCACGGCGGCGGCAATGGCGCCTGTCATGCTGCGGATCTGGTCGATGGCGGTGACGATGGCGCCGATGGCACCGACCGACCCGCGCGTGGCGGCCTGCACCCCTTCCACCCGCTGCCGGATATCCTCCGTCGCCGAGGCCGTCTGATTGGCCAGCGCCTTCACTTCTGAAGCGACGATGGCAAATCCCCGCCCCGCATCGCCGGCGCGCGCCGCTTCGATGGTGGCATTGAGCGCGAGCAGGTTCGTCTGGGCCGCGATCCCGTCAATCAGGTCCACGATCTGGCCGATCTGCGCGACATTATCGGCCAGGGCGGCGATATCACGGGCGGTGCGCTGCGCCCCATCGGCCCCGTCGCCGGCAAGTGCCGCCACCTGCGCCGATTGTCGGCTGATTTCCCGGATGCTGGCGGCCAGTTCCTCCGTCGCGGCGGCCACTGTCTGCACATTGGCGCTGGTGCGGTTGGAAGCTGCGGCAGCGGCACTGGTCCGGTCAGCGGCCGAAGTGGCGGCGCGCTGAAGGCCGTTGGCCTGCGTCTGCAAGCCACCCGCATTCCCGGCCAGTTCGGCCACAATCGCCTCCATCCGGCCCACGAACTCCTTGACCAGCCTCTCGCGGTTGGCCCGGCGGGTGGCCATCGTCGCCTCCGCCTCATTCTGTTCTCGGGCCAGCCGTTCGGCACGCTCCATCCCATCGCGGAACACGGCCACGGCACGCGCCATTTCCCCGATCTCATCGGTGCGGTCCGTATCCGCGAGCGTGACCTTCAGGTCATTCGCCGCCAGCCGGCCCATGGCACCGATCAGCCGGTTCAGCGGAGACGTGACGCCGCGCAACGCCACCACCAGCGACAGGCCGATGCCACCCAGCGTGCCAACCAAGGCCGTCAGGGACAGGGTCCAGGTGGTAAACCGTTCCAGCGCGTGCAGTTCGGCGGTCAGCGCCGCCACGGATTTTTCCAACTGCCCGATATAGGGATCGGTCTTCTCCGAGGCCGTGCGTTCGACCGCGCGCAGCTTTTCCCGAAAAAGGGCATGGGCATCGGCCGATTTGCCATCAAGCGCCAGGGCCCGGACATCCCGCAAGGCGGCAACCACCGGCACCTGACTGGCTGCGATGGCCGCAGGATCGCTGTTCGGGACCGGCGGGGCCAGGGACCGCATGGTGGCGACCGCGGCCTCCAGCCCCTCCAGACGCTTGTCGAAGCGTGCCGCAATGGCAGCCTGTCCATCTGCCGGCTCGAAGATCAGGTTCAGGGCATCACGCTGCAAGGCCCGGCTGATGGAGCGCAGTTCACCCGCAGCCAAGGCTGCTTGGTTGGCTTGGTTCAGGGCATCGGTGGCACTTGTGACCCGGGCCTTGGACCACAGGGCCGTTGCGACCACGACCAGGGCAACCAAGGAAAGGATGGCCACAGGGGCCAGGATCTTCATCGACAGACGCATGGAATCCGCTCCCTTGTTGAGAAGCCGTCACAAATGCGCAGGGAAACTTCGGGGCCGGAACGCGGGGAAGACATTGTCACGGCCTTCGAGCATACGTCGGTCCGTCGGTCGGAAAAGGGGCATTTCCATTGCTTACGGATAGGGTTCCGGTTTTTTCCGGAATTCTCCGATTTGGAACGACTTCCTGAGGAAACGGAGACCGGCAAGCACAAAAAAGCCGCCGGGTGATCAGACCCGGCGGCTTTTTTTGCGTAATAGAGCTGTTTTCGGCTGACCGGAAACAGTTCCGGCGGCGACTGCCGCCGCGCCGCCCCTGCGGCGTGGCCAAGCTGCGAATGCAGCGCGGGCAATTGAGCAAAACGCATGATTGGAGCGTGTTTCCGGTCGGCAGAAATACGGTCCAATCAGGATCAGTTGATCTGGGAGAGGATTTCTTCCAGTTCGTTGAAGTCGGGCATGTATTCGGTCGGCACCTTTTTTCGCGCCGCTT